>DASXRN010000375.1:0-6686 GCA_036506595.1 Polaromonas sp. | reverse complement strand
ATCCATGTGACCGGGATTGACGGGGCCCGGATTGTGTCGGACGCGGCGGTGGTGGTGGATGCCGCCAATTCACGCTGGGTACCGGTGCGGGTGCAGGCACCGCCAAACGCGGCCACGGCCGGCTCGCACCCGATTGAATTCGTGATCACCACGTCGGCCGATGAGGTGACTGAAAAGTCAGTGTTTTTGGTCCCCCGTTAGACGTTTGTGTAAGGAAGGCAAAGCATGAGTCCTGTTAACAAAGCCGCCCGCCATGTTTCGCGAATCTCCACGGCCCGGCCCTGGTGGAAGGAGGCTTACGTCTGGCTGGTGATTGCCGGGCCACTCTCTGCGGTGCTGGCTTGCGTCGTCACGGCGGTGTACATCATGCAAGGGCCGGACGCGCTGGTTTCAGGCGATGCCTACCGGGAAGGAATCGCGATCAGCCAGCAAGTGCAGGCGGCGCAACCGCCCATGCAGCCCGCGCTGACGGGTCGCAACCACAGTGCAACGGGAGGCAAGCGCCATGAGTAAGCCCGATTCGAACGAGTTGCCCCAGATCAGGCATGGGCTGCTCATCATCGGGCCGGCATTCCTGGCGGCCTGCCTGCTGGAAGCGCTGGTGTTTGCCATGGTGGACCCGGGCGAGGTGCACTGGCCGGGCCATACCTCCCAGCCGTCGCGCCAGGGGATTTACACGATGGCGTTTTTCAGCTTCTGGCTGATCAGCATGGCTTGCGGCGGGCTGGTTTTATGGCTGGCTAAGCCCGATCGGGAAAACGAATCAAAAATCAGCGACAAACCTGGGGGTTAACGATGCGCTTGAGTGCCTCGGCATCCAGAATGTGGATATGGCGCTGTTTGACCTCGACCAGGCCATCGTCTGAAAATTTTGAGAAAGTGCGGCTCACGGTTTCAAGCTTCATGCCCAGGTAACTGCCGATTTCTTCCCGGGTCATGCGCAGCACCAGCTCTGATCTTGAAAAGCCGCGCGCCTGCAGCCGCTGCACCAGGTTGAGCAGGAAGGCCGCCAGCCGCTCCTCGGCCCGCATGCTTCCCAGCAAGAGCATCACGCCGTGGTCCCGCACAATTTCGCGGCTCATGATTTTGTGGACATGGTGCTGCAGCGCGTTGACCTCGCGTGAGATTTCCTCGATGCGGTCAAAAGGCATGACGCACACTTCGGCGTCTTCAAGCGCAATGGCGTCGCAGGTGTGCTGATCGTTGACGATACCGTCCAAGCCAATGATCTCGCCGGCCATCTGAAAGCCCGTGACCTGGTCGCGCCCGTCTTCCGTGGTCACGCTGGTTTTGAAAAAACCGGTCCGGATGGCATACAGCGAGGTGAATTTCTCGCCATTGTGGAACAGGGACATGCCGCGCTTGATGCTTCGCCGCGTGGCAACCAGTTCATCCACACGGGTCAGTTCCTCGGCATTCAGGCCCACCGGCATGCACAGCTCGCGCAAATTGCAGTTGGAGCAGGCGACCTTGACGAATTCTTTGTCCATTCGGGCTATTTTGACGGAGCCGGGCGGCTTCTCCAAACTTTCCGCTTCGGCGTTGGTTGCAGGGACTATGGCGCTATCGAACATGACGGACTCCTGATGTGGTTTCGATTGTCCCCTTGCCTGCCTGCCCGGGACTTGATCCACATCAAGGTACGACTTGGCAATTGACGGCAGAGTAGGGTGCTAGCCCAAGGGATTTGTTCATGAGTGTTGTTTCGCCTGACTTGCTGCGCCAATTTGACCTGACCGGACCGCGGTACACCTCGTACCCGACGGCCGACCGGTTTGTGGAAGCGTTTGCTGCGGATGATTACGTTCAGGCCCTCAAACAGCGCCGCAGCGGGGTCGCCGCGATGTCTTTGCCACTGTCGCTGTATGTTCACATCCCGTTTTGTGAGTCCCTGTGCTACTACTGCGCCTGCAACAAAATCATCACAAAGCACCACGAACGGGCCGAGCCGTATTTGCGCTACCTGAGCCGCGAGGTCGACCTGCACACGGCACACGTCGGCTTGGGCCAGGTGGTCAGCCAGCTGCACCTGGGCGGCGGCAGCCCGACTTTTTTAAGCGATGACGAGCTGCGGGCCTTGATGGCCATGCTGCGCCGCAGTTTTTCCCTGGCTCCCGGGGGGGAGTATTCGATCGAGGTGGATCCGCGAACCGTGGATGAAGGCCGGCTTTCCGTGCTGGCCGAGTTGGGATTCAACCGTCTGAGCTTTGGCGTGCAGGACTTTGACCCGGCGGTGCAAAAAGCCGTACATCGTGTTCAACCCACAGAGCAGGTGTTTGCGCTGGTTGAAACGGCCCGGCGGCAGGGATTTGAGTCGATCAATGTGGATCTGATTTACGGCTTGCCCCAGCAAACACCGGAATCATTTGACCGCACCCTGGCCCAGGTAACGGCACTGCGCCCGGACCGGGTGGCCTTGTACGCCTATGCGCATTTGCCGGAACGTTTCAAGCCGCAGCGCCGCATTGTGACGGCCGAGCTTCCCTCGGCTTCTGCCAGAACGTCCATGCTGGCCCGCTCGCTGGCGGCGTTTGATGCTGCGGGCTATGTGTATGTGGGCATGGACCATTTCGCTTTGCCCAACGATGCGCTGGCCATTGCCAAGCGCCAGGGCCGCCTGCACCGTAATTTTCAGGGCTACAGCACCCAGCCTGACTGCGACCTGATTGCACTGGGGGTCTCGGCCATCGGTCGGGTGGGGGCTACTTACAGCCAGAATGCCAAGACCCTGGCAGAGTACTACGACCATCTGGATCAGGGGCGGCTGCCGGTTGTGCGCGGCCTGGCCTTGTCGCGCGATGACCTGGTCAGGCGTGCGGTGATCATGGCCTTGATGTGCCAGGGGGCCTTGCAGTTTGAGTCGATCGAGCTGGCGTACCTGCTTGATTTTCGGACTTACTTTGCGCCAGAACTCGAAGCGCTGGACGTGCAGGCCGAGCAGGGACTGGTCAGCCTGAATGATTCCGGCATTGAGGTAACGGCCAAGGGCTGGTTTTTTGTGCGGGCCGTAGCGATGGTGTTTGACCGCTATTTGCAGGCAGACCGCAACCGTGCACGGTTTTCAAAAATCATCTGATGCAGACCACGCTTGCCGCAACCGCCTTGCTGATGGGGCTTGTTGGTGGGCCCCACTGCCTTGCCATGTGCGGCGCCGCGTGTGCCGGCATGGGACGCGCTGGCGGCGGCAAGAGCGCACGTTCGCTGTGGGTTTTTCAGGCGGGCCGGGTCCTGGGCTATTCAAGCTTGGGCGGTATCGCCGCGGCTTCGATGCAGGGCCTGGGCTGGCTCAGCGTTCAATCCGCGGCGCTTCGGCCCGTGTGGACGTTGTTCCACGTGGCCGCTGCGCTGCTGGGCTTGATGCTGCTGTGGCAGGCGCGCCAGCCGGTCTGGCTGGAAAACACCGCGCACAAGGTGTGGGGCAGGGTGCGCGCAGTCACCCAAGGTTCGCGCGGCGCGGCCCCGCTGTTGCTGGGTGTTCTGTGGGCGCTGCTGCCTTGCGGGCTGCTGTACTCTGCCTTGCTGGTGGCGGCGCTGACCAGCAGCATGCTTGAGGGGGCCGCCGTCATGGCGCTGTTTGCCTTGGGCGGCAGTGTGTCACTGATGGCCGGACCATGGTTCTGGCTACGGCTGCGCGGGCAAGGTTCGGGCCAATGGGCTGTGCGTCTGGCGGGCCTGGCACTGTTCCTGACCTCCCTGTGGGGGCTGTGGATGGGCTTGGTGCACAACACAGCACCTTGGTGTCTGACCCCCTGAGTTAAGCGACCCGCGAACCGGTTACTGCGGTCGACCTCAGCCAACAATTGGCTGACTGCAGTAACGTTGACCATGCAGGCGCAGGAACGGGCGTTGGCACTTTCATTTCCAAAAATGGCATCGAAAATACGGCGGAAAAGGCGACTTTCGGAAAACGGCGGATTCCTTAAAACAGTCTGCAGGCCGTATGGACACTGGACTTGGCTCGGCTTGTTGTCACTTTTATTTCCAAAGTGTTGGCACTTTTATTTCGCCGGACGGTGGCGCAGCGGGATTCGACAGGCGCAGTCAGTACAAATATGAGAAGGCCAGCACCACGGCCGACCTGGTGCACAAACTCATGGCCGGCTGAGGCCGCCAAGCGCTGCAACAGGCCGTTCAGGGCTCAAGCGTCTTGAACAGCTCGGCCACCCAGTCCACAAACACGCGCACCTTGGCGCTCAGGTGCCGGTTGGGCGGGTACACCACATACACCGGAAGCTGCGGCTGCTTCCAGTCGGCCAGCACCACTTGCAGCGCACCGCTGTCAATGTACGGTTGCGCCATGAAGGTGAAGGTCTGCATCACGCCGAGGCCGGCCAGACCTACCGCCAAGTGCGCATTGCTTTCGTTGACGGCCAGCACATGGCGGCCTTCCACTTCGATGTCTTCACCGTTTTTTTCGTAATGCAGCGGCAGCGGCCGCCCGGTGCGGGCTGACATGTAGGTGGCCACCGGAAATCTGGTGGCCAGTTCGCGCGGATCTGTCGGCTCACCATAAGTTTTCAGGTATCCGGGCGTCGCGCACGAGATGAAATTGAACCTGCCCACCAGGCGCGCCACCAGCGACAAATCAGTCAGCGCGCCGCCGCGGATCACGCAGTCCACGTTGTCGCTGATCAGGTCCACAGGCCGGTCCGTCACACCCAGCTCCAGCTGGATGTCGGGATAGCGTGCATGAAAAGAAGGCAGCGCCGGAATCAGGATGAGCCGGGCCAGCGTGCCGCCCACGTCCACGCGCAGCCTGCCCTTGGGGCTGGCCTGCGCATTGGCCAGGCCAGCTTCGATGTCTTCCAGCTCGCCCAGCAAACGCGTGATGCGTTCGTAATACGCCGCACCGTCCGGCGTCACCGTCACGCGCCGGGTGGTGCGGTTCAGCAGCTTCACGCGCAGATGCGCTTCCAGGTTCTGGATCAGCTTGGTCACGGTGGGCTTGGGCATGTCCATCGAGTCGGCCGCCCTGGTGAAGGTGCCGGCCTCCACCACCCGCACGAACACGCGCATTGCAAGCATCTGGTCCATGACGGTTTCCTTTTTCGGGTCGTTGCACGTATAGGCGGCAAAACCGGATTATTCACCCATGGAAATAAAGATGTCACAGAAATCCTATTTATTCATTCAAAGGCAACTTCTACAGTCTCCCTACCGCAACAACTTTTCAAAGGAAATGAATCATGAACACGCTTAACAAGCGCTCACTCGCCGGCAAAGTCGCCCTGGTCACCGGTGGCTCACGCGGCATGGGCGCAGCCATTGCCCGCGCGCTGGCCGCTGACGGCGCCGACGTCGCGATCAGCTACGCAACATCGAGCGAGAAGGCCGAAGCCGTGCTACGCGAACTCGAAACACTGGGCGTGCGCGCCGCCGCCTTCAAGGCCGACCAGGCCGATGCCCCCCAGGTCGACAAGCTCGTCAAAACCGTGGCCAGCCATTTCGGCCGGCTCGACATCCTGGTCAACAACGCCGGCGTGTTTGTCACGGGCGGCGTGGCCGACGGCAATGTCGCCGCGTTTGACCGCCAGTTCGCCATCAATGTGGGCGGCGTCGCGGCAGCCGTGCGCGCCGCGGCACCGCTGCTCGCCGAAGGCGGCCGCATCATCTCCATCGGCTCGGCTACCGGCAGCCAGTCGCCCTCGCCCGGCATTGCCGACTACTCGGCTACCAAGGCTGCCGTGGCCGCCTACACCCGCGGCTGGTCGCGTGACCTTGGCCCCAAAGGCATCACGGTCAACGTCATCGAGCCGGGCCCGATCGACACCGACATGAATCCCGCCGACGGCGATTTCTCGGCCATGCAAAAGGCCGGCACCGCGCTGGGCCGCTATGGCCGCCCCGAAGAAATAGCGGCAACGGTCGCCTTCCTCGCCGGTCCCGGCGCCGCCTTCATCACCGGCGCCACCATTGCCGTCGACGGCGGCTACAACGCCTGATTTTTAAAACCACCTTCATAAGGAGTTCATCAATGACCACCAAGATCCAAACCGTGCTGCTCACCGGCAAGACCCATACGACGGCCAGCCGCCGTGAAGGCGCCCCTCGCGGCGATGACCGCATCGACATCCAGCTCTCGACCCCCGGCAACGCCGGCAACGAAATCGTGTTCACAGCGGTCCAGTTGCATCCGACCGCGGAGCAGCTGTTCGCCGGCGCCTGGTCGGCCTGCTACACCGGCGCGCTCGGCCTCGCGGCCAAGAGCATGAAGGTGGCGCTTCCTCCCGACATGTCCGTGGATATCGAAGTGGATCTCGGCAAGACTGGTGATGCGTACTTCATCCAGGCCCGCATCGACGTCCGCATGCCGGGCGTCGCGCGCGACGTGGCAGAGGCCATCGCGCACGCCGCGCACGACGCCTGCCCGTACTCGAAAGCCGTTCACGGCAACATCGACGTCGTCACGAAAGTCGTCGCCACGGACGCCGTGGCAGCGTGATGCGCCGCGCGGCCCGTTCGCTTTCTCCTTGATCGTCGAACGGGCCGTCGGCCGCCCCGCCGCCCAAGCTTTGCCTCGGACACCACTGACCTCCAGTGGCGTCGATGGTGTGCATTTCCTTACACCGGCCAGCCAGCCCGAGGGCAACGTCATCGAGCCGGGCCCGATCGACACCGACATGAATCCCGCCGACGGCGATTTCTCGGCCATGCAAAAGGCCGGCACCGCGCTGGGCCGCTATGGC
>DASXRN010000374.1:0-4435 GCA_036506595.1 Polaromonas sp. | reverse complement strand
CCCCTCACTGAGTTACTTGTTCTCCGTCATGTTCATCGGCCCCACCCGCCATGCGCCGCGCGTGGACGAAGCACGCAACGACCAGCTCTACGAGCTTGAAATTGCGTTGCGTGAAATTGCCGCCAACCGCGAAAAATACGGCCAGGACATGCCGCCGTGGATTGTTGACCGCACTCTGCGCAACATCCTCGTCGACGTGACGGGCAACACGCACCGCAGCGAGTTCTGCATCGACAAGCTGTACTCGCCCGATTCCGCCACCGGCCGCCTGGGCCTGCTGGAGCTGCGCGCCTTTGAAATGCCGCCGCATGCGCGCATGAGCATTGCGCAGCAACTGCTGCTTCGTGCGCTGGTGGCGCGCTTCTGGAAAAAGCCCTACCAAGTTCGCATGACACGCTGGGGTACCGAGCTGCACGACCGCTTTTTGCTGCCCAGCCTGATCCGCATGGATTTTGCCGATGTCCTGACCGAACTGAAGGAATCGGGTTACGCCTTTGACATGGCCTGGTTCGAGCCGCATTTCGAGTTCCGTTTCCCAATGATTGGACAAGTCAAGGCCAACAGCATCGAGCTGACGCTGCGCAGCGCCCTGGAGCCCTGGCATGTGATGGGCGAAGAAGGCTCGGCAGGCGGCACCGTGCGTTATGTCGACTCGTCGCTGGAACGGGTCGAAGTGCATGTGACGGGTTTGAATGACAACCGTTATGTGATCACCGTCAACGGCCGCGCCCTGCCGCTGCAAAGCACCGGGCGCGTGGGCGAGTATGTCGCCGGCGTGCGCTACAAGGCCTGGAACCCGCCTTCGGCGCTGCACCCTTCAATTGGCGTGCACGCACCGCTGACCTTCGACATTGTGGACACCTGGATGGAGCGCTCGCTGGGCGGCTGCCAGTACCATGTCGCGCATCCGGGAGGTCTCAGTTACGACACCTTGCCGGTCAATTCCTATGAAGCCGAAAGCCGCCGGCTGACGCGGTTTTTCCGCATGGGCCATACGCCCGGCAAAATGCGGGTTTTGCCGGTGCAGCCGAGCCGGGAATTTCCCTTCACGCTGGACTTGCGTTAAAAAAAACGGTCTTGCGCGGTCATGGGGAAAGGGGCCGCAGGCATACTTGGACACGTGGAACACAACACTCAGTCACTTTTTGCTGCACAAGCGCTGGAAGCGCCATCGGACCTTGCGTCGGCATTGGCTCCGCTGGCCACTGCGGGCCATTTTGACGAGTTGCGTGGCCGGGTTTCCCGCAGCCTGGGCCCAACTGAGGCCGTGTCCGCAGCGCCGCCCTCCGCACTGCGCAGCGTCAGCGCCTCCCCAACCGACGCCAGCCCGACAAGGCAAGCCGCTGCCCCTGAAGAGCCGCTGGCCGCCAACTGGACCCGTTTTTTCAATTTTTTGGGAGCGGATGGTTTTTTTGACCTCAACCGCCGCACCGCCAACCTGCATCGCCAGATCCGCGACAACGGCGTGACCTACAACGTCTACGCCGATGTCAATGGCCCGCAGCGACCCTGGTCGCTCGACCTGTTTCCGATGATGGTGTCGGCTGGCGACTGGGCGCAGATTGAAACCGGCATCCAGCAACGCGCCCGCTTGCTGGACCGCGTGATGGCCGATATTTACGGCCCTCAGCAACTGCTGCAAAAAGGCTTGCTGCCGAGCGCGCTGGTGCATGGCCACCCCGGCTACCTGCGCGCCATGCGGGGCGTGCCAGCCGCCGGCGGCACTTACCTGCACATTGCCGCGTTCGACATTGCGCATGGCCCGGAGGGCCGGTGGTCGGTCGTCTCGCAGCGCACGCAAGCGCCCTCGGGCCTGGGCTACCTGCTGGAAAACCGCCTGACCATCTCCCGGCTGTTTCCCGAAGCCTTTCGTGAAATGAAGGTGCAGCGGCTGGCCACCCCCTACAAAGCCCTGGTGGACGGGCTGAAGGCGATGAGCCCCGCCAATGGCCACAACAAGGAAAGCCGTGTGGTGCTACTCACCCCTGGCCCCTACAACGAGACCTATTTTGAGCACGCCTATCTGGCGCGCTTTCTGGGGCTGACGCTGGTCGAGGGCAGCGACCTGCTGGTTCGCGATGACAGGCTGTACCTGAAAACCCTGCGCGGCCTGGAGCCTGTGCACGGCTTGCTCAAGCGGCTGGACGACGAATTCCTGGACCCGCTGGAGCTGCGCTCCGACTCCACGCTGGGCGTGCCCGGCCTGCTGCAGGTGATTCGCGCGGGCAATGTGCTGGTGGTCAACACGCCGGGCTCGGCCTTCCTGGAATCGCCGGCGCTGCTCGGATTTTTGCCGGCCCTGTCACAACATCTGCTCGGCGAAACACTGGCCCTGCCGTCACCGGCCACCTGGTGGTGCGGCGAGCAGGCCGTCATGCAGGACGTGCTGAGCCAGCTCAAGGACAGCGTGATCAAGCCGACCTATCCCGGCACGGGCATGGCGTCCGTCATCGGCCACAGCCTGTCACGACGCGAGCTCGATGAATGGGCCGGCCGCATCGTTCGCCGGGGCGAGGATTACACCGTGCAGGCCTACCGGCCGCTGTCGCAAACGCCGACCTGGCAGGGCGAAAAAATCGCCCCGCGTTCCGCCATGCTGCGTGTTTTTGCCGTCGCCGACGGCAACGGCTCCTGGCAGGTGCTACCTGGTGGCCTGGCTCGGCTGGCGGGTAAAAACGAAAACATGGCCTCGATGCAGCACGGCGGCAGCAGCGCCGATGTGTGGGTGCTGGGCGAGCTGCCGGCCGCCGCGGCAAGTGCATCCGCCGAACCCGCGGCAGGGCAATCAGCAAGCTCGCGCACCGAACTGCCTGCGCCCGCCTGGGCCGCGCCCCCCTTGCGCCACCGCCCGCCCGTCACCAGCCGCGCCGCCGAAAACCTCTTCTGGCTGGGCCGCTACACCGAGCGCACAGAAAACGCCACCCGCCTGGCCCAGTTAACCCTGCGATGCCTGGGTGGTGACGACCAGACCTCGCAAGCCCTGCTGGCCTGGCTGAGCCGCATGGCCGTTGGCAACGCGCTGGTGCTCGATACCGTGCCGCCCGCCACCCAGGCGCGCCGGGTCTTTGAACGCGCCCTGATTGCCAACCTGGCCGACACCTCGCAGGCCGCGAGCGTGGGCTTTAACCTGCAAGCCATCAAGGGCACGGCCTCGGCCGTGCGCGAGCGCCTGTCTCAGGAGCAATGGCATGTGATCGTGCGCGCCGAGGCCGACTTCTTTCATCGCTGCAAAATGTTCAGCAGTGCGGCCTCCCAGAGCCCGCCGGGCCAAGAGGTCCAGCATGCGCTGGAGTATTCATCGCTAGAAGCGCTCAGGGCCCTTGAGTCGGCCAGCAGTTATCTGGCCGCCATGACGGGCGCGCAGACCGACCGCATGACGCGCGACGACGGCTGGCGGCTGCTCAGCCTGGGCCGGATGATCGAGCGGCTTTATACCCTGGCCGCGGCACTGGTGCATGGCTTTGAAACCGGGGCGGTTTTCGAGGAAGGCGGCTTTGCCGCCGTGGTGGCGCTGTTTGACAGCACCATCACCTTTCATGCGCAATACCAGCAGCGGCGCGACATTCCCGCCCTGCTCGACCTGCTGGTGCTGGACCGCAACAACCCACGCTCACTGGGCTGGGTGACCCAGACCCTGCGCGGGCGCCTGGACAAGCTGGCGGGCAGCACGCCGGGTGATCTGCCCGATCTGGCGCCGGACTTGCCCGACCCGGGCAGCTGGGCGCTGGCAGAGTTGTGCGGCGAGGTAGAAGCCAGTGAGACGGCCGACGAAGGCCGCCCGCAATACGAACAACTGACAGGTTTGCTGGAACAATGCTGCTCAGCCGCGCTGGCACTGTCCGACACCTTGAGCCGGCGCTATTTCAGCCATGCCACATCGGCCAGCCATTGCCTGGGAGCCTGATACCGTGCTGCTCCACCTTGTTCACGAAACCAGCTACCGCTACACCCCTGCGGTGGAAAACGCGCACCATATGCTGTATCTCAAGCCTGCCAGCCGGGGCGGGCAGACGCTGCTGAACTACACATTGCGAGTCGACCCCGCCCCGGTGCAGCTGCGCGAAACGATCGACAGCTTCGGCAACACCCGCGCCTATTTTTCACAGCAAGCCGCCCACGACTGTTTGACGGTGGTGGCCGACAGCATCGTCTCCACCTCGCCCGCCCAACCCGCATCGACGCCAGCCCAAGCATCACCTGCCTGGGAACAGGTTCGCGAGCAGTTTCGCTACCGTGCCAAAGCCGCCTACGACAGCGCCACTGAATTTCTGTTCACCTCGCCCTATGTTCCCCGCGACGACGCCTTCGTGCAGTTTGCCCGCCCCAGCTTCCTGCCGGGCCGCCCGCTGCCCGAGGCGGCACACGACCTCATGGAACGCATTCACATCAGCATGCGCTATGAGAGCGAGAGCACCGAGGTGCACACGCCCGCGCT
>DASXRN010000373.1:0-4037 GCA_036506595.1 Polaromonas sp. | reverse complement strand
CCAGTTGGTGAGTCCCACCGCATCCATGGCCTTGCCCTTTGCGGCGTCGGGTAACACCGCTACCGACCAGATGGCGCGGCTCGCCGGGTCAAAGCGCAGGACGCGCGGCTCTTTCACCTCGTCGCGAAATGTCGGCCGGATCGCCGCAATTTTTTCGCGCACATCTTCGGCGGCCTTGCGCCCGTCAATATAGAGCTGGAATTCGATGATGACGACCGCCTGGCCTTCGAAGCTGCGCGAGGTCAGCGCGTTGATGCCGGCAATCGAATTGACGCCTTCTTCAATCTTTTTGGTGACTTCGCTTTCAACGATCTCGGGCGAAGCGCCGGGGTACTCGGCCGTGACGACCACCACCGGAAAGTCGATGTTGGGGAACTGGTCCACCTGCATGCGCTGGTAGGAGAAAAGCCCGAGCACCACGATGGCCAGCATGACCATGGTGGCGAATACCGGATTCTTGAGGCTGACCTGCGTGAACCACATGGGCTGTGTGTTTCAGGGTGCCGGTTTGGCGGTCGCCGGGGCGCCGGCCTGCGCGCCCGGCATCTGCGTAAACCGGACCTGGGTGCCTTCACGCAAAGCACCAAGGGCGCCGCGGATCACCAGCGCGTTCTCTGACAGCCCCTTGACGGCCACGACGGCTTCGTTGCCGGCTGTGCCGCCAGCTGTTCCGCGTGCTCCGAGCTCTACCGCCTTGTGCACCACCTGCCCGTTTTCAATCGCCTGGACATAGGGCGCAGGCTTGTCGGTGCGCACGCTGCTGACCGGCACCGACAGCAGCGGGGCACGCGCCGTGCCCAGCGTGCCCTGTGCGAACAGGCCCTGGCGCAAGGGCAAGGCATGGCCTTCGCCGGTGTTGGCCATATTGTCAATATTCAGGTAGGCCAGCACGCTGCGGCTGCCGGCTTGCGCACTGGGATTGATGCGCACGACCTTGGCGCTGACGGCCTGCCTGCTGCCTTCGATCTGCAGTTCGGCGCTCTGGCCCACGCGCACGTCCATGGCGTCGCTTGCGCTCAAGGTGGCCTCCAGTTCCAGCCGGCTCAAATCGACCACTTCGACAATCCTGGCATCCACGCCCACGCGCTCGCCCGGCTGCGCCAGACGCTGTGACACCTGGCCGGAAATCGGCGCTTTCAGCACCGTGTCATCCAGCGATTTGGTGGCGACCTCGGTGGCCGCCTGCGCCGCCTTGTAGGTGGACTGCGCGGCATTGAGGTTGGCCAGCGAGGTGTCCAGCGCGGTTTGGGAGATAAAGCCCTGGGCCACCAGCGCCTTGTTGTTGTCGTACTGGCGTTGCACCACATCCACTTGCGCCTTGGCCGATTCGGCCTGGTTTTGGGCCTGCCGCACACGCGACTGGTATTCGGCGGCATCAATACGTGCAACCACCTGGCCCGCCTTGACGAAGTCGCCTTCGCGCACCGTCAGGCCCTGAAGTTCTCCGGCCACGCGGGCCTTGATCACGGCGGAATTGACGGCCTTCAGGGACCCCGACACGGTCAGCCCTTGCACCACGTCGCGGGTCTGGGCCCTGACCACGTCGGTGGCAGCGAGTTCCACCAGGCTTTGGTCTTTGGCTGCGCTGGCAACGGCCAGTGCCTGCTGCTGGGCTTTGCGTGCCGACAGGGCACGCAGCACGCCGCCCACCACCAGCAGGAGGGCGAGCAGGACCACGGCCCACTTGATCCAGCGCTTCATGACGAGGTGTGCTCCCGGCCTGGGCCCGAATCGCCGGGCGGAATGCTCAAGCCATACAAAATGGTGTTCACTTGCGTCGCAATGTATTGTTTGGGGTCCATTTCAAGGTCATTGCGAACGCACACGCCCATGGAATGTTTGGACAGCATCAGGAAAATCATCGGTGCCACCACGATGTAGATGCCGTAGTCCAGGTCCATGCTCCGGAATTCCCCGCGCTGGATGCCCCTGGCCAGAATGCGGCGGATCAGGCTTTGCCCCGGAAAAATGACTTCCTTCTGGTAAAAGTCGGCAATGTCGGGAAAATTGCGCGCTTCACTCATCATCAGCTTGGTAATGCCGGAGGCCTTGGTGGCGCCGACACGCTCCCACCAGACGTTCATGCAATAGGTCAGCATCTCGGCACTGCTGCCTTCGAAGCTCTCAAATTCCGCTTCCCATTCCTTGAAACGGCCGGAAATGTTTTCGCGTACCACCGCCTTGAACAGCTCTTCCTTGCTCTGGAAATAAAGAAACAACGTGCCCTTGGAAACACCGGCCCGCGCCGCGACTTCTTCGGCCCGGGTGGCGGCAAAGCCTTTTTCCACAAAGAGGTCGAGCGCAGCGTCCAGCAGCTCGCCAGGACGCGCCTCTTTGCGACGCTCGCGCTTGACGGCGACGGCAGAGGTTGGATTGCAGAATAATTTGGAAAGTGACATGGTTACTGACTGGCTGGTTAGTAATGTAGCGGCTTGCTATCCGACCGTCAAGCCATGGCTGGCAAAGCCTGCGTAAAGTGAGGTGTGAAGTCTGCAGCCTCACGGTGAGGGGAGCAGCGCGCAGGGTTGTACTCGTCCGGGCCCTGAGGCCGCCGGGACGCTGTCAGAAGGCAATGAAGCGGCCGACCACCTGCGCCAGCCACTCGCGCAGCACCTGTTGCGACGCCTGCAGGCCTTGGGCAGAGGGCAGCCATTCCAGCAGGTCGCGTTCAAGGGGCAGCACGAAGCCCATGGGCGCAGGCGTGACGCTCAGGCCCGCTTTCTCAAAAGCGGCAACCGAACGCGGCATGTGCCAGGCATGGGTGACCAGCGCAATGCGCTGCACGCCGTCACGCTGCAGCAGCGGTGCCAGCAGGCGTGCATTGCCGGTGGTGTCGCGCGACTGCGACTCCAGCCAGCGCAGCGTCACGCTGTGATCCTGCCGCGCCACGCGCCCGGCCACATCGGCTTCGGACTCTTGCTGCACGGCGCTGGCCGCCCAGCCCAAGCCGCCGCTAAAGGCGATGGGCAAGCCCGATTGCCTTGCCAGCCAGAGTCCGTAACGCAGCCGTGCCGCGCTGGGTGCATTCAGCTGGGATTCACCGTATTCGGGCGCTTCTGGTAAAACACCGCCGCCCAGCACGACGATGGCTTGCACCTTGCTGGTTTTAAGTTCGGCCACGGACAGCGGCGCAAACTGCGGCAAGGCCGTGCGCGACAGCCACACCGCCGTGCCGTGGCAGCTGAGCAGCCAGAGCAGGGCCAGCGCCAGGCCCGCCAGCGCCAAGCCGCCGCGCTTGCGCCTGATGGCCAGCAGCCCACCCAGCGCTGCCAGCAGCAGCGGCCCGAGCGGCGGTAAGACCAAAATCGTCAGCAGGGGTTTAAGCGCGCCCAATTCCATATAGCGCTATATTGTGCTATAAAAATAGTAGCTACTTGCGCCCGTGCCATATGGGCTAGAGGCCTGAATGATCAATAAAAAGCCTGCAGGCCGGTCTGCGCGCGCCCCAGGATCAGCGCATGCACATCGTGCGTGCCTTCGTAGGTGTTGACGGTTTCCAGGTTGATCATGTGGCGAATCACATGGTATTCGTCATGGATGCCGTTGCCGCCGTGCATGTCGCGCGCCATGCGGGCAATGTCCAGCGACTTGCCGCAGCTGTTGCGCTTGATCAGCGAAATCATCTCGGGCTGGGCCTTGTCTTCGTCCATCAAACGGCCCACGCGCAGGCAGGCCTGCAGGCCCAGCGTGATTTCGGTTTGCATGTCGGCCAGCTTTTTCTGGATCAGCTGATTTTGTGCCAGCGGGCGGCCAAACTGCTGGCGGTCCATGGTGTACTGGCGGGCACGGTGCCAGCAGTCTTCGGCCGCACCCAGCGCACCCCAGGCTATGCCGTAGCGCGCCTTGTTCAGGCAGCCAAACGGGCCCTTCAGGCCGCTCACATTGGGCAGCAGGTTTTCGGCCGGCACAAACACGTCGTCCATCACGATCTCGCCGGTGATGGAGGCACGCAAGCTCATCTTGCCTTCGATCTTGGGGGCAGTCAGGCCCTTCATGCCTTTTTCGAGCACAAAGCCGCGAATGCTTTCCTGGCCGCC
>DASXRN010000372.1:0-1514 GCA_036506595.1 Polaromonas sp. | reverse complement strand
GCGGACGACGCGATTGCGCTGGAGTCGGGCCAGCTGGTGCTGCATAAAAAAGCCTCCGAACTGCTGGCCGACCCGAATATCGAGCGGCTGTTTCTGGGCGGCGGGCATGTGCCCGGCGCCACGGTCGCAGGGCCTGCAAGCCAGCTCCTCTGAATTTTTAACCTACCGAACCGGAGAACATCCATGAGCACCCAAGCCCAGGCGCCAGCCGCCGACCGGGAAGCCATTCTTGACACCGCCAACCCGCTGGGGATGGACGGCATCGAGTTCATTGAATACACCACCTCCAAGCCGCAGGCCTTGGGCCAGGTGCTGGAAATGATGGGCTTTCGCCCGGTCGCGCGGCATCGCTCGCGCGAGGTGTTGCTGTACCGGCAGGGCGGTATCAACGTGATCGTCAATGCCCACATTCCGGCCCTGCCTGACGGTGCGGCGCCGACGGACAAGCCCGTGATTGCCGCCGTGGCGTTGCGCGTGCGGGATGCCGCTGCGGCCTATCGCCGTGCGCTGGAGCGCGGGGCCTGGGCCGTGCCCTCACGTGTGGAGGTGATGGAACTGAATATTCCCGCCATTCATGGCGTGGGCAAGAGCCGCATTTATTTTGTCGATCGCTACGACAAGTTCTCCATTTACGACGTGGACTTCGTGCCGATTCCTACCGTCGATCCCAAGCCGCCCGCACTGGCTGGGCTGCATTTTTTCGGCATCGTGCAATACATTGGCAATGACCGCACCGAAGACTGGGCCGAGTTTTACCGCGAGCTGTTTGGCTTTACAGAGCTGCCCGACGAGCAGCGTTTCGGCATCCTGCCCAAGGGCCGGATTCTGCGCAGCCCCGGCCCGATTTCGTCGCAGTTTTACCTGCAGTTGATCGAGCCCGAGGCCAGCGTGCTGGATGTGGAGGGTGACGAAGGCCTGCAGCGCATCGGGCTGGGCAGCGCCGACGTGCTGCAGGCGGTGGCCGAGCTGCGCCTGCGCGGCGTGGAGTTTGTCGAGTCACGCGGCGTGCATACGGAAGACCGCGGCGCCCTGACCAAAACCTGGCTGGGCAGCGTGAGTTTTGAGCTGGTGCATGACCAGCGCGGTTGACAGGCGGGCACCATCATGAGCCACTACAGCGGAAACATCGACGATTTCGGGATGGACACCATCTCGCTGGCGGGCCCCCTTGAGGCCAAGCTCAAGGCCGTGCGCGAGGCCGGTTTCACCCAAATCATGCTGGCCGCCAGAGACCTGGTGGGCCACCCCGACGGCATGGAGGCGGCCGTCGCCGCCGTGCGCGCCAGCGGTTTGCGCGTCACGGGTTTTCAGGTCTTGCGTGACTTTGAGGGGCTGTCCGGGCATTTGCATGACTACAAGATGGACATTGCCAAGTCCATGCTGGAGATGTGCCATGCGCTGGACTGCCGCCTGCTGCTGGTCTGCTCGTCGACCTCTGTGCACGCCAATAGCGACACCCAGGCGCTGGTTCGGGACCTGCGCAAGCTGGCCATGCTGGCCATTCCCATGCGCAT
>DASXRN010000371.1:0-17176 GCA_036506595.1 Polaromonas sp. | reverse complement strand
AGCGTGCTGGAGGGCCAGCTCAAGCTGTGGGACAGAGTGGTCGAGGCCAAGACCAAGGAGAATCCGTTCTTCGGCAAGGTGATCGAATCGCAGAAGAAGTTCGCCGAGCGCGTGGGGAAGTGGTCGTTGGATACCGAGGTCGACAACAGCCTCGCCTATGCGCACTGGTTTGGCGCGCAGGCACCCGCCAAGAAGGCCTGAGTCGTAATTCCGGGCGCTGCTCGCGGTGAGTCCGACTCCGAGAGCAGCGCCCGATTCTTGCCAAGGGGGGTGGTTTTGCAGCGCTACCTGCTTCTGATTGACCGCATCAGCACCTGGGCTGGGAAGTCGTTCGCCTGGCTCATCGTCGTGCTCACCGTGATCGTCAGCTACGACGTGTTCATGCGCTACGTCATGAACGACCAGACGCAATGGGCGTTCGACGCGAGCTACATGCTCTATGGCGTCTTCTTCATGATGGGCGGCGCCTATACGCTGGCGCAGAACGGGCATGTACGCGCCGACTTCGTCTACGCCTACTTCTCGCCGCGCGTGCAGGCGGCCATCGATCTGGTGCTCTTCTTTGTTTTCTTCATTCCGGGAATTGTCGCGCTCGCTTACGCCGGCGTGGATTTCGCCAGGATCTCGTGGGCGCTGCGGGAACACACCAGTCTGAGCTCCGGTGGCCCACCGCTGTATCACTTCAAGACCTTCATCCCGATCGCCGGCGCGCTGGTTCTGCTCCAGGGGGTGGCCGAGATCGTGCGCTGTGTGATCTGCCTGAGAACCGGCGAGTGGCCGCGCCGGCTTCACGACGTCGAGGAAATCGACGTCGTCGACATGCAGCTCAAGGACAGCACGCTCGTCAGCGAAGAGGAGAAACAACGGGCGCTGCAGGCCGCACGCGAGCTGGAAGGCAAGGAGCCGGGACATCACAAAGGGGGCGTCTGAATGAGCGATCCGGCACTCGGACTCACGATGCTGGTCCTGATCGTGATCGTCATCATGCTGGGGTTCCACACCGCCTTCACGCTGATGGGCCTTGGCATGTTCTTCGGCTTCATCGCCTTCCACTCGCCGGGCCAGGCGTGGAGCGACAGCAAGATCTTTGACCTGATGGTGCAGCGTACGTACGGGGTCATGACCAACGACACCCTGATCTCGCTGCCGCTGTTCGTGTTCATGGGTTATGTCATGGAGCGGGCCGCGCTCGTCGACAAGATGTTCTACAGCGTGCAACTCGCGATGAAACGCGTTCCAGCGTCGCTTGCCGTCACCACGCTGATCGTCTGCACGTTCTGGGGTATCGCAAGCGGCATCGTCGGAGCGGTCGTGATCCTGGTGGGCGTCATCGCGCTGCGGCCGATGCTGAACGCCGGCTACGACGTGCGGCTCGCGTCGGGCGTCATCACCGCCGGCGGCACGCTGGGCATCCTGATCCCGCCGAGCATCATGATCATTGTCTACGCCGCGGTCGCCGGCCAGTCGGTGGTGAAGCTGTACGCCGCGGCCATGCTGCCGGGTTTTTTCCTGTCCTTCCTCTACCTCGTGTACATCGTCGGCTGGGCGTTGATCAACCCCAAGATAGCGCCGAAGTTGAAGGAGGAGGACTACCACGTGGCGGTCCCGCCATGGGTCGCGCAACTCCAGCAGAACCATGGCCGCAACGTGTTCGTCGCGCTGGCGAAGGCGCTGATCGCTCCGGCGCGAATTCTTTCCAGCGCTTCTGGCGCGGCCATCAAGTTGAGCTACCTTGCCTTGCTCAGGAATTTCGCAGCGGCAGCCGTGCCGCTGCTGATGGTGCTGGGCTCGGCTGGGGGGGCGTGGTGGTTCTTCGTGATTCATCAGGAGGCACCGGCGGCGCAGGCGACGCCCGCTGTGGTGTCGGCGGCCAAGGTGACGCCGGCGCCGGTCACGCAGGAGCCTGAGGAACCGCAGGAAATGGGGATCAATGCGAGACGGTCCGAGCCGGCGGCGGCGGAGAAGGAGCCTGAGGAACCGCAGGCCTTGGGCGGCGGGCGCGAAGTGGCCGGCGCCACGTCGGAAGCGCCGCCGCCTGCCGACTCGGGCGATTTTTACCTCTATTTCTGGATCGGCCTTGCCATCGCGCTGCTATGGACGGTCCGCTACTACCGTCGCATGGAGGGGGAGCAGTTCGTGATCCTGAAGCTCCTGCTCGAGTCCGTGGTGCCGCTCGGTGTCCTGACCGTGCTCGTGCTCGCGGTCATTCTGTTCGGCATCACCACCGCGACCGAGTCCGCCGCCATCGGCGCAGTGGGCGCGCTGCTGCTGGCGGTGCAGGCCAAGACACTGACGTTCGAGCGCATCAAGGAGTCGGTATTCCTGACCGCCAAGACCACTTCCATGGTCTGCTGGTTGTTCGTCGGCTCGGCGTTGTTCTCGGCCGTGTTCGCCGTGCTGGGCGGCCAGCAGCTGGTCGAAAAATGGGTCCTCGCCCTCGACCTTTCGCCGCTGCAGTTCATGCTGCTGGCGCAGGTCATCATTTTTTTTCTCGGCTGGCCGCTCGAGTGGACTGAGATCATCGTGATCTTCGTGCCGATCTTCATCCCGCTGCTGCCGCATTTCCAGGTCGACCCGATCCTCTTCGGCACCATGGTCGCGGTGAACCTGCAGGCGGCCTTCCTGTCGCCGCCGGTCGCGATGTCGGCCTTCTACCTGAAGGGCGTGGCGCCGTCGCATGTCACGCTGAACCAGATCTTCGCGGGGATGATGCCGTACATGCTGATCGTCATCGTGTGCATGGTGATCATGTATGTCTGGCCGGGGATGACCTTGTGGCTGCCGAAGTATCTGTACGGGGGCTGACCCGCCCGGTGACCCAGCACTCAAGGGCCTCGGGGTCATCGCCTGACGGGCAGGCCGTCGCGGCGACGAAACCTCAGTGCCCGCCGCCCAGGTAAGCCGCTTTCACCGCCGGGTCATCGCGCAGGCTCGAAGCCTCGCCGTGCACCGTGATGCGTCCGTTTTCCAGCACATAGCCATAGTCGGCGACCTGCAGGGCCGCAGCGGCAAACTGCTCGACCAGCAGCATGGTCACGCCACGCGACTTCAGGTCGGCAATGATGCGGAAAACTTCTTCCACCAGAATGGGGGCCAGTCCCATGGAGGGCTCGTCCAGCAGGACGATTTCAGGATTCAGCATCACCGCGCGCGCCATGGCCAGCATCTGCTGCTCGCCGCCCGATAGCGTTCCGGCCAGCTGGTTGCGTCGCTCCTTGAGGCGCGGGAACAACTCCATCGCCCGCTCCAGGTCGCCCGGCACATCGCCCTTGGGGCGACTACCCGTCAGGCGCGGAAAAGCGCCGAGGATCAGGTTGTCGGTCACCGTCATGGTGGCAAAGACGCGACGGCCTTCAGGGGAGTGGGCCAAGCCCTGCTTGGCAATGGTGTAGGACTCAAGCCCATCCACACGCTTGCCGTGCAGCGTGATTTCACCGGCCGTCGGCTTGATCATTCCGGACACGGCACGCATGGTGGTCGTTTTTCCGGCGCCATTGGAGCCAATCAGTGTCACCACCTTGCCTTTGGGCACATCCATCGAAATGCCGTGCAGGACCTGCACCTTGCCGTAACCGGCTTCGAGGTTTTTGATGCTCAACATAGTGAAGTCCTCTTTCTTATGCGACCGAGCCACCGAGGTAAGCCTCGATCACTTTGTCATCGGTCTGCACGTCCGCGGGCTTGCCTTCGGCGATTTTTTGACCAAAGTCCAGCACGGATACGGTATCGCACATGCTCATTACCACATCCATGTGATGCTCGATCAGGATCACGGTGATGCCGTGGTCGCGGATCTTGCGGATGATGGTGATCAGCTCCTTGATGTCCGGTGCGGTCAAGCCTGCGGCCGGCTCGTCGAGCAGCAGCAGCTGTGGATCCAGCGCCAGCGCGCGTGCGATTTCCAGCAGGCGCTGCTTGCCGTAGGGCAGATTGCGCGCCTCCTCGGTGGCCAAGTCAGCCAGACCCACAAAGCGAAGCAGGCCCAGGCCACGCTCGGTGGCCGCTTTTTCTTCGCGCTTGTAGCGCGGAGTGTGCAGCGACACATCGATGATGTTGCTGGCAAAGGTGTGGTGCAAGCCCACCTGCACGTTTTGCAGCGCCGTCATTTCACCGAACAGCTGCACGTTCTGGAAAGTGCGTGCAATGCCCGACAGCGCAATGTCTGACGAGGTGCGGCCCACCACCGCCTCCCCGGCAAAGTCGATGCTGCCGGCGGTCGGCACATAAATGCCGGTCAGGACATTCATCATGGTGCTTTTGCCGGAGCCGTTCGGGCCGATCAGGCCGTGAATGGTGCCGCGCTTGACGCGCAAATCCACCTGGTTAATCGCCTTGAGACCGCCAAACTGCATCAGCACGCCTTGCGCGATCAGCAGGTCGCTGCCTGCCTCACCAGCACCGGCGCTGGCAGCCACCATGACCGCGTCCTTGCCGGTATCGGCCAATGCCAAGGCCCCGGCATCGATATCCACCACCTTGCGCACATGGAAGAAGCTGCGGACAAAACCGACAATGCCGTTCTGCAGGTAATACACGACAAAGAGAATCATCAGACCGAAAATGCTCAGGCGCCAATCGGTGATCGATTCCAGCCAGAACGCAAAGCCAGCCAGCGCAATCGTGCCCGCGACCGGAATCGCCATGGCTTTGGGGGGGGTGATTTTTTTGACCACCGCGCCCACCGCGCCCACCGTAATCAGTATTGCCAGTGCCGAGGCCACGATGCGGAACAGCTCAAGATCGTCCAGCAATTTGGGCAAAATCACGATAATGGCGGCGCCCAGCAAGGCCCCAGCGCGGCTCTTGCGACCGCCCATGATGACCGCCAGCAAAAACAGCACCGTCAACTCGAAGTTGTAGGTATTGGGCGAGATGTACTGTTCCGAGTACGCATACAGGCAGCCGGCCAGGCCTGCAAAGCCCGCGCTGATCACAAACGCATAGACCTTGTAGCGGTAGACCGATACGCCCATGCAGTCGGACGCCACGGGGCTGCCGCGCAGGGCCTCAAAGGCTCGGCCCAATTGCGATTTGAGAATGCGGTGCACCACCACCAGCGACAGCACCATGAGCGCGAACACCAGCCAGTAAAAACCATGCTCATCAAGCTGGTGGCTGCCGATCGACGGCTTGGGAATCTTGATGCCGAGCGGGCCTTCAGTGAGGAAGGTCATCTCGTTGATCAGAATCTGGACAATGGTGCCGAAAGCCAGTGTCACCATGGCCAGATACGGCCCGGTCACGCGAAGCGCCGGCAAGGCCAGCAGCGCGCCAAAGCCAGCCGTTACCGCAATGCTGCCCGGCACG
Source organism: Polaromonas sp. (assembly GCA_036506595.1). Classification (GTDB taxonomy): domain Bacteria; phylum Pseudomonadota; class Gammaproteobacteria; order Burkholderiales; family Burkholderiaceae_C; genus Polaromonas. Next base: position 11,869 of record DASXRN010000371.1, on the reverse strand, counting down.
ATGACCCACAGCGGCGCGCCCAGCTTCATGAACAGCACACCGGCCGTGTAGGAGCCGACACCAAAGAGGCCTGCATGACCGAGCGATACCTGGCCGGTATAGCCGACCACGATGTCCAGGCCGAACAGCAGGATCGCGTAGATCATGATGGTGCCGACCATGTGGATGTAATACGAGTTGCTGGTAAACAGCGGTGCAGCGGCCAGCAGGGCAAGCCCGATCACCGCCGCAATTAAGGTCTTGCGGCTCATCTTCAAACTTTCTTGATCGCGGTTTTACCGAACAGGCCAGCCGGTTTGAAGGCCAGCACTAGCAGCAGCAGGACCAGTCCGGGCACATCCTTGTAGCCGGTGGAAAGGTAAAAACCGGTGGTGGTCTCGGCCACACCCAAAATAATGCCGCCCACGATAATGCCCATGCCGCTCGTCAGGCCACCAATGATGGCGACTGCGAAGGCCTTGAGCCCCAGTACCGCGCCCATGGTCGGGCCGGTCAGTGTCAGCGGCGCAATCAGCGCACCCGCAAAAGCGGCGGTGGCGGAAGACAGCGCATAGGAAAAGGTGATCACCAGACCCGTGTTGATGCCCATCAGCTTGGCGGCATCGCGGTCATTGAAAGTGGCCACCACGGCTTTGCCATAAATGGTCTTGCGGTTGAAAAACTCAACGGCGAGCATCATCAGCACGGCGCCCGCCACCACCAGAATTTCCATGGGCAGCACATTGGCACCAAAAAACTTGAGAGGGGATTCAGGCAGGGGTGAAGGAAATTTCACGTCGTCCCGCCCCCAGACGTTTTCAGCGACGTTCTTGAAAATAATGCCCAGCGCGATGGTCGACATGATCCAGCCGAACTCGCTCTTGATCTTGATCGCGGGGCGTACACCAATGCGCTCAACCAGGCCGCCCTGGAACAGGCCGAACACAATCACCAGCGGAATCATCAGCCAGTAGTTCACGCCCAGGGTGACCAGCGTCAAACCGACCATGGCGCCCAGCATGAGCGCATCGCCCTGGCCGAAATTGAGGGTGTCTGAAGTCTGAAAGGTCAGCTGGTAACCGAAAGCAATGACCGCGTAGATCATGCCCAGCGCTACGCCGCTATAAATTAGTTGAAGCAGGATTTCCATAGATACCGTTCCGCGAAATGGCCTTCAAGGGGCTATCGACATAAAAAAGCACCGCGCAAGCCGGGTCAGCCGGCGCGGTGCTTGTCACTAGCTTCAGCTCAAACAAACAAGCCAAATTACTTTTTGGCAGCGGGTGCTGCGGCTTTGGCCTTGGCATCTTTCATGCGCAGGTCGCCGCCTTTTTTCATGTCTTCTGCATAGGCGTACACCACCCGGCCTTCCTTGACCTCACCAAACACGGGAATGTTGGCGGTGATGGCTTCGTGGTCGTCCTTGGTGAAAGGCTTGTCATACGTCGTCACCACACCGTCCACCTTGGTATTCAGGTTTTCCAGGGCTTCGCGGATTTTTGGGCCGTCGGTGCTGTTGGCTTGCTTGATGGCGGCCGCCAGCAGGAAAACCGAGTCATAACCCTGAGCGGCCGACACTGGTGAATCGATGCGATTGTTCTTGGGCTTGAAGGTCTTCAGGTAAGCGTCGATAAAGGCCTTGCGCTTGGCGGTGTCGGGCTGCTGGATGAAGGTTTGCGGCATGCGCGCGCCTTCGCCACCGGGGCCCGCGTTGTCAATGAAGTTGGCCATGGAGAGCGTCCAGCTGCCGACCATGGGCACTTTCCAGCCCAGCTTGGTCATGCCATTGGCGATCTGCGCCAATTCGGGGCCGATAGCGTAGGTCAACACTGCGTCAGCGCCGGCTTCCTTGGCCTTGAGCAACTGGGCGGTCATGTCCACGTCCTTGATGTTGAACTTCTCAACCGCCACGGGCTTGATGCCCTTGAGCTCAAGCGCCTTTTCGAGGTCGGCCCGACCCAGCTGGCCGTAGTTGGTGGAGTCAGCCAGGATGGCGACCTTTTTGAAGCCGCGGCGGGTAATGGCTTCTTCCACAATCATGGGCGCCTGAATGCTGTCGTGCGCGGAGTTGCGGAAGATGTAGTTCTCGGGCTGGTCCTTGAACTGCGTCGTGATGACACTGCCGGTGGCCACGTTATTCATCACGGGGATCTTGGCTTCCTGGAAGAAGCGCTGCGAGGCCAGCGCCACGCCGGTGTTGATGTAGCCTACCGTCGCGGTGACTTTTTCCTTGTTGATCAGTTCCTGGGCAATCTGTACGCCGCGTTCGTTTTTGGCCTCGTCGTCACGCTCAACGACTTGCAGCTTGCGGCCCAGCACGCCGCCTGACTTGTTGATTTCTTCAACGGCGAGCCTGACGCCGTCACGCATGCTGACGCCCATGGAGGATGATCCGCCGGTGAAGGGGCCTGCCACGCCGATCTTGATCGGGTCGGCCGCAGCAGCAAGGCCGGCAATGCTCAAAACAGCTGACGCGATAGCTACTTGTGTAGCCAGTTGTGCAAAACGAATGTTCATGTTGTCTCCAGGTTGATAAATAGTTTGCTCTATATGCAGCTTGCGGTGGCGCAAATTAAAGCGACGCAGATCGAGCGACCACGCAACTTCGGCATTTTGGATCCGGCGTGCGACTTCGTAATCTATCCGACTTGACCGTAAGTTGTCTTAACGTTTTCAGCAAACCGACAGCAATCAGCAAGAAAAGGCGATGAACTTTTTTACACGTTGACCAAAAAATATTTCACACGCACCCGCAACGTGCGCCGCTCCGCAAATTTCTACGGGTTAACCCGATGTTTCCTTGATGCGCACGCCAGGCGGATGCCGGTCGGCATGGGAACGCACAGATTTTTTGCGTCGCTTGTTGTTGACGTTTACGTAAACGTAATATCATGACACTTTGGCACCCCAACGGTGCCAGTTGCTACAGCCGAGGAACACCATGACCGACCTGTCTGCCGAATACAAGGCGCTTGCCAATTACCGCCCCACGCACAAGGTACGCTTTGTCACGGCCGCCAGTCTGTTCGACGGACACGATGCTGCCATCAACATCATGCGGCGCATTTTGCAAGGCATGGGGGCGGAAGTGATTCACCTCGGGCACAACCGCAGCGTCGATGAGGTCGTGACGGCAGCGTTGCAGGAAGACGCACAGGGCATTGCCATTAGCTCCTACCAGGGCGGTCATGTCGAGTATTTCAAGTACATGGTCGATTTGCTGAAAAGCCGTGGCGGCGAGCACATCCAGGTCTTCGGCGGCGGCGGCGGCGTGATCGTGCCGCCGGAAATCCGCGAGCTGCATGCCTACGGCGTGACGCGCATCTACAGCCCCGAAGACGGCCAGAAAATGGGCCTGGCCGGCATGATTGGCGAAATGGTGATGCGCTGCGACCAGGACCTGACCGGCTTTGCCCCCAAGGACATCAAAGCCATTGAAGGCCATGGCGAAATGAACTGGCGGGCGCTGGCGCAACTCATTACCGCGCTTGAAAATGACAAGGCCAATCCGGCCATGGTCCAGGCGTTACGGGCGCAGGCTGCTACCAAAAAGATACCGGTCCTGGGTATCACCGGCACCGGCGGCGCCGGCAAGTCCTCGCTGACCGACGAGCTGATTCGCCGCCTGCGGCTGGACCAGAACGACCAGTTGCGCATCGCCGTCGTCAGCATCGACCCCTCGCGCCGAAAAAGCGGCGGCGCGCTGCTCGGTGACCGCATCCGCATGAATGCCATCAACCCCTGGTCTGCGGGAGCGAAAGTCTTCATGCGTTCGATGGCCACGCGTGAATTCGGCAGTGAAATCAGCAAGGCCTTGCCCGACGTGATTGCTGCCTGCAAATCTGCCGGCTTTGATTTGATTGTGGTGGAAACCTCGGGCATCGGCCAGGGCGACGCCGCCATCGTGCCGCATGTCGATATTCCCATGTACGTGATGACGCCCGAGTTCGGCGCGGCCAGCCAGCTGGAAAAAATCGACATGCTGGACTTTGCCGAGTTTGTCGCCATCAACAAGTTTGACCGCAAGGGCTCGCTCGACGCCCTGCGTGATGTCTCCAAACAGGTGCAGCGCAACAAGGAAGCCTGGACCACGCCAACCGACGAGATGCCGGTATTTGGCACCATGGCCGCACGTTTTAACGATGACGGCGTGACGGCGCTCTATCAGGCGCTCAAGCCCCGTCTTGCGGCGCTGGGACTCAAGCTCGCCAACAAGGGCAGTCTGCCCGAGGCCTGCGTTCGCCACAGCACCAACCAGACCCCGGTGGTGCCTGCGGCCCGCACGCGCTACCTGGCCGAGATCAGTGACACGGTGCGCGGCTACAAAAAACGCGCTCGCGAACAAGCCCGGCTGGCGCGCGAAGTGCAGCAACTCAAGGCCTCTGCCGCCATGCTCACAGTCGACAAACCAGAGCGCGCGTCGGCCGCCGAAGCCGTGCTCGACCTGGCAGGCCAGCGCAAGTCCCGCATGGACGGCGATGCCAGGGCCTTGCTGGCCCAGTGGCCCGACATGCAAAAGGCTTATGCAGGCGACGAGTATGTGGTGAAGATCCGCGACAAGGAAATCCGTACCGCACTCACCACCAAGTCGCTTTCGGGCACCCCCATCCGCAAGGTCTGCCTGCCCCAATACGAAGACCATGGCGAGATCCTGAAATGGCTGATGCTGGACAACGTGCCCGGCAGCTACCCCTACACGGCCGGCACCTTCGCCTTCAAACGCGAAGGCGAAGACCCGACCCGCATGTTTGCGGGCGAAGGCGACCCCTTTCGCACCAACACGCGCTTCAAGCTGCTCAGCGAAGGCATGGCCGCCAAGCGGCTGTCAACGGCGTTTGATTCCGTGACGCTGTACGGCAACGACCCGCATGTCCGTCCCGACATTTACGGCAAGGTCGGCAACTCGGGCGTGTCGATTGCCACGCTGGACGACATGAAGGTGCTGTACGGCGGCTTTGACCTGTGCAGCCCCAGCACCTCGGTGAGCATGACCATCAACGGCCCGGCCCCCAGCATTCTGGCCATGTTCATGAACACCGCGATTGACCAGAACCTGGAAAAGTTCAAAATCGACAACGGCCGCGAACCGACCGCGACCGAGGCCGCCAAAATCCGCGAATGGGTGCTGGCCAACGTGCGCGGCACGGTGCAGGCCGACATCCTGAAAGAAGACCAGGGCCAGAACACCTGCATCTTCTCGACCGAGTTCAGCCTCAAAGTCATGGGCGACATTGCCGAGTACTTTGTGCACCACAACGTGCGCAACTTCTACAGCGTGTCCATCAGCGGTTATCACATTGCCGAAGCCGGCGCCAACCCGATTTCGCAGCTCGCCTTCACGCTGTCCAACGGCTTTACCTTTGTCGAAGCCTATCTGGCGCGCGGCATGCACATCGACGATTTCGCGCCCAACCTGTCCTTCTTCTTCAGCAACGGCATGGACCCGGAATACACCGTGATGGGCCGCGTCGCACGCCGCATCTGGGCCGTGGCGATGAAGGAGAAATATGGCGCGAATGAACGCAGCCAGAAGCTCAAGTACCACATCCAGACCTCGGGCCGCAGCCTGCACGCGCAGGAAATCCAGTTCAACGACATCCGCACCACCTTGCAGGCGCTGATTGCGATTTACGACAACTGCAACAGCCTGCACACCAATGCGTTTGACGAAGCCATCACCACGCCGACCGAGGAATCGGTGCGCCGCGCCATGGCGATCCAGCTCATCATCAACCGCGAATGGGGCCTGGCGAAAAACGAAAACCCCTCGCAGGGCGCCTTCATCATCGAGGAACTGACCGAGCTGCTGGAAGAGGCCGTGCTGGCCGAGTTTGAGCGCATTGCCGAACGCGGCGGCGTGCTCGGCGCCATGGAAACCGGCTACCAGCGTGGCCGCATCCAGGATGAGTCGATGCACTACGAAATGCTCAAGCACACCGGAGAGCTGCCCATCATCGGCGTTAACACCTTCCGCAACCCGCATGGCGAGGTGGTGCACGACAAGCTGGAACTGGCCCGCTCCACCGAGGAAGAAAAGCAGAGCCAGCTTCAGCGGCTGGAAGACTTCCACCAGCGCCACGCCAGCGAATCGCCCGCCATGCTCAAACGCCTGCAGCAGGCGGTGATAGAGAACCGCAACGTGTTTGAGGTGCTGATGGATGCGGTGCGGGTCTGCTCGCTGGGGCAGATTACCAATGCGCTGTTTGAAGTCGGTGGGCAGTACCGGCGGAATATGTAAGCTGACACTGGCCCGGTGGCGCATAAATTTGCTATGCTTTTAATAGCAAATTTCACCCTACCCGCCAGGGCTAGAGGCATTTTTCATACTTACGACAGCCTGTAGACTCCGCTTTTAACCCGCCCAAAGAAAAAGCCGGGCTCTGCGCTGGGCAGAAGCAACCGGCTTGTGGTGGTCTGTGAGCCAGACCGTACCCAAAAAGAGTGCGCTTAGCCGCCTTTTGACGGGCGCTTGCCAGGGTTCTTTTTGCTGCGGGTGTGGGAGCCGCGCTCCAGGCTGACTTTTTGACCACGGCCAGAAGTCAGGGTGTAGCCCTTGGGCGGGATTGGCTTGGGGGCGCAGATGTCGGCTTCGACTCTGATTTTTTTGGACATGGAAGACTCCGGTTAAAAATGGCTGAACCTATGATTTTAAGCCACGCGGTCAGTTGTTACTCGATGGTGGCGCCAGAGGCCTGCACAATGCCCTTCCACTTCTGGTAGTCGGTCTTCAGCAGATTGGAAAACTGCTCAGTGCTCATGCTCTGCACTTCTGCGCCTTGGGCATGGATCGCCGCCTTCACATCCGGCATCGCCAGCAGTTTGTTGACCTCGGCATTGACCGTGGCCACGATGTCCTTGGGCGTGGCGGCCGGCATGAACAGGCCATACCAGGTGCTGACATCGAAGTCCTTGTAGCCCAGCTCGGCCACTGTGGGAACATCCGGCAGCGAGGTGCTGCGACGCGCCGAGGTCACCGCCAGCGGCCGCAGCTTGCCCGCCTTGATTTGCGCCATGGCCGACGGCAGGGACGACACCATCAGGTCCACGTTGCCGGCCAGCACGTCCATCAGGGCCGGGTTGGAGCCTTTGTAGGGGATGTGCCGCAGCTTGATGTTGGCGGCCGTTTTGAAGATTTCGCCGGCCAGATGAATCGTCGTGCCGTTGCCGGGCGAGCCATAGGTGACGGCGTCAGGCGCGGCCTTCGCCGCCGCGACCACATCGGCCAGCGACTTGAAGCGCGAGTTCGTGCTGGTCACGATCACCACCGGCGTGTAAGCCACATGCGCCACGGCCACCAGGTCTTTGGTCGGGTCGTAGCTCAGGTTTTTGTACAGCCAGGGGGCGACCACCATATTGTCTTTTTGCCCCATCACCATGTCGTAGCCGGTGGGCGCGGCCCGCACGGCCTCGGCAATGCCGATGGTGCCGCCGGCACCCGCACGGTTGTCGGGAATCACGCTCCATTTGCTCACTTCGGTGAGCTTGTTGGCCACCAGCCGCGACAAAATGTCGGTGCCGCCGCCCGGCGGGAAGGGAACGATCATGCGAATAGGCTTGGCAGGAAAAGCCTGCGGCTGAGGCTGGGCTAGCGCGGCAGTCAGTGCGCACGCAAGCAACATGAAAGAAAGCAGCTTTCGAAACATAGCGGGGTCTCCTGGGTTGGGTTTGCAGACATGGCGTGCAACAACGGGCGCGCACCGCGCATTCGTCTGCATGCTTAGGATTTTATTCGGCAGCCAATACCCGCTGCGCTACATGCACTACATGGACTGCCGCAGCGGCAAATTCACCAGCAGGTTCTGCGGCTTCAGGCGGACCACGCCATCGGCATTCATCATCAGCCCCAGGTAAACCGGCTTGCCCGCCACATCGGCGCGCATCTCTTGCGGGTCGGCAAAGTCCAGCCGGAACAGGCTGAGCAAGCGCTGCATCCGCGCGGGCTCAGGCTCGCGGCCTTCGTACAAATCATTGAGCAGCGCCGTCGCCTCCACATCCAGCCCCACATGCCAGCGCCAGGCCTCGTCGTCAATCTTTTGCAGCGGCTTGATGGTGACGGCGACACCCAAAAAATGCCACACCCATTTTTCAAGCACGCGGGCCAGCGCCTTGAGCCCTGAGCGGGCCCGGGTCATGGTCAGGACCAGTCCGTGGCTCAGGTCCTGGCTGACCTCGTGGGTGAGGTCCAGCAAGAATGTGTGGCGGTCCGCCTGCTGCCGCCCTGCCAGATAATCTGGCGCGTTGTCATCGCCGAGCACCTGCAGGCTGATGCTGCGCAGGGGGGCTTGGGCTTGCGCCAGAAAGCGCCCGATGTCGCCCAGGCCGCCGGTCTCATTGAGCATGTCCATTACCTCACGGTCGCCGCTGAGCAGCTGGCCGTCCTGCGTGCTGATGCGCTGGCTGCGAAACAGCATTTCACCGGCGCGCACCATATAGGCATCGGTCGAGTCCTCCAGCAAGCCCTGCGTGATGGCCTGGACCAGCAGATCGATAAACAGCGGCGGGATGTTGATGCGACCGCTGCCGTCCCTGGGAAACAGGCTCAGGTAATAGGCCTCCAGCGTACCCGCGGCGAGCAGGCCATCGCGAAAGCGCAGGAACAGCGTGTAGCTTTCACGGGCATCGTCATCCTGCAGGGCCTGCAACTCGCCGGGCATGACCGGCCTTGCAGGGGCCGCCAGCAGCGCCGCATGCAGGGCCAGTTCGGCCGGGCAAGATTCGGGCACGGGCGCCAGCTCGGGCCGGGCGAGAAAAAGCCGCAGGTAGTCGTCGCTGGGGGTCAGCCAGCCGCGTTCGTTGCGCTGGAGCTGGGGTTGGCGGTAGCGCTGATGCAAGCCGCTGGAAGGCCAGGAATTCTGCATGGACCCATCGTCTCATATTGCACCGGGGTCTTGCCTGGAATCTGTCAAAACGCTCCTTTTTTGATAGCTACAAGCGCCTATTCCACTTGGGCAAAGAGGCTATTTCTTGTGCAAATTTGATGGCAGACCGACACAGACGCCGGCGGTTGGAATTACATCCTGTTTCAGCTTGCCACCAAATGGCGCAATCTTTACTTTCGCCTGGCAGTCCCATCCACCGCCTCGCGCGTTTAGGGATTAGGAGTAGCCAGGGTTGTATGCATCGCAAAAAAACCAGGGCCAGCCACGACCGCCCCGCAATTTTGGAGCCGCAACCCCAGGAAGAGAGTTCCCCATGACAACCGCTCCGGCTTGTTTATCAAGCCTTCATTGCCAGCTTCACCGCCTCCGCGCCGGTGCGTCGGTGCTTGTTGCCGCATCGCTGCTGGCCCTGTTATCGGTGCTGCAAGGCGCTGCGTGGGCTCAGATGCCCGAGCAGTATGGCGCCGCCATCGATCCGCCCGGTCGCGTGGCCAGCCTCAACCTCGTGGAAGGTGCGGTGAGCTTTGCGCCGGCTGACGCAGCCGGCTCGCCAGAGGCCAATGCCTGGACGCCCGCCCTGCTGAACCGCCCCTTGACCAGCGGCGACCGCTTGTGGACCGGCCCGCGTGCGCGCTCGGAGCTGCACATCGGCTCGACCGCGGTGCGCATGAGCGAGCAAACCAGCCTGGACTTTTTAACCCTCGACGACGACGCGGTCCAGCTGCGCCTGGCGCAAGGCAGCCTCAGGCTGCGCGTGCGCACGCTGTTCGAGGGTCAGCGCCTGGAGGTCAACACGCCGAATCTGGCTTTCGTGATCACGCAGCCGGGTGACTACCGGCTTGATGCCTACCCGGGCAGCAACACCACGCGCGTCGTGGCGCTGTCGGGCGCCGGCGTGATTTACGGCGATGGCGGCGAGACCATCAATCTGGGCAGCCAGCAGCAGGCCAGCTTCACCGGCACCCAGCTAACCCCTGCGGGACCGGGCGCTGCCGTGCTGGACGACTTCGATGTCTGGGCCGCCGACCGCGACCGGCGCGAGGACCAGTCGGTGTCGGCGCGCTATGTACCGCGTGAAACCCTTGGCTACCAGCAACTCGACAGCTACGGCGACTGGCGCCAGGATGCGACTTACGGCGCCATCTGGCTGCCGCGCGCTGTGCCCGTTAACTGGGCGCCCTACCGGATGGGCCACTGGAGCTGGATAGCGCCCTGGGGCTGGACCTGGATTGACGACGCCCCCTGGGGCTTTGCACCGTGTCACTACGGCCGCTGGACGCATATCGGCCTGCGCTGGGCCTGGGTGCCCGGGCGGCTGGCACCGCGGCCGGTGTATGCCCCGGCGCTGGTCGTCTTCGTGGGCGGACACAGCGGCGGCGTGAACTGGAACATCGCGATAGGGTCGGGCGGCACACCCCGGCCCAGCGTCGGCTGGTTCCCGCTGGCACCTGGCGAGGCCTTTCTCCCGGCCTACCGGGTGAGCCCGCGCTATGTCGCCCGGGTGAACCACAACATCGTGGTCAACAACACGGTCATCAATACGACCAACATCTACCGCTACCAGCGCCTGCCCGCCGCGGTCACGGCCGTCAGCAGAGACGACTTTTCCCGTGGCCGGCCCGTGCACGGCAACCTGGCGACCCTGAGCGCCGCCGACCTGAGCCGCGCCCAAGTGATCACCGGGGGGGTCACGGAGGGAGCGGCGAACCGCGGCGCTCTGCCGCAACGCCCCGACTTTCGCGAACGGCCAAGGCCTGCCGCGACGGCCGCCCTGCCCCCTGCCGCACTGATGGCGGCACCGGCGGTGGTCCGCAGCCGCGACGAACGCCGGGATGACCGGCGGGATGCCCGAAAAGACGAACGCCTTGAAGACCGCGGCGTAGCCCCCAGAGCACAGACGCCAGTATTGCCCTCACAGCTTCCCGCGGCAGCTTTGCCGGGCACGCAACTCCCCGCCGCAAGACCCGGCCCGACCACCAACCCGCAAGACCGCCCTGCCATCGACGCAGAGAACCGCGCCCGGCGCGAGCAGCAGCAATTGCAGCGCGACCAGGAACGCCTGCAGGGCGCCCTGACGAGGCAACAGGATGCGCAGCGCAGGCAGGCCGAAGAGTCTTTGGGGCAGCGCGCCCTGCGCGAGCAGGCGCAAAAAAATGCCACCCTGCCCCCGCCCACTTCAGCCCGCCCGGCTGACCAGGATGCACGGGCCGCGGCCGAGCGCAGCGCTGCGGAGCAGGCCCAGCGCGCGCAGCAACAACTCCAGCGCGAGCAGCAGCGTCAGCAGGCCGAGCAGGCCCGCCAGCAGGAACAGCAAAGACGACACAACGACGAACTGGCCGGTCAGCGCGCCCTGCGTGAGCAGGCGCAACGGCAGCAGGCGCAGCAACAGCTGGAACAACAACGGGAGCAAGCGCGCCAGATGCAGGAGCAGCAACGCCAGCAGCAGCCGCTGCAACAGCAAAGAGCCCAGCAAGACCAGCAGCGAAGGAACGAAGAATTGCTGGGCCAGCGCGCCCTGCGTGAACAAGCGCAACGGCAACAGGAGCAACAACGCCAACAGCAGGCGTTGCAGCAGTTGCAGCAACAACAACAGCAGCGAGTCCAACAAGACCAGCAGCGGCAAGCTCACGAACAGCAGCAGCGACTACAACAGGAGCAGCGCAGGCAAATGGCCGAAGAGAAGCCGCATGCCCGGCAGGCCGATGCCGCTCGTGGCCCCGAGCCGCGGCCAGAGGGCAGACCCAAGCGCCCCAAGGAAGAGTGACCCCCCAGCCAAAAGCACCGAATCGCTATAAAACTGATAGCTTCCTGCGCATATAAAAACTGCGCTGCGGCCTCTTTTTTATGAGAATCCATGGATAAAAAGACGCGGTTTCATGGGCCTGCTGGCGTGCAACACCACGCCAGCCCCCAGCGTCGCCCATCACGCAAAACTACCTAAGGGTCTTACCCGGTATCGCCGCACTACCCGGATAGTTAGGATGACCACCTGTCTTTCACGGGAGCCATGC
>DASXRN010000370.1:0-21104 GCA_036506595.1 Polaromonas sp. | reverse complement strand
GGGCGCTCAAGACCCTGCACAACTTTGCCGGCCCCTTGTTTGCCGTGTCGCTGGTGATTGTGTTTGTGACCTTTGTGCGCGACAACTGGCCGCAAAAAGGCGACATGAACTGGCTGCTCAAGGGCGGCGGCCTGATTGCCGGTGGCGAGCCTCCTTCAAACCGCTTCAATGCCGGTGAAAAGCTGATCTTCTGGGGCGGCGTGTTTTTCCTCGGCGTGGTGGTAGTGGCGTCGGGCTTGGTGCTGGACAAGGTGCTGCCCGGCCTCGTCTACGAGCGGTCCACCATGCAGATCGCGCACATGGTGCATGCCGTGGCCACTGTGCTCATGATGTGCCTGTTCCTCGGTCATATCTACCTGGGTACCATCGGCCTGCAAGGGGCCTACAAAGCCATGCGGACCGGCTATGTCGATGAAACCTGGGCCAGGGAGCACCACGCGTACTGGTATGACGATGTGAAGTCCGGCAAGGTGCCTGCCCAGCGCAGCCAGCCCGCGCCACCTGAGCAGCCCCCCAGCCAGACCGTCCAAGCCTGAAGCGAGCGTCTCATGAAAAAACTTCTTGTTTCCAGCCTGTTTGCCACACTGCTGGCCGGCGCGTCGCAAGCGGTGCTTGCCAAACTTCCCGCGCTGAGCGATGAAGCCAAGGCCAAGGCCGCGGAAGCGGCCGCCAAGACCGCCTGGAGCGGCAAGGTGGATGCCTACCAGCTGTGCAAGGCGCAGGACAAGGCGGCGGCCAGCTACTACCAATCAGCCAAGGCGGCCGGCAAGGAGACCAAGCCGGCAGCCGCAACGCCTGCCTGCGCCGACCCCGGCGCTTTTGTCTACACGCCGCCTGAAGCCGCCAAACCTGCCGCGGGCGCGCCTGCACCGGCGGCCACTGCGGTCAGCCCGCCCAGCGGCAAGCAGCCGGATGCGGCGGTCACTCCGGCCAAGAAATCCTGAGACACCCTGCTCACTACAAGTAAAAGACCTAAAGACCGCGCCGCAGGGTGACGGTCTTTTTTTGCGATAGGCTTGGAGAATGTTTTTGCCTTCCTTACCCTACCTGACGCAGGCCCATGCCCCGTTGACCTGCGAGGTGGATGCCGTCAACGAATATGGCGAGCTCTACAAGGTTCCCATTCCGGCCGAACGTGCGCTCACGGTCTATGTGGACAAACGCGAGTTGGTCACGCTGATGACCCTGGGTGCGCATCCTGAACTGCTGGTGCTCGGTTACCTGCGCAACCAGCGCCTGGTCAAGGAGGCAGCAGACGTCGAGTCGATCACGGTCGATTGGGAGGTCGGCGCTGCCGCCGTCAAGACGCGCCACGGCATTGAAGACATCGAAGAAAAAACCGCCAGGCGCGTGGTGACCACCGGCTGCGGCCAGGGCAGCGTGTTTGGCGGGCTGATGGACGAGGTGGACCAGATTGAGCTGCCTGCCGCTGCCTGCATCACGCAAAGCCAGTTGTATGCGCTGGTCAACACCATCCGCCTGAAAGAGACGACCTACAAGTCGGCCGGGTCCGTGCATGCCTGCGCCCTGTTCACCACGGCTTCAGATGAACCCGAGATGCTGCTGTTTGTGGAAGATGTGGGTAGGCATAACGCCATAGATACCATCGCTGGCTGGATGTGGATGCACGCGTCGGAATCTGCACAGGGGGCACATCATGTGTTCTACACCACCGGCCGCCTGACCAGCGAAATGGTCATCAAGTCCGCCCAGATGGGCGTGCCGATTGTGGTGTCGCGCAGTGGCATCACGCAGATGGGCCACCAGGTCGCGCAATCGGTGGGCCTGTGCGCCATTGGCCGCGCGACCAACAAGCGCTTTGTTTGTTATGCCAGCCCGCAGCGCTTGCAGTTGGAGCCCGGTCTTGTCAGCCGGCCAGAGGCTGTTGCCCCGCTTCAGGCTTGACGCCGCCCGGGCGACCCGGCCCCACGCCGACTCCGGCTACCCCTTCTGCGCTAAGGTAGCGCCATGAACACCTTATTTCTGAGGCTCGGCTGGAAAACCCTGAGGCGCGATATGCGCGCCGGCGAGTTGCGCCTGCTGATCGTGGCGGTCACGCTGGCCGTTGCGGCCTTGACCGCCGTGGGCTTTTTTGCCGACCGGCTCAATGGCGGCTTGCAGCGAGACGCCCGCCAGTTGCTGGGCGGCGATGCGGTGGTTCGCAGCGACGGCGTGACGCCGCCGGCCTTTATCGCCAAGGCCCAGGCGCTGGGGCTGAAGGCCGTCGCTACCGTGAGCTTTCCCACCATGGGCCGCGCCAGGGATGAAGAGGGCGGGGCCACCAAACTGGTGGCCTTCAAGGCCGTGCCCGAGGGTTATCCGCTGCGCGGCAGCATGAAGGTTGCAGACAGCGTTGACGGTGCCGGCCAGGACACCCGCGACATTCCGGCCCCCGGCACCGCCTGGGCCGATGCGTCATTGCTCGATGCGCTGGGCCTCAAGGTGGGCCAGACCCTGCTGCTGGGCGATGCCAGCTTCAAGCTCGCCCGCGTCATCGTGCAGGAGCCGGACCGGGGTGCGGGTTTCATCAGCTTTTCGCCGCGTGTCATGGTCAACCAGGCCGACGTGGCCGCCACCGGCCTAATCCAGCCCGCCAGCCGCACCAGCTACCGCCTGGCCGTGGCGGGCGACGACAAGGCGGTCAGCGCCTATGTGAGGTGGGCGACCGACGAGATCAAAAAGCCCGCCGCGGAGTCAGGCATTCGGGGTGTGCGCCTTGAATCGCTGGAAAGCGGCAGCCCCGAGATGCGCCAGACGCTGGACCGCGCCGAGAAGTTTTTGAATCTGGTGGCCTTGCTGGCGGCCCTGCTCAGCGCCGTGGCGGTGGCGATTGTGGCGCGCGGCTTTGCCGCCAAACACCTGGACGACTGCGCCATGCTGCGCGTGCTGGGCCAGCCACAGCGCACCATTGCGCTGGCCTACAGCTTTGAGTTTGTGCTGGCGGGCCTGGCGGCCAGCGCCTTGGGGGTGGCGCTGGGCTTTGCGGTGCATTACGGTTTTGTGCTGCTACTGGCCGGCCTGGTCGAGACTGCCTTGCCCGCCGCGACGCTTTGGCCGGTGGCCTTCGGCATGGGCATGGGCCTGACCTTGCTGCTGGCCTTTGGCCTGCCGCCAGTGCTGCAGCTGGCGCAGGTGCCGCCGCTGCGCGTGATTCGCCGTGACGTGGGTAATTTGAAGCCGGCCTCGCTGGCGGTGCTGGGTCTGGGCGTTGCCGGTTTTGCCGCCTTGCTGGTGGCCGCCAGCAGCGACCTGACGCTGGGCCTGATGGCCGTTGGCGGTTTTGCCGGCGCCATACTGGTGTTTGCGGCGGCCAGTTTTACCGCCGTCAAGCTGCTGCGCGCCAGCGTCAATGAAGCCACGGCGCCGCGCTGGCTGGTGCTGGCCACGCGTCAGGTGTCGGCACGTCCGGTGTATGCCGTGGTGCAGACCAGCGCCCTGGCCGTGGGCCTGCTGGCCCTGATGCTGCTGGTGCTGCTGCGCACCGATCTGATCAGCAGCTGGCGCCGGGCCACGCCGCCCGATGCCCCCAACCGTTTCGTCATCAATGTGCAGCCCGAGCAGGGCGACGCCTTTCGGCAGGCGCTGCGCGACGGCGGCGTGAAGAAGTTCGACTGGTACCCGATGATTCGCGGCCGGCTGGTGGCGGTCAATGGCAAGGCCGTCACGCCTGATGACTTTGCCGACGACCGCGCCAAGCGCCTGGTGGACCGCGAGTTCAACCTGTCCAACAGCGCCGATCAGCCCAGCCACAACCAGCTGGTGGCCGGGCGCTGGCTGGCCGGTGAAAAAGACGCGGTCAGCGTCGAAGAAGGCCTGGCCAAGACGCTGGGCCTCAAGCTGGGCGACAGCCTGAGCTTTGACATTGCCGGCCAGCTCAGCCAGGCCAGAATCACCAGCCTGCGCAAGGTCGACTGGGGCTCCATGCGCGTCAATTTCTTTGTGATGTACCCAGTGGCCCAGCTCGCGGACGTGCCGGTGTCTTTCATTAGCGCTTTCCGGGCACCCGAGCGCGCCACAAGCCCGGCTGAAGGCAAAGCGCAAAGCTTTGACAACCAACTGGTCAAGGCCTTTCCCAACATCACCAATGTCGACATGAGCAGCACCCTGGCCCAGGTGCAGCGCGTGCTCGACCAGGTGATTCGCGCGGTGGAGTTTTTGTTTGGCTTCACGCTGGCCGCCGGCCTGGTGGTGCTGTTTGCCGCCATCACCGCCACGCGTGAAGAGCGGGCCAGGGAATTCGCCATCATGCGCGCCGTCGGTGCGCGGGCCTCGCTGCTGCGGCAGGTGCAGCGCGCCGAGCTGGCGGGCGTCGGCCTGCTCGCCGGTTTTCTGGCGTCCCTCGTCGCGCTGGCCGTGGGCTGGGGCCTGGCGCGCTATGTGTTTGACTTCAGCTGGACCGGCTCTTGGACGGTGCCGCTGCTGGGCAGCCTGGCCGGTGCCGTGCTGGCGCTGGCGGCCGGCTGGTGGGGTTTGCGGTCGGTACTGAACACACCGGTGGTAGAAACCCTGCGCAATTCGGAATAACTACCTGTTTTTACATCTATGCAAATCGAAGAAAAGCCCCCCGGCAACCCGCCGTTTGAAACCCCGTTCGCCTGGATAGGCGGCGAAGAGCGCGTCAAGGCGCTGGTTGAACGCTTTTATGACCTGATGGACCTGGAGCCGGCCTATGCCGCGCTGCGCGCCGCGCATGGCAGCACGCTCGACAATGCCCGCCAGCGCCTGTTCTGGTTTTTGTGCGGCTGGCTAGGCGGCCCGCAGCATTACACCGATCGCTTTGGCCACCCGCGCCTGCGCATGCGCCACATGCCGCAGCAAACCGGCGGCGGCGCCATCGGTATCGCCGAACGCGACCAGTGGCTGGCCTGCATGGACCAGGCCATGCGCGAGACCGGGGTCGACGAGGCCTTGCGCACCCGGCTCAATGCCTCGTTTTTCCAGACGGCGGACTGGATGCGCAACCGGGGCGAGTAAGCGCAGCGAGTGACTGTGGAGCGATTGTTATTAAAAATATAGCTGGCGGCGCCCATGCTGACTGGGCCGAAGCCAGATTTCGTCCAGGAAACTGAGGCTGCAGCCCCTCCTGGGCCGCTGTCTTGTGCATCAAATCGGCCGACAGCCCACATGAAATGGTCGCTGGCGGCTACTGATTTGATAGCGTGTCAAGCTCAACCCTGCGCCAGCAGCACCACCAGCGCGCCCGCGCCGC
Source organism: Polaromonas sp. (assembly GCA_036506595.1). GTDB lineage: Bacteria > Pseudomonadota > Gammaproteobacteria > Burkholderiales > Burkholderiaceae_C > Polaromonas. Next base: position 15,895 of record DASXRN010000370.1, on the reverse strand, counting down.
CCTCGGCCGGCCGCGCCTGCACAAAGGCCAGCACTTCCTGCTTCTGGATCAGCCAGCCCTGCACCTTGCCCTTGAGTACCGGTGTCTTGCCGGGCGAGCCCAGACCCTTGCCGTGCACCACGCGCACGCAGCGCCAGCCCATCTTGAGGGCATCGCGCACGAACTGGGCCAGCGCCTCGCGCGCGTCGTCCTGGCGCAGGCCGTGCAGATCGAGCTGGCCCTGAATGCTCCAGCCGCCACGGCGCAGCTTGCGCACCACGTCGGGCCCCATGCCAGGCCGCCTGAAACTCAGGGCTTCGTCGGTGTCCAGCAGGGTTTCCACGTCAAACTCGTCCGAGATGGCTTCCTGCATCACGGCCAGTTCGTCGCGCTGCTGCTGCACCGGAATCGGTGCGGGCTGGGCGGTCGGCAAGTGGGCTTTGTGACCAGGCAAGTGTTTGACCGGCAAGGCTTTCACGGGGCCGACGGCGCGCGCGAAAAGTTCTTTTTCGGCCTTGGCCTTGGCCGCCGCGGCCCGCCGTGCGGCCTCTTCTTCAGCCGCCTGTCGGGCGCGGGTTTCGATTTCCTGCTTGACGGCCTTCAGGTCTTTGAGGCTTTTGAGGGCGGGCGCTTTCATGGACCGGACTTTATAGCAGCCCCAGCTCGGCCATCGAAACCGCCTGGTTACTGGTCACCACAAAATGGTCAAGCACGCGCACATCGACCAGGCCCAGGGCGGACTTGAGGGTTTGCGTGAGCGCCTCGTCGGCGCGCGAGGGCTGGGTCGTGCCGCTGGGGTGGTTGTGCGCCAGCACCACGCTGGCGGCATTGAGCGCCAGCGCCCGCACCACCACCTCGCGCGGGTAAACGCTGGTCTGCGTCAGCGTGCCGCGAAAGAGTTCTTCGAGCGCAATCAGTCGGTGCTGACTGTCGAGAAACAGCACGGCAAAAATTTCGTGTGGCCGGCTGCCCAACTGCAACTGCAAATAGTCGCGCACGGCCTGCGGCGTGGCAAACAGGGGTTTCTCCTTCAGCTCTTCGGCCAGCGCCCGCCGCGCCAGCTCCAGCACGGCGACCAGCTCGGCGCGTTTGGCCGGGCCCAGGCCCTTGATGCTTTTGAGCGCTTCGGGCCCGGTGTGCAGCAGCCCGGCCACGCCGCCGAAGGTGTCCACCAGCTCCTGGCCCATTTGCAGGGCGTTTTTGCCGGGCAGGCCGCTGCGCAGCAGCAGGGCCAGCAGTTCGGCATCGCTGAGGGCGCCGGGGCCGCGGGCCAACAGTTTTTCGCGCGGCCGGGCGTCAGCGGGCAGGTCTTTGAGCAGCATGGAGGGACAATTTGTAAGGAGAGGGAAGGGGAAAAGAGGGTGAAAGGGGCAAAAAGGCCTGCAACAGTCCGGGTAAGCCCAGCTTTCTACAATAGGGGGCAGTTTACAAACACTTGACGGCCGCAAGGCTGGCAATACAAACACCCGTCAGCCGCCCCGGCTGGCCCAGAGAGTCTTATGTCCACCGTGCACGCCCCGCCCCCAACACTCGTCCAGCCAGGCTCTTTCCTGACCCTGCATTACCGCATGGCCGGCCCTGACGGCACCGACATCATCAACACCTTTGGCGGCAAACCGGCCACGCTGAGCCTGGGCACGGGCGAGCTGTCGCCGGCCATTGAGCAGCGCCTGCTGGGCCTGGCCGAAGGCACGCGCACCCGCTTTGAGCTGGCCGCCGGCGAGGCCTTTGGCGAGCGCAACCCGACGCTGGTGCAGTGGGTGGCGCGCAAGCTGCTCAATGAACTGGGTGACCCCGACGAGCAGTACAAGATTGGCGATGTGGTGCAGTTCCCCACGCCCGACGGCATGGGCCAGTACGCCGGTGCCGTGCAGCAAGTCAAGGAAAGCGGCGATGGTGATGGGGCCGTGCAGTTTGATTTCAACCACCCGCTGGCCGGCCAGCCGGTGGTGTTTGAAGTCCATGTGATTGGAGTGCTATGACCCCCACGCTTGTCGCTTCGCGTACTACGCTGCCCCCCGAGGGGGCTGTTCCGCCTAAGGGCGGCCTGTCGGCGGAACTTTCCCCCAGGCAATCCCCGCAAGAAATCCTGTTGGCGGAACCGCGCGGCTTTTGCGCCGGCGTCGACCGCGCCATTGAAATCGTCGAACGGGCGCTGGCCAAGTTTGGCGCGCCGATTTATGTGCGCCACGAGATCGTGCACAACACCTATGTGGTCAACGAACTCAAGGCCAAGGGCGCCATCTTTATTGAAGAGCTGAGCGACGTGCCGCCGGGCGCCACGCTGGTGTTCAGCGCCCATGGCGTGAGCAAGGCGGTGCAGAACGAAGCCGCGGCGCGTGGCTTCCAGATCTTTGACGCCACCTGCCCGCTGGTGACCAAGGTCCATGTCGAAGTGGCCAAGCTGCACAAGGAAGGCTACGAATTCATCATGATCGGCCACAAGGGCCACCCCGAGGTCGAGGGCACCATGGGCCAGCTTGACAGCGGCATCCACTTGGTGGAAGACGTGGCCGATGTGGCGCGTATCACGCCCTCGCAAACCGCGCGGCTGGCCGTGGTGACGCAAACCACCTTGAGCGTGGACGATGCGGCCGAGATCAGCGCCGCCGTGAAGGCGCGCTTTCCGCAGGTGCGCGAGCCCAAGCAGCAGGACATTTGCTACGCCACACAAAACCGGCAGGATGCGGTCAAGGTGCTGAGCCCGCAGGTCGATATCCTGATCGTGGTCGGCAGCCCGACCAGCTCCAACAGCAACCGCCTGCGCGAGTTGGCCGCCAAGCTGGGCACCGAGGCCTATATGGTGGACGATGCCAGCGAGCTGCAGGAGTCGTGGTTCGAGGGCAAGAGCCGCGTCGGTTTGACGGCCGGCGCCTCGGCCCCGGAGATTCTGGTCAAGCAGGTGATCGACCGCATCCGCGCGCTGGGCGCGGTCTCGGTGCGCAAGATGGACGGGATTGAGGAGACCATCAAGTTCCCGCTGCCCAAAGGCCTCAAGCTTGACGCGCAGGGCCATGCGCTGGAAGTCGAAGACAGCCAGCTCCATCACTTGATCTGATCCATTCTTCATGAACAATCGCTATCAAATTGAGAGCTGCTCGCGCACGTTTAATAGGGACTTCAACTACTTTATTCGTCAAACACCGTTGTGGAAACTGTCCGGCAAGGCGCTCGGCGTGGCCTGCGCAGAAGTCTGGCTCAAGCTCGAGCACCTGCAGACCGGCGGCAGCTTCAAGGCGCGTGGCATGCTCAATCGCCTGCTGTCCAACCCGATTCCGGCCAGCGGCGTGATCGTGGCTTCGGGCGGCAACGCCGGCATTGCCACGGCCGCGGCGGCCAAGGCGCTGGGCGTGCGCTGCGAGGTATTTGTGCCTGAGGTGTCAACCTCTGCCAAGCGCGCCCGGCTCGCCGCGCTGGGTGCCGAGGTGGTGGTCACGGGGGCCGCTTACGCCGACGCGCTGCAGGCCTGCCTGGCCCGCCAGCAGGAAACCGGCGCGCTGCTCACGCATGCCTACGACCAGCCCGAAGTGCTGACCGGTGCCGGCACGCTGGCGCTGGAGATCGAGCAGCAGGGCGGCTTGCCCGATTCGGTGCTGGTCAGTGTGGGTGGCGGCGGCCTGATCGGCGGCGTGGCCAGCTGGTTTGAACAGCGCAGCCGCGTGGTGGCGCTGGAGCCCGAGCTGGCCCCGACGCTGTTCAAGGCCAGAGCGGCCGGCCAGCCGGTCGATGTGGCCGTCAGCGGCATCGCCGCCGATTCGCTGGGAGCCAAACGCATAGGCAACTTGGGGTGGGAAGCGACCCAGGCCCATGTACGCGATGCGCTGCTGCTGACCGACGAGTCGGTTCGTGCCGCGCAGCTCTGGCTGTGGAAAGAACTGAAGCTGGCCGTCGAGCCGGCAGCAGCCCTGCCGCTGGCCGCGCTGCACAGCGGCCGCTATGTACCGCGTGCCGACGAAAAGGTGTGCCTGGTCATTTGCGGGGCCAATACCGACCCGGCCAGCCTGAACTGAGCCGTCCCAGCCGAAACCGCCCAAATACAATGACCCCATGCTAGACATCAACCTGCTCCGTAAAGACCTGTCCACGGCCATTGCCCGTTTGGAGGCGCGCAAAACCCCGCAAACCTTCCTCAATGTCGAAGTGTTCCAGGGGCTTGAGGCCGAACGCAAGGCCCTGCAAATCAGGACCGAAGAGCTGCAAAACCAGCGCAACAGCCTGTCCAAACAAATCGGCCAGCTCAAGGCCAAGGGTGAAGACGCCAGCGCCGTGATGGCGCAGGTCAGCAGCTCCAAGGCCGAGCTGGAGGCCTCCAGTGCCCGGCTCGACCAGATCCAGTCCGACATGCAGGCCTTGTTGCTGGCCGTGCCCAACCTGCCGCACGGCAGCGTGCCGCCGGGCACCGGCGAGGCAGGCAATCTCGAGGTGCGCAAATGGAGCCCGATCGAAGGTTTGGGCGGTTCGCCGCCGGCGTATTCGTTTGAGGTGAAGGACCATGTGGATCTGGGTCAGCCGCTGGGGCTGGACTTTGAGCTCGGCACCAAGCTGGCAGGTTCGCGCTTTACCGTGATGAAGGGCCCGCTGGCGCGCCTGCACCGGGCCTTGTCTCAGTTCATGCTCGACGTGCAGACGGCAGAGCACGGCTACACCGAGTGCTACGTGCCTTACATCGTCAATGGCGATTCATTGCGCGGCACCGGCCAGTTGCCCAAGTTTGAAGAAGATCTGTTTGCCGCCCAAAAAGGCGGGCAAGAAGGCGAGGGCGAGAACGCCGCGCTGTACCTGATCCCGACGTCGGAGGTGCCGCTGACCAACTTCGTGCGCGACGAGGTCGTGCCCGAGGCGCAGCTGCCGCTCAAGTTCACCGCTCACACACCGTGCTTTCGCTCCGAGGCAGGCAGCTATGGCCGCGACACCCGCGGCATGATCCGCCAGCACCAGTTCGACAAGGTCGAGATGGTGCAAATCGTTCACCCCGAGAAAAGCTACGAAGCGCTGGAAGCGATGACGGGCCACGCCGAAGTGATTCTGCAAAAGCTCGGCCTGCCTTACCGCGTCATGCTGCTATGCACCGGCGACATGGGTTTTGGCGCCAGCAAAACTTATGACCTCGAGGTCTGGCTGCCCGCGCAAAACACCTACCGCGAGATCAGCTCGGTCTCCAACTGCGAAGCCTTCCAGGCGCGCAGGCTGCAGGCCCGTTTCAAGAACGCCCAGGGCAAAAACGAATTCGTGCATACCCTCAACGGCTCAGGCCTGGCCGTAGGCCGCACCCTGGTGGCCGTGCTGGAAAATTATCAGCTCGCAGATGGCACCGTCGAGGTGCCGACTGTGTTGCAGCCCTATATGGGCGGCATGACGGTGCTGGCACCGTCGCGGGGATAAAAACGGCCCTTCAGCCTGCTAGAATTGCGGCTCGACACAGGAGAGGTGGCAGAGTGGCCGAATGTACCTGACTCGAAATCAGGCGTAGGAGCGATCTTACCGTGGGTTCGAATCCCACCCTCTCCGCCATACACAACGGTCTGATGCTATTGAAAAGATAGCTCAGACCGTTTTTTTTGCCATTTACCGATTCTTGTATGGGCTTCTCGGCTGTCACAGTCTTTGTCGAGTTTTCTTTTTGGCTCATGTTGCCTGCTTTTCTTTTGTTGTGACAAGCTGCCAGTTAATCTGCAGGGCCCCTGAATCGAGACGAGCCAGATCAAATCGTCATCAACCCAAATGGGTACTTTGACGGTGCTTATTCAGCGTAGCCCTAAATCGCGTAGCTGGCCAATGTCAGATCCAAAATCGCTTTCAACGCTTCCGCAGATCAGTTAAAAGCAACACCGGCCCAGCGCACCCGGCCAAGCACGGCAAAATCCCGGTCAGGATCTTCATGGCCATGAATGTCAAACGGCTCATAGGCTTGGTTATAGCTGCTCACTCGCAGTATTTTTCCGGGCAGCCTCTGCAACTTCTTGACCAGCAAGGCTCCGTCGAGCCTGACAACGTGAATGCCTTCGGTAAGCGCGTCGCGGTCCTTCAAATCTGTCAGGAGGGTGTCTTTTGAATGCAGCCACGGCTCCATGGAAACCCCCACCATGACTGACATGGCAATGTCATTGTGGGGGATGCCCAGTTCGTATCTGATGAAATGGGCGTCAAAGGGACGCATTGCAATCACAGATTCAATGTTATTGAACGCGCCGTTAGCGGCCGAAAATCTGACGTCAAACAACGGAACATAAACAAACGCATCCACCTGCACCGCTTGCACGCTTTTAGGCACCATCCCGATTGGCTGGGCCTTTTCATGCCGCTCTCCACCCAGCAAATGGGTTGGCGTGGTGTTGTACTCCTTGGCGAGTACTTCAAGCTCGAATGCATCTGGCAGGCTATCACCACGCTCAATGTTCCAGATGGTATTTCGATGAACGCCGACAGTCGCTGCCACGTCATTGATCTCCCTTGCGCCCCGCGCCACCTTGCAGCGCTGACCAAACTGGCGCATGAAGGCAGCTCTGGCTTCCGTACGCACCGTTTTCAGGTCCGCTTTGTCAGCGGCCGCAGCGGCGTGGTGGAGATACCAGGCAATTGGCTCTTCAACGCTGAACGGTGACGCCGGTTCGAAAGAATAAAGCTTGGTGTTTTCAGGTGGCACTGATGCTATTTCTTTTGTGTTCATGAACACTATTCTGTGTGACTAGACAAAAAAATGCAAATCCAACTTCACAATGCATTGAAAAATCTACACATTTGTGCAAAACCACAAATCGCAGATAAAAAACTTATTGACTTCAATTTATTTGTGCTCACAATAATGGGCATGGCGACAAATAAATCGACATCAATACAAGAAGATATGCATCCCGCTGATGTAATTGCTGCTCTGCATAAGCGCGGTACCAGCCTTCGAAAAATAGCCATTGAGAACGGCTACAGCCATATTCAACGTGTACTTACCAGCCCGTGGCTGGCCGCCGAGCAACTGGTAGCCAAAGCACTTGATAGAAAGCCAGAAGATCTCTGGCCTTCACGCTACCTGAATCCCGCCGACCGTGCTCTTGCTTTTCAGCAGACCCGCAAGATCACGGTGACCATGCCGCACAAGCGCAAGCAACAGCCTCTGAAGCTCACGCATGAGTTGGCTGTCAGCAACTTCGGCCCGCAGAACGATGGGGTTACCCACCCCAACCCCTAGTACTGCAACCCGAAAATATCGAAACATGAAAGCACGTCTTCGCACCCATGGCCGCGTTGCAACCCTTGCGAAGGCGTATAGCCTTCGCTGCGGCTTGCGCCTTGCCCTGGACACGAATCCATCGCTTTCATTATGTTCCGCTACTTTCGGGTTGCAGTACTGGTGACCACCAGACAGCAGGAGCGGGGATTGGGGATGCACGGCAGCGTTCTGAGCGGGCTTTCAGCGCAAGACCTGCGCGCATTATGGCTATTGCTGCGCAAGGACGGCGGTTGGTGGACGCTGGACATGCTCGCTCCTCACTGGCGGCCGACCTGCGTATCGCACGAAGTCCAGTACGCCATGGATGCGCTGGAGGCTGGCGGCTTCGTAGAAAGTCGCGACCATGCGACCCACCTGGCCTACGGCATCACTTCGGACTGTGAAGCGTTGCCTGATTTTGAACCCGTCCGTTAATCAGGAGGGTGTCAGTGAGCGTCCCACGAACGGGCAAAAAGTGAAGTAGTCGAAAACATGTTGGTGGATCTGGCGAGGCTGGTTGATGAACTGGCGCTGCAATATGCGCCCCTCGCGCTGCAAAAGGGGTTGACCTTGCGCAAGCATGTGCTGCCAACTGCTGTTGTCCGGTCCGATCCGGTGTTGCTCAAGCGGCTGGTGGGCAATCTGCTGTCGAACGCCTTGAGAAACACGCATCGGGGCGCGGCGCGTGGGGTCTTGAAATTTGGGACACCGGCGTGGGCGTTGCCAAAGAGCACCAACAGGCGATTCTTCAGGAGTTTTATCGCGTTCCCCGGCGCGGCCTGGAAGAAGGCTTTGGCCTGGGGCTGGCCATTGTCTCTCGCTTGAGTGAGGCGCTTGGGCACCCCGTAGGCAGAGCTTCCTTAGAGCAAACCCTGGGTGCGGGCGAGGTGGCTGGCCTGTGAGCGGCTCTTGACATTCAGGCGCCGGAACAGGCGCCACAAATGCACCTTGACGGTGTGTTCGCTGATTTGCAGTTCTTCGGCGATGTCGCGGTTGCTCATGCCCTTGTCAAGCATGACCAGCAACTGCTTTTGACGTTTGGAGAGTTTTTCCACCGGTGCGGCGGACGCCGGCTCCAACTCCAGCTCTTTGTTCAGGAAGACGCGCAACACGCTGGCGATCTCGGTCGCCCCTGCAGATTTTTGAATATAGGCATCTGCACCCGCTTCAATGGAAAGGTCTTCGTAGTCCTGCGCCGGTTCGGCCGAGAGAATGACCAGCGGGATATCGGGAAGCTGCTGCTTGAGCTCGCGCACACCCGACACACCATTCGAGTCGGGCAGCCTCAGGTCCATGCAGATCAATTCAGGCGCACCGTGTTGATGGACTGCAGGCATGACGGCGGCCAACCGGTCCAGCTCGGTCACCGTGGCCTTGCTGCTTATCCGGCGGATCAGCATGACGATCGCCTCTCGCATCAAGGGGTGGTCGTCTACTACAAAAATACTCATTAATTTAGGCTTGAAGCATGATTTCCGTCAGCTAGCGAGCATAACTGCTGACGGTCCAATTTTTGCCAAAATTAAAAATGAAATTCCGGTATTTGTTCACGTTTCTGAGTCGATAAAACAACAGTTGAAGGCGCTCGCTGAGCGCCGCGGCCTGAGCAAATCAGCTGCCGGCAGCTGCAAAAAATTGCAGTGCGGCGTCCAGTTCAGCGCTTGAGATGCCTGGCACGATATCGACTTTGTCCTGAAATGCGGCCAGCGCGGCGGCGCCCTCTTTTTGAAGAACCTTGATGGTTTGCGCCGCATCCTTGGGGGAGTCAAAACCCTGGCTTTGCAGCAGCAAACGGGCATCGGCATCCAGCAGCTTGAAATAAAACCGGCCGTCGGCCTCGCGGTACTGCTTGAATGCAGGCGCCGCTGTTTTTGACACTTTGTCTTTTTTGCCCAACACCGCTGGCGCGCTCAGCTTGCGCAGTCCGACCGCTTGCCTCAGCTCGCCCATGAAGGGGCTGGCCACCTGGCGCGCTTTTTGGGCACCTGTTTGCAAAATGGCTTCTATCTGGTCGGGGTTGTTGATGAGGGCGTGGTAGCGCTCCCGCATGGGGGCCACTTCCTGGTCTATGCGTTCAAACAGCAGCTGCTTGGCATCGCCCCAGCTGATGCCGTCGGCATAGGCCTGGCGCAGCGCGGCGGTCTCTGGCGCGCTGGCAAAGGCCTGGTAAATCTGGAACAGCGCAGAACCTTCGGTCTCTTTGGGCTCGCCCGGCGCGCGCGAGTCGGTCAGGATGCCGGCGATCAGCTTGCGCAGCTGTTCTCGCGGCGTGAACAGGGGAATCGTGTTGTCGTAGCTCTTGCTCATCTTGCGCCCGTCCAGGCCGGGCAACAGGGCGACGGACTCTTCAATGACCGCCTCAGGCAGCACCAGATGCTCGCCATACAGGTGGTTGAAACGCTGCGCCATGTCGCGCGCCATTTCAATGTGCTGAACCTGGTCGCGCCCGACCGGCACCTTGTGCGTCCTGAACATCAAAATGTCGGCACCCATGAGCACCGGGTACATGAACAGGCCGGCAGTGACTTCGGCGTCGGGGTCGTTGCCGGCGGCTTCGTTTTTATCCACCGAGGCTTTGTAGGCGTGGGCACGGTTGAGCACGCCCTTGCCGGTCACGCAGGTCAGCAGCCAGGTGAGTTCGGGGATTTCGGGGATGTCGGACTGGCGGTAAAAGGTCACGCGCTCGGGGTCCAGCCCGGCGGCCAGCCAGCTGGCGGCGATTTCCAGTGTGGAGCGCTGGATGCGCGCGGGCTCATCGCATTTGATCAGCGCGTGGTAGTCGGCCAGGAAGTAAAAACTCTGCACGCCGGGCAGGCGGCTGGCGGCCACCGAAGGGCGGATGGAGCCGACAAAGTTGCCCAGGTGGGGCGTGCCGGTGGTGGTGATGCCGGTCAGGAAGCGCTGGGGTGATACGGGTGATGCAGGGCTCATAGGAGGAAAGAAGAATGCCGGTTGTATTGAAAAGAAGCGGGCTTAGCGCAGCAGCGTCAGCAAAGGGGTCATCAAGATGTTGATCACGCCATAGCCCAGCGACATGAGCGGGCGCAGCCACAAGCTACTGACCACGCCGGCAATCACCAGGCCCATCACCACAAAAAATCCCCAGGGCTCAACGCGCGCCACCCACTGGGCCTGTTTCAAGGGCAACAGGCCCACCAGAATGCGGCCACCGTCCAGCGGGGGCAGGGGAAACAGGTTGAAGGCCCACATCACCAGGTTGACCAGAACACCGGCTTTCGCCATTTCAATGAAAAAGCGCTCTTGCGAGCCCATGCCGGCCAGCACAACCAGTAGCACGGCCCAGAGCAAGGCCTGCGCAAAATTGGAGGCTGGGCCTGCCAAGGCGACCCAGACCATGTCGCGCTTGGGGTTGCGTAAATTGCCAAAATTCACCGGAACCGGCTTGGCATAGCCAAACAGAAAGGCCCCGGAGGTCGCAAAGTAAAGCAGCAGCGGCATCGCGATGGTGCCTATGGGGTCAATGTGCTTGAGCGGGTTCAGCGTGATGCGGCCCAGCATGTAAGCGGTGTTGTCGCCGAAATGGCGGGCCGCGTAGCCGTGGGCGGCTTCGTGCACCGTGATGGCGAACAGCACGGGCAGTGCGTAAATGGCGACGGTTTGAATCAGGTTGGCGATATCCATCCCCGGATTGTCTCAGACGGGCTCCCCGAGCGGCGAGCGTGTGACTACAGCCCCAGTGCCGCCAGGTCTCCGCGTCCTGGCCGCACCACGACAGGCTCACTACCGTCGGCCATGCCCGTCAGATCAATCACGGTGGTGGGTTGCTGGTGGCAGGCACCGGCGTCAATCACGGCCGCCAGCTCATGCTCCAGCAGCTCGCGGATGTCGTGTGCATCGTTGAGGGGCTCGGTTTCGCCGCGCGGAATCAGCGTGGTGGCCAGCAGCGGGGCGCCGTGGAGCTCCAGCAGGGCCTGCAGGGTTTTGTGCTCGGGCACGCGCAGGCCTATGGTCTTGCGGGAGGGGTGGCTGAGGCGGCGCGGCACTTCCTTGCTGGCCTCCAGAATGAAGGTGTAGGGCCCGGGCGTGGCCGCCTTGAGCAGGCGGTATTGCTTGTTGTCCACCCGTGCGTAGTTGGCCAGCTCGCTCAGGTCGCGGCACAGCAAGGTGAGGTGGTGTTTGTCGTCCACACCGCGGATGCGGCGCAGGCTGTCGGCGGCAGCTTTGTCGTCCAGATGGCAGACCAGCGCGTAGCTGGAGTCTGTGGGCACGGCGGCAATGCCGCCGCGCTCAAGCAGGCTCACCGCTTGTTTGAGAAGGCGGGCGTGCGGGTTGTCGGGGTGAACTTCAAAAAACTGGGCCATGCCAACGTCCTTGCTGTCTTTTTCGTTTCAGGTTTCGAGCGGCTCAACGGTGATGCGGCGCTCTTGCACCGCCAGCCAGGCACCCGTTGCCCCGCAAACCGCAATCATCGCAATGCCCAACTGGGACCAGTTATCGGGCACATGCGAAAAGGCCAGCCAGCCGCCCAGCATGGCAAAGCCGATCTGGGCATAGAGGAAGGGCGTGAGGGTGGATGCAGGCGCGCGGGCGTAGGCCAGGATCATCATGAAATGTCCCACTGTGCCCATCAAGCCCATGAGGCCCAGGCCGGCCCAAAGCGTCCAGGAGTCCAGCCAGGTCCAGGCAAAAGGCAGGGCCAGTGAAGCGATCAGCGTTCCGACCCAGCCGGTATAAAAATGCATGGTGACCGGGTCTTCGGTCCTGGCCATGCGGCTGGTCAAAATCTGGAACCAGGCATGCGAGGCCACCAGCCCCAGCGGCAGCAGCATGGTCCAGTCAAAGCTGTCGCCACCCGGCCGGATGATGATCAGGGTGCCCATAAAACCACCAACAACCAGTGCCCAGCGCAGCACGGAAACCCGTTCACCCAGCGTGAGGGAGGCCAGCAGCGTGATGATCAGCGGCGAGATCATGACAATGGCCGTGAACTCGCCCACCGGCATGTACTTGAGGCTGAAAAAAGCCAAAACGCTGGTGGTGAGCAGCAGCACGCCGCGCAGGCACTGGAACTTGGGATGGGCCGTGCGCGGCAGCGCCCAGCCGCGCACCGGCAGCACGGCCACCGTGGTGGCGATGGCCTGAAACGCATAACGAAACCACAGCGCCATCAGCACGGGAACGCTCACGCTGATGAATTTTGTCGTGGTATCCAGCAGCGCAAAACAGGCCATGGCGGCCACCAAAAGCGCGATGCCTGTCAGAGCGAGGGGGTAGGCTTTTGCGGGACCGGCCATCACTGGATGCGGTCCGCCAGCAGCTCCCACACTGGTGTCAGCTCGCCCGGTAAGTAGGGCAGCGTTCCCAGGTCGGTATGGCTTTCGTCGGGGCTGTGGAAGTCGCTTCCGCGCGAGGCGGCCAAGCCAAACTCCTTGGCGGTTTCGGCGTATTTCAGGTATTCCTGCGGGGTGTGGCTGCCGGTCACGACTTCAACGGCGCGCCCGCCGTGCGCCTTGAATTCGGTAAACAGGGCGTATTCCTCGTTGGGCGTGAGTTTGTATCGGCCGGGGTGGGCAATCACGGCAACGCCCCGGGCCTGGGTGATCCAGCTCACCGCGTCGCGCAGACTGGCCCAGCGGTGCGGCACATAGCCGGGTTTGCCTTCGGTCAGGTATTTGCGAAAGACTTCGGAAGTTTCCCGGCACACGCCCGACTCCACCAGAAAGCGGGCAAAGTGCGTGCGCGAAATCAGTTCGGGGTTGCCGACAAACTTCAGCGCGCCTTCAAAAGCGCCCTGGATGCCGACCTTGGCCAGGCCTTCGGACATTTCCATGGCGCGCTGTTCACGGCCGCCGCGGGTGTTGCGCAGCCCTTGCTGCATGGCGGCATCGTCGGCATCGAAGCCCAGGCCCACGATGTGCACGGTTTCACCCGCGAAAGTGACGGAAATTTCGGTGCCGGTGAGGTAATGCAGGCCTTGCGCTTTGGCCGCTGCTGCGGCGCGGTGCTGGCCGCCAATTTCGTCATGGTCGGTCAGGGCCCACAGTTCCACGCCGTTGGTTTTGGCGCGTTCTGCCAGTGCTTCTGGCGTCAGGGTGCCGTCGGATATGACGGAGTGGCAATGCAGATCGGCATTGAGGATGTTTTTGGCAGTCACCGACCTATTTTAGGCTTTCTGCCGCCGCTGCGCTTTGGCCCTCGCCAAGCCCACAATCCCTTGGACGCGGCTTCATTCACGGGCGCGGAAGGCACGGGATGTTGGGCTTTTTGCTATCAATTAAATAGCTTCTTGCGACCGTCAATAAAGGGATTAGCCGCTTTTTTCTTGAAATATCTAGAGTTCAGCCCCCTCCACCAGAAAGCGCACCCGTTTGACGCCCTGCCACTCGTCGGCATCCAGCCGGAAGGCCAGTTTCACGCGGGCGGGCAGCGGTTCGGTGCGGCCAAACCAGATGCCGTCGACCGGCTGGCCCTGGTGCTTGAGCTTGAGCGACAGGTGTTTTTCGCCGACCAGGCGCTGCGACACCACCTCGACTTCTTCGCTGAAGGTGGGCGCGGCAAAGCCCTGGCCCCAGACCTCTTTGTGCAGCGTGTCCACCAGGTCGGCACGCCGGTACTCGGGGGCCAGCGGGCCGTCGGTGTCGAGGCGGCGCGTCAGCGTGGCGGCGTCCAGCCACTCGTGGGCGACCTGTTGCAGCGCCTGTTCGAACTGCTCAAAGTGCTCTTCGGCCAGGGTGCAGCCGGCGGCCATGGCGTGGCCGCCAAAGCGCAGCAGCACACCGGGGTGACGCTTGGCCACCAGATCCAGCGCATCGCGCAGGTGAAAACCGGGGATCGAGCGGCCCGAGCCCCTGAGTTCATGCTCTTTGCCGGGCGCCTGGCTGGCGGCAAAGACAAAGGTGGGGCGGTGCAGCTTGTCCTTGATGCGCGAGGCGACGATGCCGACCACGCCCTCGTGGAAATCCGGGTCGAAGATGGCGATGGCCGGGGGGGCTTCCTCTTCTTCGTCAATCATCGCGTCGGCCGCCAGCTGGGCCTGCTCGCGCATGCCGGCCTCGATGTCACGGCGTTCGCGGTTGATGCCGTCCAGCATTTTGGCCAGCTCGTCGGCACGCGCCGCGTCGTCGGTCAGCAGGCATTCGATACCCAGCGTCATGTCGCTCAAGCGGCCAGCCGCATTGATGCGCGGGCCTAGCGCAAAGCCGAAATCAAAGGTGGTGGCCACGTTCGTCTTGCGGCCTGCCGCAGCAAACAGGCTGGTTATGCCCGGCGGCATGGCACCGGCACGGATGCGCTTAAGCCCCTGCGCCACCAGCCGGCGGTTGTTGGCGTCGAGCTTGACGACATCGGCCACGGTGCCGAGCGCAACCAAGGGTAGCAATGCATCGAGCTTGGGCTGATTTTGTGCGGTGAACGCGCCGCGCTCGCGCAGCTCGGCGCGTAGCGCCAGCAGCACATAAAACATCACGCCCACACCGGCCATCGATTTGCTTTCAAAGCTGCAATTGGGCTGGTTCGGGTTGACGATCACGTCGGCGGCGGGCAGCAGCACCTGCCCGTCTTTCAGCGCGGGCAGGTGGTGGTCGGTCACCAGCACCTGCATGCCCAGCGCCTTGGCGCGGGCCACGCCGTCCAGGCTGGCAATGCCGTTGTCCACCGTGACCAGCAGGTCGGCGCCCAGGGCCTTGACGCGCTCGGCAATCGGCGCGGTCAGGCCGTAACCGTCAATCACCCGGTCGGGCACCAGGTAACCGACGTTGTGCGCGCCCAGCAGGCGCAGGCCGCGCAAGGCCACGGCGCAGGCGGTCGCGCCGTCGCAGTCGTAGTCGGCAACCACGCAGATTTTTTGGCCCGCAGCCATGGTATCGGCCAGCAGCCGGGCGGCTTCACGCGTGCCGCGCAGCGATGCCGGCGGCAGCAATTTGGCCAGGCCGTCGTCGAGCTCGGCCATCGAATGAACTCCGCGCGCCGCATAAAGCTGCGCCAGCAAGGGGTGAATGCCGGCCTGCTGCAGCGCCCAGACGCTGCGCGGCGGCACGTCGCGTACCTGTATTTTCATGGTGTGATGGGTTTGGATTTTGCTATGATTTTTATAGCTGTTCGCGCCCGTGCCATAGGGGCACAGGGGCTAAAAGGCTTGAAATTTTGGTGAAAAGGCCGGTCCGGCTGCTTTCAAGGGTCTGCGCGCCGCGTTCGCCGCACAGGCTCAGCCGCACGGTTTCACCGGCGCGCTGGCGAGCCAGCAGCTGGGCCAGTTCGCCGGCATCCAGCGCGGCCCAGGCTTGGGCATACGCAGCCCAGTCGTCGTTAAAAACCGCCTGGGCCAGGCTGCGTGGCATGCTGATGTCGCTCTGCACTGCGCAGGTTTGCGAGGCCGGCAAGGCCCCTGTGCCGCTGAGCCAGAAGGAATTCACCGGCAACTGGCGTTGGGCGGTGCGCGCATCGTTCAGCGGATGGGTATAGAGCAGCATCTGCATTTCATTTTGCAGCCGTCGCATCTGGCGGGCACTGCTGGCATCGGGCAGCCAGGCATCCACGTTGCGGCCCAGCACACGGTCCAGCGAGGCCGTGGGCAGGTGGCGAAACAGTTCACCCTCGGCCAGCCAGCGCTCGGGCCTGAGGTAATGCAGGGTGATGCCATCGGTTTCAAAATAAGGTTGCATGGCCGCCAGCAGGGCGCGGGATTCGTCCTCACGCAGGGCCAGCGCGGCCGGGTCGGTCAGGGTCGCGTGTTCGCGGCCCATGGCCCAGTGG
>DASXRN010000369.1:0-8459 GCA_036506595.1 Polaromonas sp. | reverse complement strand
CCTGCAGCGGCACCACGACATGCGAGTCGTGGCCGTGAATGATGTCCAGCAGGCTCTTGCGGATGCTGGCCGTGACGGCGTTGAAGTCGCTGTCCCACGAACCCCAGTCTTTCAGCATGGCCAGCTTGGTGCGCAGCGTGGTGGTCAGGGGGCCGGGGGTCAGCAGGATTTTGTCTCGGTCCATCGCAGGTCTTCCTTTATCGCGCCGTGGTTCGCCATGCCTGGGTGCGGCGGTTCACCCACCAGGCCAGGGCCATGAACAGCAGGGTGGCCAGGGTTGAAACCACGCAAATCAGCACGGCCATGGCGGCGGCGGCGCCCATTTCACCGGCTTCGTCGAGGTTCAGGATCGCAATCGACGCCACCTTGGTTTCCGGCGAATACAGGAACACCACGGCCGAGATCGTGGTCATGGCATTGATGAAGAAGTAGCGCGCAATGTCGATCAGCGCGGGCGTGCAGATCGGCAGGGTGACGCGCCAGAAGGTCTTGAAGAAAGGCACCTTGAGCGAGGCGCTGACCGCTTCAAATTCGCCGTCCAGGCTTTTAAGCGCCGTCACGGCCGTCAGGTGGCCGGTGGTGTAGAAGTGCACGATGGTGCACAGCGTGAGCAGGGTCAGCGTGTGGTACAGCCCGTTCAGCGGGTTGTCCGGGGCGTTGAAAAAGAAGATGTAGCCCAGGCCCAGCACCAGGCCGGGCACGGCCATGGGCAGCATGGCCAGCATGCGCACCAGGCCGCGCAGGCCGTCCATGCCCTTGGTTTTTTCCAGCAGGTAGGCGCTGAAGAACACCAGCGCCGTGCCGAACAGCGCCGTGCCTGCCGACATCTTCAGGCTGTTGACAAAGCCGACACTGACTTCGGCGTCCACCAGGCCCAGGACATAGTGGCGCAGGCTGGGGGTGAGGTTGTAAGGCCAGAAGCTGGCGAACGAGGCGAACACGGCCATGCCCAGCATCGCCAGCACGAGCACCGCGACCAGCGAGCAGTACAGCGTCATCACGATGTCGTACTTGCGGGCGGGCCTGGAGCGGTAGGGCACGGCGCGGGCCGTCAGCATGGCGGTCTGGCGCCGGCTCACATAGTTGTCGACGCCAAAGGTCAGCACGGCAGGCGCCAGCAGCAGGATGGCGACCACGGCGCCCTTGGCAAAGTCCTGCTGGCCGATGACCAGCTTGAAGACATCGGTGGCCAGCACGTTGAAGCTGCCGCCTATGACCTTGGGAATGCCGAAGTCGGTGATCACCAGCGTGAAGGTGACCAGCGCCGCCGAGATCAGGCCGTATTTGGCGCCGGGCAGCGTGATGGTGAAGAACTTGCGCCTGGCGCTGGTGCCCATGGCGTTGGCCGCCTCATACAGGCGCGCGTCGGCCAGGCTTAGCGCGGTGAGCAGAATCATCAAGGCATGCGGGAACACGGCAAAGCATTCGGCAACCACAATGCCGGGTGCGCCGTAGATCTGCTCGATGCCCAGGCCCTGCATCCAGCCCTTGAGCACGCCCTGGTTGCCGAACCAGTAGATCAGGGAAATCGCCGACAGCAGCGAAGGCGCCAGCAAGGGGATCAGCGTGATGCCGCGAAACAGCGCCTTGTAGGGCATGCATGAGCGCGCCAGCGCATAGGCGAAGCCAAAAGCCAGCGGCACCGTGATCAGCGTGACCGCGCTGGAGACCCACAGGCTGTTCCACAGGCTCTCCAGCAGGGCCGGCGTCTTGGCGTAGTCAATGAAGTTGTCCAGCCAGACGAACTGGCCGTCCTTGTTTTCCAGCGCCTGCTGCAGGATGGCCAGCAAAGGCGCCGCCAGAAACGCTATCAAAATAATAGCTGTCAGCGCAAGCGCAACGTGGGCCAGACGGTCAATCCAGTGTGCACGCTGGCGGACTGTCGGGCGTGTGGGGGCGGCAGTGGCGGTGGCGACGGTAGCGGCCCGCATCAGAACACCTTGATGCGCTCGGGCAGCAGCTTGAGCTTGAGGGTCGAGCCGATCTGCAGCGATTGTTCGGACAGGAAGTTGAGCGAGAGATAGACCGTGAGTTTGTGGCTGTTGAACGCGGGGGACGCCACATGGACATGGCAGAACGAGCCGAGGAACTCGATTTTCTCGATGGTGGCATCGAACACATGGGCGTCACCGTCGGCAATCGGCCGGGCCAGCACGTCCTCGGGCCGCAAGTACACCTTGACGTCGCGGTCGCCGCCATTGCAGGGCAGACACAGTGAGCCAAATTTCAGCTCGCCGCCGCTCACATGCGCCGGCAGCACATTGACCTTGCCGACGAAGTCGGCCACAAAGGGCGAGGCCGGCTCGCGGTAAATCTCCATGGGCGTGCCGACCTGCTCGATCAGGCCATCGTTCATCACCACGATGCGGTCGGCGACGCTGAGCGCCTCTTCCTGGTCGTGCGTCACCATGATGGTGGTCACGCCCAGCTTTTGCTGCAAGGCCCGGATTTCCTGGCGCAGGCGCACGCGCTCCAGGGCATCCAGCGCCGACAGGGGCTCGTCCAGCAGCAGCAGGCCGGGCGAGGTGGCGAGGGCCCGCGCCAGCGCAATGCGCTGCTGCTGGCCGCCCGAGAGCTGGCTGGGGTATTTGCCTTCGCTGCCCGGCAGGCCGACCAGCTTGACCAGTTCGCTCACGCGCTTTTTGATGTCGGCCTTGGGCGTCTTGCGATTGACCAGGCCATAGGCCACGTTGTCGGCCACGTTCAGGTTGGGAAACAGGGCGTAGCTCTGGAACACGATGCCGTAGTCGCGCAAGGCCGGGGGCAGCCGCGAAATGTCGCGGCCCGCCTGGTGCACTTCACCGGCGGTCTGGACATCCAGGCCGGCAATGATGCGCAGCAGCGTGGTCTTGCCGCAGCCCGAGGGCCCGAGAAAGCAGATGAACTCGCCCTTGCGGATATCCAGGTTGATGTCTTGCAGCGCAGTGAAGCTGCCAAATTCCTTGTGGATGTGGCGCAGCGCGAGAAAAGTGTCGTGGTTCATGCCTGGGGTCATGCCTTGGCTAACGCTGGTATCTGGACGCCGTGTTGATGAAGATGCCTAAATACCAGCGACAGCGTGGAACCGGCTTCGCCGGGCCACAGCTGTTGCCCCCTTGAGGGGGTTCCGGCTACACGCAGTGAGCCGAGACAGGGGTGTCACTTAGATATCACTTCTTTTCGGTTTTGCTGTTGTAGCGCTTGGTCCATTCGTTCAGGATGCGCTCGCGGTTGTCGGCGGCCCAGCTGAAGTCCATTTTGACGAGACGGGCTTCATAGTCTTTGGGGACGTTGGCCAGTGGGGGTGCCAGGCCTGGCTGCGCGGTGATGGCAAAGTTCTTGCCGTAAAGCATCATCGCGTCCTTGCTCGAAGCCCAGTCGGCCAGCTTCTTCGCGGCGTCCAGCTTTTTCGTGCCCTTGTGGATCGCAAAAGCCTCCAGATCCCAGCCCAGGCCTTCCTTGGGGAACACCAGGTCGATCGGTGCGCCCTTGGCCTTGTTGGCGTTGCCGCGGTATTCAAACGAAATGCCCATCAGGAATTCGCCGGAGGCCGCCATGTTGCAGGGCTTGGAGCCGGAGTGCGTGTACTGCGCGATGTTTTCATGCAGGCCGTCCATGTACTTCCAGCCGCCGCCCTTGCCCTCCTTGTCGCCAAACAGCGTGAGCCAGGCCGTCACGTCGAAGTAGCCGGTGCCGCTGGAGGCCGGGTTGGGCATGGTGATCTGGCCCTTGTAGATGGGCTTGGTCAGGTCTTGCCAGGACTCCGGTTTGGGAATGTTTTTCTTTTGCGCCTCGACGGTGTTGAAGCACACGGTGGCACCCCACACGTCCATGCCAAACCAGGCAGGGACTTTTTTCTTGTCGCGGTACTGACTCATGATGCCGTCGAGATTGATGGGGGCATAGGGCTCGAGCATGCCCTGCTTGTCCAGCAGCGCCAGGCTGGAGGCGGCCACGCCCATCACGGCATCGGCCTGCGGGTTGGATTTTTCGGCAAGCAGCTTGGCCGTGATCACACCGGTGGAGTCGCGAACCCATTTGATCTCGATGTCCGGATTGGCTTTGTTGAAACCCTCCTGGTAGGCCTTGAGCTGGTCGGTTTCCAGCGCCGTGTAAACCAGCAACTGGGTTTTTTGCGCCAATGCGGAAGCGGCGATGGCCAGCAGGCCTACCGTGGCCAGTGCCTTGGCGAGTGATTTGAGATGGGTAGCTGCTTGCATGAAAAGTCCTTTGTGAAAAACCCGCAATGTTGTGACCTGGCCGTGTCAGTGGCATGACATCGTGATGACGCAACCTGTCAACTCAGGTCATATCAACCCAGCTCGACTTTATTTAACGTCGCCCCTTTTATCTTGTCAATTGTTTTTTGCAGATTGTTGACAATTTTCTGTTTTCTGCTTCAATGCAGGACATGAGCGCCGTCTTTCATCCCACCATCGCACTGCTTCAAAGCAGCTCACTCACCACGGTTGTGCAGCAGGAAATCGAGCGCGCCATTCTGGTCGGCGAGTACGAGCCCGGCAGCAAGCTGAGCGAAGCGGCGCTGGCCGAGAAGATGGGCGTGTCGCGCGGGCCGGTGCGCGAGGCGTTCCGCACGCTCGAAGAAGCCGGGCTGGTGCGCAACGAGAAAAATCGCGGCGTCTTTGTGCGCGACATCCCGATTGATGAGGCCGTCGAGATTTTTGACCTGCGTGCCGCCATGGACGAACTCGTCGGCCGCCAGCTGGCCAAAAACATCACCCCGGCGCAGCTCAAGGAAATCAAGGGTCTGGTGAATTCGATGGAGAAGGCCGTCAAGGCCGAAGATGCCTACAACTACCACCTGCTCAACCTCAAGTTCCACGACCGGCTGGTCGAGATGGCGGGCAACCGCAAGCTCACCGCGATATACCGCAAGCTGATCAAGGAGCTGTCGCTGTTTCGCCGCCTCAACCTGGCCGACGGCTGGCTCATGCCGATCTCGGCCAGCGAGCACCAGCAGATCGTCAAGGCCATTGCCTCGGGTGATGCGGAAACGGCGGGACGGGCCATGTTCGACCATGTGATTGAAAGCAAGCAGCGCACCATAGAAAACGATTTGCGGCGGCAGGCGCGACTGCGGGCCGGCCCCCAGGGCGCAGCGCGGCTGGCAAAGCCGCCCCTCGCTGACAACGCCGGAATCAAACGAGAAAGGCCCAAACATGGCAGTCGCTGAACTGAATGTGAACGGCAGGAACTACAAACTGCCGGCCCAGCCCGTTGTGGTGGTGTGTGTGGATGGCTGCGAGCCCGACTACCTGGCGCAGGCGGTGGCCACGGGCCAGATGCCCTGGCTCAAGCGCACGCTGGCCCTGGGCTCGGGCCTGACGGCCGACTGCGTGGTGCCGAGTTTCACCAACCCCAACAACCTGTCCATCGTGACCGGCGCGCCGCCCAGCGTGCACGGCATTTGCGGCAACTACCTGTATGACACGGCCAGCGGCACGGAAGTCATGATGAACGACCCCAAGTGGCTGCGCGCGCCCACCTTGCTGGCCGCGCTGGCCGATGCGGGCAAGTCGCTGGCGGTGGTGACGGCCAAGGACAAGCTGCGCAAGCTGCTTGGGCACAAGATGACAGGCATCTGCTTTTCGGCCGAGAAGGCCGACCAGGTGACGCTGGAGGAAAACGGCATTGAGGACGTGCTGGGCCTGGTGGGCAAGCCGCTGCCCAGCGTCTACAGCGCGGACCTCTCGGAGTTTGTGTTCGCGGCAGGCGTCAAGCTCATGCAAAAGCTCAAGCCCGACGTGATGTACCTTTCGACCACCGACTATGTGCAGCACAAGCATGCACCGGGCACCGACGGCGCCAACGCGTTCTACCGCATGATGGACGGCTACCTGGACCAGCTTGAGGCCCTGGGCTGCGTGATTGTGTTGACGGCCGACCACGGCATGAATGCCAAGGTGGCGATGGACGGAACGCCCGATGTGATTTACCTGCAGGACTGGTTTGACAACTGGCTGGGTACGGCGAAAGCGCGGGTGATCCTGCCGATCACCGACCCCTATGTGATGCACCATGGCGCGCTCGGCTCGTTTGCAACGGTCTACCTGCCCGAGGGTTCGGATATCGCTGCGGCCTGCAGCCGGCTGGCGCAGCTCAAGGGCATGGAGCTCGTGCTGACCCGTGAACAGGCGGCCCAGCGCTTTGAGTTGCCGGCCGACCGCATTGGCGACCTCGTGGCCGTCTCGGAGCGCTTCATCGTGATTGGCACCTCGGTATCGCGGCACGATCTGAGTGCGCTGGACGCGCCCTTGCGTTCGCACGGCGGCACGAGCGAGCAACGCGTGCCGCTGATCGTGAACCGCAAGCTGCCCGGGCTGGACCTGAGCCGGCGCTTTCGCAACTTTGATGCCTTTGACCTGGCCCTGAATTACGCGCAATGAAGCGATCAAGAGTTTCATCAACCTTAAAACCCATACATTGCCATGGCTTTAACCTTTTCCGATATTGAGCGACTGTTTATCGAGCGCGGCGGCGAGCAGTACAGCGGCGAGCCCGTCACGCAACTGCAGCACGCGCTGCAAACCGCGGCGCTCGGCGAAGCCGAGGGCGCCAGCGATGAACTGGTCACCGCGGCCCTGCTGCACGACCTGGGCCATTTGCTGCACGAGCTCGGCGAGACGCCTTCCCTGCGCGGCGTGGACGACGTGCACCAGTACCGCGCCCTGCCGTTTTTGCGCGGCCTGTTTGCCGATGAGGTGCTCGACGCAATCAAGCTGCATGTGGACGCCAAGCGCTACCTGTGCGCCACGCGCCCGGATTACCACGCCGGCCTGTCGGCCGACTCCAAACGCAGCCTGCTGCTGCAGGGCGGCATTTATAGCGACGAAGAGGCGGCGCGCTTCATCGCCCAGCCCGGTGCCCAAGATGCGGTCAGCTTGCGCCTCTGGGACGACCTGGCGAAAGACGCCAACAAGGTGACACCGCCGCTGGCGCATTTTCTGGCGCGCGCGCAACGCTGTGCCCTTGCCACATCAGGGCCTGCGCTTGCCCTCTGACATCCTGGTCCTGACCTGGCCGGTGCTGGGCGCCGTGCTGTTCGGCGCCCTGCTGCATGCCGGCTGGAATGCCCTCGTCAAGTCCAGCAGCGACAAGGCGCTGGACATGGCGGTGATCCACCTGATCGGCTCGGTGCTGGCCGTGCCGCTGGTCGCGCTGGTGGGCTGGCCGCGCATGGAAGCCTGGCCCTTCATCGCGGCCTCGGTGGTGATTCATATCGGCTACTACATCGCCACGACACGGGCCTACCAGCATGGCGATCTGGGGCTGACCTACCCGCTGATGCGCGGCGTGGCGCCTTTGCTGGTGGCGTTGTCGGCCACCTTCACAGTGGGTGAAACCTTGTCGCCGGTGGCCTGGGCCGGCATTCTGGGCATTAGCTGCGGCGTGCTGGTGCTGGGCCTGAGCCGCCACGCGCTGCACGCGCCCAAGGCCGTGGGCTTTGCGCTGGCCAACGCGGTCATCATTGCGATTTACACCGTGGTCGATGCGCTGGGCGTGCGTGCCTCGGGCAATGCCCTGCAGTACGTTGCCGCGCTGTTCATGCTCGACGGCTGGCCGTTTGGCCTCCTGATGCTGGCCAGGCGCGGCCGCGCCATGGGCCACTATGCGCTGCAGCGCTGGCCCGTGGCCGTGGGCGGCGCGCTGGCCTCGCTGGGCTCTTACGGCATCGCGCTGTGGGCCATGACGCGCGCGCCGGTGGCCACGGTGGCGGCGCTGCGCGAAACCTCGGTGCTGTTTGCCGTGCTGTTGGGCACCTGGCTGCTGAAAGAAGTGTTCACGCTGCGCCGCTTTCTGGGCACCTGCGTCATCGTCGGCGGTGTCATGGCGATACGGCTGGCCTAGTTTGACTGTCTGATTCTTGTTGTGAGGTCCATACCATGACCCTTCCCAGCCATGCAGAGATTGTGATTGTGGGCGGCGGCATCGCCGGCTGCTCGACGGCCTACCACCTGGCCAAAATGGGCAAGACCCATGTGCTGCTGCTCGAACAAGGCAAGCTCACCAGCGGCACCACCTGGCACGCGGCCGGGCTGGTCGGCCAGATGCGGCCGAATCGCAACATGACGCAGATGAGCAAATACGGCATCGAGCTGTATGCCTCGCTGGAAGCCGAGACCGGCCTGGCCACGGGCTGGAAGCAGTGCGGCAGCGTCAATGTGGCGCGCACGCCCGAGCGCATGCAGGTGCTGAAAAAGCAGGTGGCCATGGCCAACAGCTTTGGCGTCGAATGCCACGAAATTTCGCCCCGGGAAGCCGGTGATAAATACCCCATCATGCGCACCGACGACCTGCAGGGCGCGATCTGGCTGCCCGGCGACGGCAAGGCGAATCCGGCCGACCTCTGCATGTCGCTGGCCAAGGGCGCACGCAATCGCGGCGTGAAGATGGTCGAGGGCGTGGAAGTAACCGGGGTGATCATCGAGAACGGCAAGGCCGTCGGCGTGCAAACGGCG
>DASXRN010000368.1:0-5021 GCA_036506595.1 Polaromonas sp. | reverse complement strand
CCTTGGCCAGCATGCGCTTGACGCTGGACTCGGCCATGCCGAGCGCGCGGGCCAGATCGGCATAGGTCATCTGGGCCGATTTGAGTTCTTTTTTCAGGGCGATTACCAGATCCGCGCTTGTGCTCATAAAAAGCTCCTTGGTACTGATTATCGATACTTCAGGTCTTGTGGTTTCGGCTTGTATCGATATTTGGGGAAATTTTCAGTTTGTGCGCTCAGACTGCGCCCACTTATTGAAAGGACTTGCTGTCATGTTCAAACTTGAAAAACCTGAGCGCCTGCTATGGGGCGCTGTGCTGGTGTTGCTGGTCGTGGCCATCGTCGGGCCGTCTGTGGCGCAGCCAGCGCACTTGCATGACTTTGCCGACCAGCGACTGTGGTGGCACATTCCCTCTGCATTGGATGTGCTGAGTAACTTGCCCTTTGCGCTGTGGGGTGCGGCGGGTCTGGGCTGCCTTGTGTGGCCGCGTCGGGCTGTGGGGCCAGCCGGCACCACGGTGCAGCATGGCCTGGCGGCCCTGTTCTTTACCGGCTTGCTGACCACGGCGGCGGCCTCCGCCTGGTACCACTGGCAGCCCGATGACATGGGGCTGGCGATTGACCGTCTGGGTATGGTCGTTGCCTTTGCGGGCCTGCTGGGGCTGGCTACTGCAGATCGCGCCAGCCCGCGCGCCGGTGTGCTGCTCGGCCTTGTCGTGCTGGTGCTGGGTCCGCTCAGTGTCTGGGTCTGGTCCGCATCGGGCAACGTGCTGCCCTGGGCCGTGCTGCAGTTCGGGGGCATGGCGCTGGTGCTGTGGCTGGCCTGCCTCCGGCCGCTGCCGGGTGCCCTGGCCGTGCGTTGGGGTGGGGTCATCATGATTTATGCGGCAGCCAAGCTGCTCGAGCTGGCTGACCACGAGGTGTATGCGTTGACCTCGAACCTTATCTCGGGCCACAGCCTCAAACATGTGGTTGCGAGTTGTGCCGCCTGGCCGGTTGTGGCTGCAGTGATGGCGGCGTCGATGGGTGCCCGGAAAATCAGGGCAGAATCCAGCTCACCATCCCAAACAGAGCAAGCAACCCAAGCGGCCCCATCGGTTGTAAAAGCTTGCCGCACAACAATTGAAAAGAGGAGTCAGGCATGAGTGTTGATCTTGCTAAATCGGTCGTATCGGCCTCTGCGACTACACCCCCGCCGTCATTGCACGCGCACCCGAACCAGTTTGCGCTTCTCAAGCAGCGCCGCTTTGCGCCATTTTTCTGGACGCAGTTTTCGGGGGCGGCCAATGACAACCTGTTCAAATTCGCCTTCACCGTGATGGTGACCTACCAGCTCAGCGTGGGCTGGCTGCCGCCTGCGTTGGCGGGCCTGGTGATCGGGGCGCTGTTCATCCTGCCCTTTTTGCTGTTCTCGGCGACCAGCGGCCAACTCACGGACAAATTCGAGAAAACCCGCGTCATCCGCTTTGTGAAAAATCTGGAAGTGGTGATCATGCTGATCGCCGCCGTGGGATTCCTCAGCAGCAACGTCAACGTTCAGGTGCCGGTGCTGCTGAGCTGCACGTTTTTGATGGGCTTGCATTCCACGCTGTTTGGCCCCGTCAAGTTTGCCTACCTGCCGCAGGCGCTGAACGAGCGTGAGCTGACCGGCGGCAACGGCATGGTCGAGATGGGTACGTTCGTCGCCATTTTGCTGGGCAATATTGTGGGCGGCTTGATTGTGGCGCTGCCGGGCGTCGGCGCGCACTATGTGGCTATGTCTTGCGTGCTGCTGGCTCTGGCGGGCCGGGTTGTGGCGCAATTTATTCCGCTGGCACCGGCCACCGATCCAACACTCAAAATCAACTGGAACCCGATTTCCGAGACCTGGCGCAACCTCAAGCTCGCCAACGAGAATCTGGTGGTGTTTCGTTCCATGTTGGGCATCAGCTGGATGTGGTTTTTTGGCGCGGTCTTTTTGAGCCAGTTCCCGAGCTTTGCCAAGGAGGTGATGCACGGCAACGAGCAGGTCGCGTCCTTGCTGCTGGTGGTTTTTTCGATTGGCATAGGCACCGGCTCGCTGTTGTGCGAAGTACTCAGCCGTCGCCATGTCGAGATTGGTCTGGTGCCGCTGGGCGCGATTGGCATGAGTGTGTTTGCCGTCGATCTGTATTTTGCCTCGCGCGGGCTGCCCCCGGCTCCCATCATGGGCGTGGCCACGTTCATGGCCCAGCAGGCGCACTGGCGCGTGATGATGGATCTGGCGCTGCTCAGCCTGTTTGCGGGGCTGTACAGCGTGCCCATGTATGCGCTGATCCAGCTGCGCAGCCAACCCACGCACCGTGCCCGCATCATTGCGGCCAATAACATTCTCAATGCGCTGTTCATGATTGTCAGCTCGATTCTGGCGGGCGCGCTGCTGAAGGCCGAGTTCAGCATTTCGCAGATTTTCCTGTTTGTCGGTCTCGCCAATGCGGTGGTGGCGTTTTACATCTTCATGCTGGTGCCCGAGTACATGCTGCGCTTTATCGCCCTGATAGCCTCGCGCTGCGTGTACCGCTTCAAGGTCAAGGGCGACGACAACATTCCAGCGCAGGGCGCGGCCGTGCTGACCTGCAACCATGTCAGCTTTATCGACCCGGTGCTGCTGATGGCCGCCAGCTCGCGTCCTATTTATTTCCTGATGGACCACCGCATTTTCAAAATGCCGGTGCTGGGCTGGCTGTTCCGGCTGGCCAAGGCGATTCCGATTGCGCCACGCGCCGAAGACCCGGCGGCGTATGAAGCCGCCTTTGAGGCGGCCGCCAAAGTGCTGCGCGAGGGCGATTTGCTGGCCATCTTCCCCGAGGGCGGCATCACCAAAAACGGTGAGCTGCAAGCGTTCAGGGGCGGCATCATGAAAATCCTGGAAAACGCCGAGCGCGACGGCCTGAGCGTGCCGGTCATTCCCATGGCCTTGACCAATATGTGGGGCTCTTTCTTCAGCCGGGTGGAGCAGGTACGCGGTGAACAGGTGGCGATGGTGCGGCCTTTCCGGCGCGGCCTGCTGAGCCGGGTGGGCCTGAAAGCCGGGGCTCCGATGGCGGCGGCAGAGGTGCAGCCCGAGGCACTTCGGGCCAGGGTGGCGGCGCTTTTGGTTGAAAGTATCTGATAAAGATACTTTTCGGCCATTTAAAAGTCACTGTGCCGGTATTGCGTTGAATGGTTGTGCCGCCAGAGCACACTCCATTCACCTCAACAAGCGCAAAGGTTTTTATGCAGATACTGATACACCGTGATTCCAAGCCCTGGCAGCTGCAGGTCTGGATCTCTTTCCTGATCGCGGTTTTTCTGTGTGCCGTGGGCCTGGCCTATCTCCCCGGCCAGGATCTGGAGCGCGCTTTCATGGTCATGGGCTATTTCTTTTGCCTGTCGGCGGCCTTCGTGCTGGCCAAGTATGTGCGTGACCAGGAAAAGAGCAAGGCCGAAGGCAAGCTGACGGACACGCCGATGTTCAAGCTGGTGGTCTGGGGCGGTTTCTTTCTGGCCATGGGGCTGACCGGCTGGGGCTTGTGGCGCATGGCCATCAATGAAACCTACAAGGCGTTTCTGGGCGTGAGCTGGCTTTACCTAATTACCTGCAGTTTCACCTTGGCCAAAACCCTGCGCGATCGGCATGAAGCCGATTTGAGCGAAGCCCGCATGGCGGGCCGCAGCGCACGCAGCAACCCTGACACCGAATAAACCAGCAGCCCGGGGGCATACCATGAAAACGAATTTCGCTATCAATTTAGTAGCTGTTTGCGCACTGTTATTAGGGGCTACAAGCTCTTTTAACGCGCAAGCGCAGTCGGAGGCTTCCGCGCTGAGCGCTGTCTCGGCTTTGCCGGTGGCCTCGGTGGTGGTGGGGGCCAGCGCCGCAGCGGGTGCCGTGGTGGCGGTGCCGGTGGTGCTGTCCACGGCAGGCGCGGCGCTGGTCGTCAAGGTGGTGGAAGTCTCGGCGCGCGGCACGGTCTATGTGCTGGAGCGAGCTTCCGACGGCGCCCGGGCGAGCATCGAAGTCGTCGGCAAGGGTCTTGCCGGGGCTTCGGTGGTCGCCGGCACGCTGGTCACGGTCAGCGTGATTGGTGCGGGTGTGGTGCTCTCGGCGGCGGGCCAGGCCATTGCCTTCATCCCCAACGAACTGGGGCGCGCCTTGCTGCACAACGAACGCCTGACTGACTGAGGTGATGCCGATGACCGCACCGCTTTTTGTACGGCTGCTGCTGTGGCTGGGCCTGGCGGCCAGTCCGCTGGTCAGTCTGCCAGCCTATGCCGGCCGGTCTTGCGAAGCCGAGCATCCGCCGCAGGCGCAGACGGTGCTGCGCGGCCTGAATCTCGCCGCACGCACGCTGGCCGCGCTGGAGGCCAGCGGCGAGCGCGTGGTGTTGCTGGCGCGCGCCGGCCAGGACTTGAGCAAATACAACATCTACTACTCGCACTTTGGCTTTGCCTACCAGCAGCCCCAGGTCACGACGGATGGCAAAAGCGGTCATGTCTGGCGCGTACTGCACAAGCTGAACCAGTGCGGCACGGCCGATGCCTTCGTCTACCGCCAGGGCCTGGGAGAGTTTTTCCTCGATGACCTGTGGCGTTATGAAGCCGCATGGGTCGTGCCGAGCCGCGAGGTGCAGGAGCGCCTGCTTCCCTTGTTGCTCGATGCTGGGCAAAACAGCCGGGCCTTGATCCTGAACACCAGGCCCTACAGCATCGTCAGCTACGCCTGGGGCCGCAAATACCAGCAGTCCAATCAGTGGGCCATCGAGACGCTGGCTGCCGCCATGGAGGCGCAGATCAAGTCGCGCGAGCAGGCGCAAGCCTGGCTGCAGTTCAAGGGCTATGAGCCCGCCACCCTCAGGATAGGCCCGATGACGCGGCTGGGCGGGCGGGTCAGCGCTGCCAATGTGGCTTTCGACGACCACCCGAACGAAAAGCGTTTTTCGGACCGCATAGAGACCGTCACCGTCGACTCCGTGTTCCAGTGGATGCAGCGCGCCGGCCTGAGCGGCGCGACCGTCACCCTTCGCCAACCTTAAAGAGGGCCC
>DASXRN010000367.1:0-38161 GCA_036506595.1 Polaromonas sp. | reverse complement strand
TCACGCCGGCCAGCCGGCGGACCCGACCACCGGCGCGATCATGACGCCGGTGTACCTGAGCTCGACCTTCGTGCAGCAAGCGCCCGGCCAACACAAGGGCTACGACTACGGGCGCACCGCCAATCCCACGCGCAGCGCGCTGGAGGCGAACATCGCGGCGCTGGAGGACGGCGCTTACGGCCTGGCCTTCGCCAGCGGCCTGGCGGCCGAATCCACCGTCCTACAATCACTCAGCAACGGCGACCATGTGGTGTGCGGGCAGGACCTGTATGGCGGGACCTACCGGCTGATGACAAAGGTCTTTGCGCGCCTCGGCATCGAGGCCAGCTTCGTCGACGCAACCTCGCTCGACGCGATCCGCGCCGCGTTGCGGCCGCAAACCCGGCTGGTCTGGCTGGAGACCCCGAGCAACCCGCTGCTGACCGTGTGCGACATCGCCGCGATTGCCGAGCTCGCGCACCAACACCAGGCCAGGCTCGCCGTCGACAACACCTTCGCGTCGCCCTACCTGCAGCAACCGCTGCGGCTGGGCGCGGACATCGTCATCCACAGCACCACCAAGTACCTGGGCGGCCACTCGGATGTGATAGGCGGCGCCCTTGTGCTCAATGACGAAGCGCTGTACCAGGAGCTCAAGTTCCTGCAAAACGCGGTGGGCGCGGTGCCGGGTCCGCTGGACTGTTTCCTCGTGCTGCGCGGCATCAAGACCCTGGCGGTGCGCATGCGCCAGCATTGCGACAACGCGCTGCAACTGGCACGCCACCTGGCAGCCCACCCCGAGGTCAAACAGCTCGCCTATCCCGGCCTGGAGTCCAGCCCCTACCACGCGCTCGCCAGCCGGCAGATGCGCGCCTACGGCGGCATGATCTCGCTGGAGCTGCAAGGCGGGCTAGAGCGCAACATCCGTTTCACGACCCGGACGAAGCTGTTCGCGCTGGCCGAGAGCCTGGGCGGCGTCGAGTCCCTGGTCGGCCTGCCCACGGTGATGACGCACGCCTCGATACCGCCCGCGCAACGCCAGCAGGCCGGATTGCCCGACGCGCTGGTGCGCCTGTCGGTCGGACTGGAAGACATCGAAGACCTGATCGAAGATGTCAACCGGGCGATCGAAGCCTCGCGGCAGGGCTGAGCGCTTGCTGATCCCGACGTTGGCGAGTTGGCCGGCGCCTAACTGACGAGTGCGAACGCCCCAAAATCGCCCACCCGCTCGCCCAAGCCCGCTGGCACCAGTTCAAAGCCATCGGTCAAGGCCGGTAGCTTGCCGGCAATCACGGACTGCAGCCGCGGCAGCAGGTAATCGCGGTGGTGCCAGAACACGCTGCCGCCCACGCTGATGCCCTGCAAGTCCAGCGTGACCACCAGGTTGTAGAGGGCCCGGCCCATGACCCGGCACAACTCATCAACAATGGCCACAGCCCCTGTTTCACCGGCGCTAGCAGCTATCAAAAGCGTAGTGGAATCGGGGTAAGCCTGGGCCGAAAAGCGTCGGGCGATGGCATTGCCGGCAACCAGTCCCTCCAGGTCGCCCACATTGCCGCAGCCGCACAGGGCGTCGTCGTTGTCGCTGACAAACATATGGCCGGCATGGCCGGCGTTGCCGTTTTTACCGCGCAGCACATGGCCGTCCACACACAGGCCCATGCCGATACCGGTGCTCCAGGTCACGTAGGCGCAATGCTTGAGGCCTTGCAGCGCACCCCAGCGGCGCTCGGCTTCCAGGGCGGCAATCGCGTCGTTTTCAATCCGCACTTGTGCGAAGGCGGCACGCAGCGGGGCCTCCAGCACGGCTGTGGTCCAGTCGTTAGGCAGGCCGCGCGCCTTGCCGGCCAGGCCGCCGCAAATATTCGGTGCCGCCAGCTCCACCAGGCCCTGCTTCAGTACAAACGGGCCGCAGGAGGCCACGCCAACCGCCGACAGCGCGGCCTGCGGCACATTGGCAAGGCGGCAGCTTTCACCAATCATGCGCAGCACCTGCCGGCCCAGCGCGTCGCTCGCGCCTTCTTTGGCCGTCGGCTCGACGAGCCGCCCGTGAATGCCGCGCGCATCGGCCACGCTGACGGCGACCTTGGTGCCGCCCACATCCACGCAGGCCACCGGCGCGCTGCCTTCGGGCATCTTGAAGTTGAAGACCGAAAGCGGGCTTGAGGTGGGGCTTGTCATGGGTACGCTGGCCCGCCTCAAAGAATGTGGCTGATCAGGCTGGCGACAAGGCTCAGCACAATGGTCGTGGTCAGCGGAATAAACCACTCGCGCCCAAACAGGCGAAAGCGCAGGTCGCCAGGCAGCTTGCCGAAGCCCAGCTTTTCGAAAAGCGGCGTAAGCCAGCTGATCAGCACCAAGGCCAAAAAGATCACGATCATCCAGCGAATCATGCGGCTAGTTTAGGCTCAATCGCCGAGCAGGCCTGTTGACAGGCTCTGAGCCAATGCAGGGACGGCAAGCGTGGGGGGGCGACAGCCCGCCGCAGGGCCGCCCCAAGGCGGGCTAGCCCCCTTGGGGGGCAGCACATTACACGCAGTGTTCTCGAAGAGCGGCGAAGCCAAAAGCGTGGGGGCGCTATAAATTATGCGTACGGTCACCGACAGAAAACCCCATCGGCTCCCACGCGGCGCCCCGGGCAAAGCCGATGACCTTGAACAACTCGCCCATCTCATGCTCGGTGATGAGTTTTTGCACCATGACGCGCTCTTCGATGCCGGCGTTCTCCATACCATCGAGCAGGCCGCAGTTGAGCAAAAAACGGCCCTGGCTGGTGTAGCCCAGCACCTGCAGCCCGGCGTCCTGCCCGGCCAGCGCGATGCCGGTGAAATTGACATGGGCCGTGATGTCCTTGCTGCCCACGCCCGCCAGCGCATCGGCGTCAGCCAGATGGCCACGATGGCACATCACCGTGCCCATGCTGCGCTGCGGGTGGTAGTACTCGTGCTCGGGAAAACCGTAGTCCAGCAGGAAGATCGCGCCGGCTTGCAGCCGGTCGGCCAGCGTGCGGATGAAACCCTCGGCCTGAGGGTGAATCTCGGTCAGGTAGTCGTGCTGGCCCTCCACCTCCAGCGGCGGCCGCAAATCGGTACGCTGGTCGGCATAGGTCAATTGACCGTTGTGCAGCACCACGCCACGCTCATGCCAGACACCGTTCAGGCGCGACAGTAGCTTCACCGGCATGGCATCCAGCACCTCGTTGCCGACCACCACGCCGCGCATCTGGGCGGGCAGCTCGGTGGCCCAGTGCACCTTGCCGGCGTGCGCGGCCAGACGTTCGCGCTGGCGCTGAACCAGGCTGCCCGACAGGTCCACAATTGTGTAGCGCTCGATCTGCGGCCCCAGCGTGTCCAGTATCTGCAAGGCCAGCGCACCCGAACCCGCGCCAAATTCCCAGATTTCTGCCGTGCCAGTGGCCGCCAGCGCCTGGGCCAGCTGGCGCGCCAGGGTCTGGCCAAAACGCGGCGACAGTTCGGGTGCCGTCACAAAATCGCTGCCGCCACTCTTCACCCCGGCGGGCATCAGGCCGAATTTTCGGGAGTCGTTGGCGTAATAGCCCAGGCCTGGCGTGTAGAGGGCCAGCGCCATGAACCGGTCAAAACCCAGCCAGCCGCCAGCGGCGTCAATGGCCTTGACGATGTGGGCATGAAGGTCGGTCGTTAAAATGGAGGGATGGGTCATGTTCGTCACGAATTGTCGGCGATTCACCAATTTACTCTTGGCCCCAGCTTATTCACCCCCACCCGATGACCCCAGCTCCCACCCCACCCGTTGTTCTCGTGACCGGCGCCGCCAAACGGCTGGGCCGCGAGATCGCGCTGGCGCTGGCCGCAGGCGGCTGGCAGGTCGCGGTGCATTACCGCAGCTCGGAAGCAGACGCTATGAAAACAGTAGCTGACTGCACCCGTCTTTCGGGGGCTTCAGCCGCTTTTGATGCCAATCTGGACGAAGAAGCGGCGGTGCGTGGCCTGCTGCCGCGCGTGGCGGCCCATTTCGGCAAGGTCGATGCGGTGGTCAACAACGCCTCGACGTTTGAGCATGACAGTGCCAACAGCTTTGGCTTTGCCAGCATGGACAAGCACCTGCACAGCAACGCCGGCGCCGCCATCCTGCTGGCCCAGGCCTTGCACGAGCACGTAGCCGCCCGCAACGGCTCAGGTGCCGTGGTGAATTTGTTAGACCAGAAACTCTGGAACCAGAACCCTGATTTTTTCAGCTACACGCTGTCCAAGGCCGCCCTCGAAGCCGCCGGCACCATGCTGGCACTGGCGCTGGCACCGCAAGTGCGCGTGGTCGGTGTGGCGCCCGGGCTCACCCTGACCAGCCACCTGCTGAGCGACGCGCAATTTGAGGCGCGGCACCAGCTGTCGCCGCTGGGCCGTTCGTCCATGCCCGCCGACGTGGCTGCCACGGTGAAGTTTGCGCTGGAAAACGCATCGATCACCGGCACCACCCTGCTGGTGGACGGTGGCCAGCACCTGATGAAGTTTGCGCGCGATTTTTCGCTGATGTGAACGCCTGCACACCGCCTGCCCCGACCACCCCTGGACCGAACCCATGTACAACACCTTAGGCACCCAGATCCTGACGCTCACCGGTTTGCGCTTTGACGCGAATCTGGGCATTCTGGACCACGAAAAAACCTCGCCGCAACCGATCCAGGTCGATGCCGAACTGAGCCTGGGCACGCAGCCGCTGCTGCCCCATGATGACGACATCAAGCATGTGCTGGACTACCGCAAGGTGCGCCA
Source organism: Polaromonas sp. (assembly GCA_036506595.1). Taxonomy (GTDB): domain Bacteria; phylum Pseudomonadota; class Gammaproteobacteria; order Burkholderiales; family Burkholderiaceae_C; genus Polaromonas. The sequence continues at coordinate 33,431 of DASXRN010000367.1, read as the reverse complement.
GATCATCATCACCGAATGCACGGCCGAACATGCGAACCTGCTCGAAAGCCTGATTGGCAGGTTGGCGCACCGGTTGATGCTGCTGCCCGGTGTGTTGGGGGTGCGGGTAAAGATTGCAAAACTTGAAATTTTTGACGACTGCGAAGTAGCCATTCGCGTCGAGACAGGACAGTGGTGAACGATATGAGCGCAGTGTGGCAAGAAGAAGTTGTGGACAGCGAACAGGCGCAGAGCTCGGCGCGGGTACAGAACGCCATGAAGATCGAGCGCGAAGACCACAAGCTCGAAAAGCGCTTGTGCCGCGAGGTCGGCCGGGCCATTGTCGACTTCAACATGATTGAAGAAGGCGACAAGGTCATGGTCTGCGTCTCGGGCGGCAAGGACAGCTATGCCATGCTGGACATCCTGCTGAAGCTGCAAAAGCGCGCGCCCATCAAGTTCGAGCTGATCGCCGTCAACCTGGACCAGAAGCAGCCCGGTTTTCCCGAGCATGTGCTGCCCGACTACCTGAGCAAACTCGGCGTGCCGTTTCACATCGAAAACCAGGACACCTACAGCATCGTCAAGCGCGTGATTCCCGAGGGCAAGACGCTGTGCTCGCTGTGTTCACGGCTGCGGCGCGGCATTTTGTACCGCGTGGCGGGTGAGCTGGGCGCGACCAAAATCGCGCTGGGCCATCACCGCGACGACATGCTGCAAACCTTTTTCCTCAACATGTTTTTTGCGGCCAAGCTCAAGGGCATGCCGCCCAAGCTGGTCAGCGACGACGGCAAAAACATCGTGATCCGCCCCATGGCCTATGTGCCCGAAAAAGACCTGACGCGCTGGGCCCAGGTGCGCGATTTCCCCATCATCCCCTGCACGCTGTGCGGCAGCCAGGAAAACCTGCAGCGCAAGCAGGTCGGCAATATGCTGCGCGAGTGGGACAAAAAACACCCGGGCCGGCTGGAGAACATGTTCAGCGCCCTGCAAAACATCGTGCCCTCGCACCTGATGGACAGCAAGCACCATGATTTCAAGAACATCCAGACCACCGGCGTCGCCGATGCCGAGGGCGACAAGGCCTTTGATGCCGATGAGTTCAACGACCCCTTCAGCCAAGCGACGCTACCGGGCCAGTCGGTCATCAGCCTGGTCTCGGCATAGCCCGCTGCTTTTCAGAAAATACGACTGGATCCCTTATGAAACGCGCACTTGCAGCTATCTTTTCAGTAGCAGTCATGGTGCTATTCATGACCGGCTGCTCCGGCATGCGCCTGGTGGACAGCGACGTGAGCGCTTTCCCTCACTGGAACGGCGCCCCGCCCGGCCCCGGCACGGCCTACCGGTTTGAACGCCTGCCCTCACAGCAGGCGCCCGGGGCGCAGCAAGACGCAGTGGAAGCACAGGCGCGCACGGCGCTGGCCAAGGTGGGCCTGGAGCTGAACCCGGCCGTGGCGCGCTACAGCGTGCAGGTGGTGCTCAACACCCAGAGGGTGGTGCGCTGGCCTTACGATGGTTGGGGTGGGCCGGGTGTGTTTCTGGCGGGCGGCAATCGCGGCGCAGCCCTGGGCCTGTCGTTTCCGCTGGGGTATTCGGAGCCCGACTACTTCAAGCGCGAGCTGAGCATTTTGATGCGCGACCTGCGCAGCCAGCAAGTCGCCTTTGAAAGCCGGGCCTTGCACGACGGCGTGTGGAGCGACACGGCGGCCGTGCTGCCCGCCATGCTGGACGCCGCCCTGCGCGGCTTTCCCGAGCCGCCGCCGGGCACGCGCCGCATCAATGTTGAAATTCCACGGTAAGTATGTTGCCCCCACGTTCGCTCTACTAGCGCGTGTAGCTCTCGAGGCCTTGCAGGCCGCGGCTTGCGAGACGCTTCGCCTCTGTCGCCTGTCCAAACCTGCTCAAGCAGGTTTGGAGCTGCAGGCTCCAGCCCCTCGGGGGCTAACTTCCCTTGGGACGGCCCGGCGGGAAATTGTTAGCCCCCACGTTCGCTCACAACGCGCGAACTTTCTGCGCCACGCGGGGGCTGAACCTGCCCGGGTCGGCTGAAGCACAGGTTCAGCACCCGGCAAAACATCGTGCCTTCGTACCGAGTGGACGGAACACCGCCCGATTTCAGGGGTCCAAAAACCACGGGCGCAGCCGGTGCGGAGGGTGACAAGGCCTTCGACCCCGAGGAATTCGCCCCCCGCCGCCCTGCCCGGCCTGCCAGTACTGAAAAGCTGACAGTATCTATTGGAGGTGCTTATGAAACCGACCTTGGGCGCTCTTCTGGCTGCCGTGCTGCTGCTCGGTGGCTGCGCCACCACCCGGCTGATCGACAGCGACGTGCGCAGCTTCTCCAGCCTGCCGGCCGCACCCGCCAGCGCCGCCTACCGGTTTGAACGCCTGCCCTCGCAGCAGTCCTTCAGTGAGCAACAGGCCCAGATCGAAGCCATGGCCCAGCAAGCCCTGGCCAAAGTGGGCCTGCAGCGCAATGACAGCGCGGCGAAATACAGCGTGCAAATCGGGGCCCAGGCACAACGCCAGATTCGTTATGAGTACGACCCCTGGTGGCCAGGCTGGGGCCCGGGTTGGGGCCCGCACTGGCGCGGCCACGGCGCGATGTTCTGGCCGCACCCCTTCCCCGCGTACTCCGAAACACGGTTGTACAAGCACGAGGTCAGCCTGGTCCTGCGCGACCTGGCCTCCAGCCAGCTGGTCTACGAGACCCATGCCATGCACGACGGGCTCTGGGCCGACAGCACGGCCATCTGGCCCGTGATGTTCGAGGCCGCCCTCAGCGGCTTTCCCAACCCGCCGCCCGGCATGCGCCGGGTGAACATCGAGATTCCGCGCTAGGGATGTGGCCCCCACGTTCGCTCACTGCGCGTAGCTCTCGAGGCCTTGCAGGCCGCGGCTCGCGAGACGCTTCGCCTCTGTCGCCTGTCCAAACCTGCTCAAGCAGGTTCGGAGCCGCAGGCTCCAGCCCCTCGGGGGCTAATTTTCCTTGGGGCGGCCCGGCGGGAAATTGCTGGCCCCCACGTTCGCTCGCTTCGCGTAGCTCTCTGCCCCCCGAGGGGGCTAATTTCCCTTGGGGCGGCCCTGCGGGAAATTGCTGGATCTTCCTGTTTCCCTTGAATCTGCGGGGGATGGGTGGTCCCCCTAAAATCAGGAGAACATGGAACCCACCCGCATCATCGCCATCCGCCATGGCGAGACCACCTGGAATGTGAACTCGCGCATCCAGGGCCACCTCGACATCCCGCTCAACGAAACCGGCCGCATGCAGGCGCACCGCCTGGCGCTGGCGCTCGCGGGCGAACCCATTACCGCGATTTACGCCAGCGACCTGTGGCGCGCCTATGACACCGCGCTCTATGTCAGCCGCGCGGTGGACGTGGAGGTGACGACCGAGGAGGGCCTGCGCGAACGCAGCTTTGGCGAGTTTCAGGGCAAGACCTTTGCCGAAATCGAGGCCGCCCTGCCCGAGCAGGCACAGCGCTGGCGCAAGCGCGACCCCACCTTTGCGCCGCCCGGCGGCGAATCGCTGCTGGAGTTGCGCGAGCGCGTGGTCGGCACCGCAGAACGTCTGGCGGCCAAGCACCCGGGCGAGCTGATTGCCATGGTCGGCCACGGCGGCGTGATGGACGTGCTGTATCGCGCCGCCACCCGGCTCGATTTGCAGGCGCCGCGCACCTGGGAACTGGGCAATGCCGCCATCAACCGCCTGCTCTGGAGCCCCGAGGGCTTCACGCTGGTGGGCTGGGCCGACACCCAGCACCTGGACGATGACGTACTCGATGAGACCTACTCATGATGATGGATGTACCGGAACATTTGCCCGCCCACTTGACCGGCCTGATAGGCCAGGCTGCCAGCGCGATTGACACGCCGGCGCTGGTGATTGACCTGGACGCGATGGAGCGCAACCTGGCCAGCATGGCCGCCTTTGCGCGCCAGCACCAGGTCAGGCTACGGCCCCACGCCAAAATGCACAAAAGCGCCACCCTGGCCAGGCTGCAAATGGCGGCGGGCGCGGTCGGTGTCTGCGTGCAAAAAACCGCCGAAGCCGAAGCGCTGGCGGCAGGCGGCGTCAACAACATCTACATCAGCAATGAAGTCATCGCGCCGGCCAAGCTCCAGCGCGTGGTGGCGCTGGCGCAGCAGCTGGCCGCGCGCAAGGGGCAGCTTGCCATCGCCGTTGACAGCCTGGAAGGCGTCCGTCGGCTGGCCGCCGCCGCTGAAGGCTTGACGGGCGGGCAGCTGCACGTGCTGGTTGAAATCGATGTGGGCCAGGCCCGCTGCGGCCTGCCGCCCGGCACGGCCGCCGTGGCGCTGGTGGAGGCCATCGCGCAGCATGCGCAGCTGCAGTTTTCGGGCCTGCAGGCCTACCACGGCCGCGCCCAGCATTTGCGCACGCTGGCCGAGCGGCGCGCCGCGATTGAACAAGTGGTGCAGGATGTCCGCAGCACGGTAGCCGCCCTGCAGGCGGCGGGCCATGCCGTGCCGCTGGTGACCGGCGCCGGTAGCGGCACGTTTTTGCTCGAAGCGGCCAGCGGTGTCTATGGCGAGCTGCAAGCCGGCTCCTACCTCTTCATGGACCGCGATTACGCCAGCAACGAGCCCGACCCGGCACAGCCGCAGTTTGAACACGCGCTCTTCGTCAAGTCGCAGGTGATCAGCAGCTGCGCCAGCCATGCGGTGGTCGATGCCGGCCATAAAAGCCACGCGATTGACTCCGGCCTGCCGGCCGTTCACGGCCGGGCGCTGGACTACGCCAACGGCGGTGACGAGCACGGCATTGTGCGTGGCAAAGCATTGCCTGCGCTGGGCGACACGGTCTGGCTGATTCCCGGCCATTGCGACCCCACGGTCAACCTGCACAACTTCCTGATTGGTGTGCGCGGTGGCCTGCAGCACGGCACGGTCGAGCAGATCATCCGGGTTGACGCCAGAGGCGCGCTGACCTGAGGAAGCTCGGCATAACTCCCCACGGCCCGTGATCGCACGGATTTGCGGGGGAGTTATGCAAAGCTGCCCTGATTCCGCGCAGAATTGAACGATGGGAAAAATCATCGTTCTGGCCACGCCGGTCTTTTTTCTGCTGATTGCCATCGAGTTCGCCTGGGGCTGGTGGCGCGCGCGCCGGGGCACAGGCCGCAACACCTACCAGCTGGATGACGCCATCAGCAGCATCAGCCTGGGCGCGCTCAGCCAGCTCAGCGCCGTGCTGCTGCCGCTGCTGACTATCGGCATTTACAGCGCCGTTCAGTCGAAGCTGTCGCTGGTGCCCGCGGCACAGGCCGAGGCCTTCTGGAACAGCTGGTACGGCTGGCTGCTGGCCCTGGTTTTTTACGATTTCTGCTATTACTGGCTGCACCGCATGAGCCATGAATCGGCCCTGCTGTGGGCCGCCCATGTGGTGCACCACCAGAGCCAGCGCTACAACCTGTCGACGGCGCTGCGGCAACCCGGCACGGACCTGCTGCTGGGCTGGATTTTTTACCTGCCGCTGGCCGTGGCCGGCGTGCCGCCGGTGCTGTTCGGCATCGTCGCGCTGGTGGACCTGCTCTACCAGTTCTGGGTGCATACCGAACAAATCGGCAAACTCGGCTGGTTTGACCGCTGGTTCTGCTCGCCCTCCAACCACCGCGTGCACCATGCGGTCAACGACGGCTACCTCGACAAAAACTACGGCGGCATCCTGATCCTCTGGGACCGGCTGTTTGGCAGCTTCAAGGAAGAGGGCGAGCCCTGCGTCTACGGCACCCGCAGCCCGCTGGACAGCTGGGACCCGCTGTGGGCCAACGCCGAGGTCTATTGCTCGCTGCTCAAGGACAGCTGGCACGCCAAGCGCTGGGCCGACAAGGTTCGCATCTGGTTCAAGCCGCCGGGCTGGCGGCCGGCCGATGTGGCGGCACGTTTTCCGCGGCCGGCGTTCGATATCCGCCGGGTGCAAACCTTTCAGCCTGCCGCGAGCCGCGCCGTGCAGTGGTTTGCCGCGATGCAGTTTGTGGCGCTGCTGCCCTGCGTGTCGGCCTTTCTGTGGTTTTCCGACAGCTTGCCCCCGGCCCATCTGGCCGTCTGGCTGGCCGCCCTGGCCTGCGGTTTCTGGGCCATGGGCGCGGTGCTGCAGGGGCGCCTGGGCATGCTGGAAGTGCTGCTGGTGGAAGCCGCGGCACTGGGCGCCGCCACCGGCGCGCTGGAACTGCTGGACTGGCATCGCCTCTTCAAACCGCTGCCCATGGTTTTTGCTATTGTTTTGGTAGCCGCTCGCACCCATTCATCGGGGGCCAGAGGCCGATTTGATGCTTGCCTGATGCTCGCCCTGGCAGCCTCGCTGGCCGGCGATGTGTTCCTGATGTTTGAGGGCTATTTCATGCCCGGCCTGATGGCCTTTTTGCTGGCACAGCTGTTTTACCTCGCCCTGTTCAAGCAGGGCGTGGCCTGGCTGCCGAGCCGCCCTGCGCTGGCCCTCACCATGGGCATGGGTGCGCTGATGTACGCCTTCTTGTGGACCCACGGCCTGCCCGCCGAGCTGCGCGCACCGGTGGCCGTCTACGTCGTGGCCATCGCCCTCATGGCCGCCCAGGCCCTGGGCCGCGCCGGCGTGCTGCACGACCAGGCGGCCACGCAGGTGGCGATAGGCGCCTGCGTGTTCATGCTCAGCGACGCGCTGCTGGCCTTCAACCGGTTTGTGCAGCCCTTGCCCATGGCCGCGCTGTGGGTGCTGTCCAGTTATTACCTGGCGCAGGTTCTGATGGTGCGCTATGCGCGGGCAACGGGATCCGTTGAACCGTCAGGCGACAAACAGGTCTGAGCTGCCGTCCTGCCGTCCCGCAGGCGCGGCCACACCCAGATGCCGGAACGCCGCCAGCGTGGCCACGCGGCCGCGCGGCGTGCGCTGCAGATAGCCCTGCTGAATCAAATAAGGCTCGATCACGTCTTCAATCGTGCCCGGTTCCTCGCCAATGCTGGCGGCAATGTTGTCCAGCCCGACCGGACCGCCGTCAAAGCGGTGAATCACCGCTTCGAGCAGTTTGCGGTCCATCACATCAAAGCCCTGCGGATCGACGTCCAGCATGGCCAGCGCCTTGTTGGCAATGTCCAGCGTGATCTTGCCCTGGCCCTTCACGTCCGCATAGTCGCGCACGCGGCGCAGCAGGCGGTTGGCAATGCGCGGCGTGCCGCGTGAGCGGCGCGCAATCTCAAAGCCGCCGTCGGCATCGATTGGCACATTCAGCAGGCCGGCGCTGCGCTTGACGATGCGCGCCAGCTCTTCGGCGCTGTAAAACTCCAGCCGCGCGACGATGCCGAAACGGTCGCGCAAGGGGTTGGTCAGCATGCCGGCCCGCGTGGTCGCGCCGACCAGCGTGAAGGGTTGCAAATCGAGCTTGATGCTGCGCGCCGCCGGGCCCTCGCCGATCATGATGTCGATCTGGTAGTCCTCCAGCGCCGGGTAGAGGATTTCCTCGACCACCGGGCTCAGGCGGTGGATTTCGTCGATGAACAGCACATCGTTTTTTTCCAGATTGGTCAGCAGCGCCGCTAGGTCCTTGGGTTTTTCCAGCACCGGGCCAGAGGTCTGGCGCAGGTTGACCCCCAGCTCATGCGCAATGATGTGGGAGAGCGTGGTCTTGCCCAGGCCCGGCGGGCCGAACAGCAGCACATGGTCCAGCGCCTCGCTGCGCTTGTTGGCCGCGCCAATGAAAATTTCGAGCTGCTCGCGCACCTTGGTCTGGCCCACATAGTCATCAAACAGCTTGGGCCGCAGCGCGCGTTCAATCGCCTCTTCATGGGGCGAGGCGGGCGCGGCCGATATGACGCGCTTGGCGAGCGGCAGATCGGGGATGGAGAAGTCGTCGGTTTGGATGCTCATAGGGCAGAGTTGTTACTGTGAATTCAGCCAATTTTTCAGTGGCTGGTTTGCCCATTCCTTGACCGCACTACCCACAAATATTTGAGGCAAAGACGAAGGGGACAATTTTTGCTTTGTTTCGCGCTTGTCGACATCGATTTTGGCCTGTTCCATCAGCTGGGCGATGGATCGGTCTGAGAAAGATGGCTGATTCAACAAGGCATCTACAAAATGCGTGTTGGTGCTATGAAATTGACAGCCAAACGAGCCTCTGTCTTTGGCTGAAGCGGTCAATATGACGCGGTTGGACGCACTGAGAGGCTCCACAAACGAGCCGCTGTAGCAGGCCGAAATCAATACCAGCGTTGGCGTGTCGCGTAAGGCCGCAAGCGACTGGTTGAGCATGCTGGCGTTGATGTGGGGATAGTAGGTGTTGGAAAAATTGATAGAAAGAAAATCGACGTTGCCATGCGTCGAAATCAGCACGATCACCTTGTCCCGAGGTCGCGCCAGGGCGCCTACTTTTTTCAGCACAAGGTCAACATTCTCAAATGTCGCGTAGGGCCAATCGGCTTCCTGTCCCGGTGCGGGGTTGCTGAGCTTGAAAACGATGGCACCTGGGTCAATGGTCCGTGCGACCCTCTCCGCCGTTAAAACGTCGTTGCGAAACGCTTTTGATTGCGAGTGCATCGCAAAGCCGGCAAAGATCAGCCGTCCATCGGGTTGGGTTTGGTCAAGCTTTTGGGCCGACTCAAATTGCTTTTGCAATAGCGCATCGCTTCTGGTTTTACCTTCGCCCTCGTATGGCGTCGTCACACATCCGGCCAGCCAAAACGCCACCACCAGCAGGGCCGCACTCAAAAGGAACTTTTTGCGATTCATCTGCGCCTTTTGGGAAAGCTATTTCGCCAGGCTTTTCAGCGCCAGTTTGATACCGTCACTGACCCCGATATCCTTGGGCAGGGCTTTCAGCGCCAGCGCCGCATCGCGGTCGCTGTAGCCCAGTGCCACCAGCGCCTGCAGGATGTCGGACTGCGCGTCGTTGGCCACGCTGACCGGCGCGCCGATGTCGGCGCCGAGCTTGCCCTTGAGCTCCAGCAGCAGGCGCTCGGCGGTCTTCTTGCCGATGCCGGGCACCTTGATGATGCGGCCGGCTTCCTGCCGGGTCACGGCCTGGGCCAGGTCCTCCACGCTCATGCCGCTGAGCACGCTGAGTGCGGTGCGCGGGCCGACGCCGGAAATCTTGATGAGCTGGCGAAAGGCGGCGCGCTCGGTGGCGCTGCCAAAACCGTAGAGAATTTGCGCGTCTTCGCGCACCACAAAATGCGTCAGCAGGCTGACTTTTTCCCCCAGGCCGGGCAGGTTGTAAAAGGTGCTCATAGGCACCAGCACCTCATAGCCGACGCCGTTGCAGTCCACCAGGATTTCCGGTGGATTTTTTTCGGCCAGTTGGCCAGACACTCTTCCAATCATTTTTGTCCAATCATGGGCAAATCTTATCAGCCGGTGCTACAGCCGAAATTAGGGGGACAATTGTGTTTTGGCCCCCATTTTTCAGAAAATCCCGCGCCTTGATTCTTCGCTACACCTTCACGCCGCCCAACAACACCCGCATGGGCCATTTGTGCGGGCCCATGGACTCGCACATCCGCACGGTCGAGGCAGCGCTGCAGGTCACGATTGCGCACCGTTTCGAGCAGTTCAAGATCGATGGCCCGAAGGCCAGGGCGCAACAGGCGTTGGAGGTGCTGCAGGCGCTGTACGAGATGGCGCAGCGCCCGATTCCTGAGGAAACGGTGCAACTGATGCTGGCCACCGACCCTTCCAGCACCGGCCTGGGCACCGCACCGAACGGCGCCATTACCCTGTCCACCCGGCGCGCCGACCTGCGCGCCCGCACTGCCAACCAGAGCGTGTACCTGGAAAACATTGCCACGCACGACATCACTTTCGGCATTGGCCCGGCCGGCACGGGCAAAACCTACCTGGCCGTGGCCTGCGCGATCGACGCGCTGGAACGCAGCGCGGTGCAGCGCATTGTGCTGACCCGCCCGGCCGTGGAAGCCGGCGAGCGGCTGGGTTTTCTGCCCGGCGACCTGATCCAGAAGGTCGACCCCTACCTGCGGCCGCTGTACGACGCGCTGTACGAGCTGATGGGCTTTGAGCGCGTGCAAAAAGCCTTTGAGCGCCAGCAGATCGAGATTGCGCCGCTGGCTTTCATGCGCGGCCGCACGCTGAACCACGCCTTTGTGATCCTGGACGAGGCGCAGAACACCACGCCCGAGCAGATGAAGATGTTTTTGACGCGCATCGGCTTTGGCGCCAAGGCCGTGGTGAACGGTGACGTGAGCCAGGTCGACCTGCCGCGCACCCAGCTCAGCGGGCTGATCGACGCCGAGCGGGTGCTCAAGCGCGTCAAGGGCATCGCCATCACCCGGCTGACCAGTGCCGACGTGGTGCGCCATCCGCTGGTGGCCCGTATTGTCGATGCCTACGACAAGCAGCCCAGCCCGGACATCAGCGCCGCCACGGTAGATGCTATTGATTCGATAGCTGGTCACGCACGAACCTCCAGGGCCAGGCGCAAAAATGTCTCTTAAGCAACTGAGTTTGTCGCTGCAGTTCAGTGACCTGAAAGATGCGGCCCGGCACCGCGCCGCCCTGCCGCGCCACAGCGTGGCGCGCTGGATACGCCATGCGCTGGACAGTGATGCCGAGATCACGGTGCGCATCGTCGATGCCGAAGAAGGCCAGGCGCTGAACCGCGACTACCGGCAAAAAGACTACGCCACCAATGTGCTGACCTTCGACTACACGCAAGCACCCTTGGTGACCGCCGACCTGGTGCTGTGCGCGCCGGTGGTGGCCAGGGAGGCGCAAGAGAGCCACAAGACCTTGCAGGCGCATTACGCCCACCTGCTGATCCACGCCACGCTGCACGCCCAGGGCTACGACCACGAAACAAATGAGCGGGACGCGCTGGAGATGGAGGCGCTGGAGATCCTGCTGCTGGGCGCGCTCGGCTACGACAACCCGTACTGAGGGATACTGGCGGGCCATTCACGGCCCTATCTTCCGTCCACATGCAGGAGGCCCGCCATGCACACCCGTCACCAGCATTTGTTCAAAGCCGATCTGCGCCGGCTGCGCCCCACCCAGATCACCGTGGGCTACGCCGAGGTGCAGGAAAAGCGCGGCCTGTGGAGCGGCATGGGCAAGGGCGAGCGGCAGAAATTCCTGGACAGCCACTGGTTTCCTGCGGTGCGCGGCCCGAGTGACAACTTTTATATCGTCGACCACCACCACCTGGGACGCGCCCTGTTCGACGAAGGTGTACATCAGAGCTTTGTGGTGCTGCTCAAGGACTTGGGGCAACTCGACAAGGACGAGTTCTGGACCGTGATGGACCACCATCAATGGGTGCACCCTTATGATGCGAAGGGCCGCCGCCGCCCCGTGGCCGATCTGCCCAAGGCGCTGGGCGAACTCGCCGATGACCCCTACCGCAGCCTGGCCGGCGAGGTGCGGCACGCAGGCGGCTTTCCCAAGGACGCCACGCCCTTTGCCGAATTCCTCTGGGCCGACTTCTTCCGCCGCCGCATCAAGATCGCACAGCTCCGGCGTGACCCCGATGCCGCCCTGCAGACAGCCATAACGCTGTGCCACAGCGCCGAAGCCGCCCACCTGCCGGGTTGGTCGGGGGCGACATCACCGCTGGCCTCCTGAGACTGCGGGGCCGGCCATGAGCGATTCCGCCCCGCCTATCCAACAGGGCCGCAGCGTCGCCGGCCCCAAGCTCTCATGGGCCGACCTGCTGGCTGGCGTCTCGGTGGCCGGCGTGCTCTGCCCGAGGCCGTGGCCTACGCGGCCATCGCGGGCGTGCCGCCCATGCACGCCTTGCTGGCCGCGCTGGTCGGCCTGTGCCTCTACCCCTGCTTCGGCAGCAGCCGTTTCGCCGTGCTGGCCCCTACCTCGTCGGCGGCAGCGGTGTTTGCCTCGACGATGACGCTGGGCGGGCCGGCCATGGGCTATGCGCTGGTCGGCCTGACCGGCGCCCTGTTCCTGACGGCCGCCGCGCTGCGGGCGGGCTTCCTCGGCGCCTTCATTTCGCGCCCGGTGCTGCGCGGTTTCGCCTGGGCGCTGGCGCTGACCATCGTGCTCAAGCAGTTGCCCCACATCGCGGATGTCCCGGTTCATGCCTCGCTGGCAGGCCCGCTGGCGGGGGAGCTGCTGGCCCAAGCGGCGCACTGGCACCGCCCCAGCGTGGCACTGGGCGCAGCCGCCCTGGCCTTATGGCTGGCGCTCCATCACGGGCTGCAGCGCCGGCTGTTTCTGCCCACCTCGCTGCTGGTCCTGGGGCTGGGCGTGGCGCTGTCAGCCATGCTAGACCTCGGCACGCAGGGCGTGGCGCTGGTGGGGGATATCTCCTGGCAAACGCTGGACTGGCGCCTGCCGGCCTTGAGCATCGACCATTGGCTGCGCGCCATGGAAATCGCGCCGGCGTTGCTGCTGATCCTGTTCGCCGAATCCTGGGGCTCGGTGCGCTCGCTGGCACTGCAAAGCGGCGACCAGGTCGATGGCAACCGCGAACTGCTGGCCCTGGGCGCCGCCAACCTCGCGAGCGGACTGTTGCAAGGCCTGCCGGTGGGGGCGGGGTTTTCGGCCGCCTCGGCCAACCAGGCGGCTGGTGGGCGCAGCAAATGGGCGGGCGTGGCCGCCGCGCTGGCGCTGGCGCTACTGCTGTGGCTGGCGCGCCCCTGGCTGGCGCTGCTGCCGATGCCGGTGCTCGCCGGCGTGGTGATCGGCATCCTCTCGCACAACCTCTGGCCACGCGCCGTGCTGTCCTCGCTGCACCTGGGTGGCGATGTCTGGCTGGCGCCGGTGGCGGCTGCGGGCGTGCTGCTGTTTGGCGTTCTGTTCGGCATGCTGCTGGCCGTGGCGCTGTCGCTGCTGCTGGCGATCCGGCGCTTCGCGCAGCCGCTGGTCACCGAATTGGGCCGCTTGCCCGGCACGCGCGACTACCTGGACCGGTCGCGCCATGCCGATGCCACCGCGGTCGACGGCACGCTCATCATGCGACCCGAGGAGCCGCTGTTCTTCGCCAATGCCGAGCAGATATTCCACCTCGTCAGTCAACGCGCCGAAGCGGCGCGCGCAACCGTCGTGGTGCTGAGCCTGGAGGTCTGCGACGACCTGGACAACACCGCGGCGGAAGCGCTGGCCGAATTTGCCGCCAGCCTGCGCCGCCAGGGCACGGCCCTGCTGCTGGCGCGCGTCAAGGACCGGCCGCGAGAGGCGCTGGCGCGCATGGGCCTGACCGATGCGGCCCACGGCGGCGTGCCACTGTTCTGGAGCGTGGACGACGCGGCGCGGGCGGCGGCTGCCGCTAGATCACCTGCAGTGGAATCGTCACCGGCCCGTCATTGACCAGGTGCACCTGCATGTCGGCCGCAAACAGGCCTGTGGCGACCTGCGGATGCGCAGCGCGCGCCTGCGCCACAAAGTAGTCGTACAGCCGGCGCCCTTCGTCGGGTGCGGCGGCGCCGGTAAAGCTGGGCCGGTTGCCGCCCGTCACATCGGCGGCCAGCGTGAACTGGCTCACCACCAGCAAACCGCCGCCCGTGTCCTGCACGCTGCGGTTCATCTTGCCGGCCTCGTCCGAAAAAATCCGCAGCTTGAGGATTTTGGCCAGCAGCTTGTCGGCCTGTGTCTCGGCGTCGCCACGCTCGGCGCACAGCAGCACCAGCAGCCCCGCGCCAATCTCGCCGGCGGTTTGCCCCTCGATCACCACCCGCGCCTGGCTTACGCGCTGCAATACGGCTTTCATTCAGATCAGATCCTTCTCGTCGTCAAAGTGGGGCTCCACGTCACTGGGCAGCAGCTGGATGGTGGCGCGCAGGCCGGGCACCGCACTCATCAAGGCCTGCTCGACACTGGCGCGCAGTGCCGCGGCGCGCCCCAGCGACCAGTTGGCCGGCAGGTGCATGTGCAAATCCACAAAACGGCGCTGGCCGGCGCGCCGCGTGGTGAGGTGGTCAAAGCGGATGGTGGGGTGCTTGAATTCGTCCAGCGTCTTGTGGATGTCGGCCAGCACTTCGGGCTCGACGGCTTCATCCATCAGGCCTTGGGACGAGCGCCAGATGAGTTGCGAGCCTTCCCACAGGATGTTCAGGGCCACGCCTATCGCCACCACGGGATCCAGCCACAACCAGCCTGTCAATGCCACCGCGGCAATCCCGACGACCACACCGGCTGAAGTCCAGACATCGGTAAACAGGTGCCGGGCGTCCGCTTCCAGGGCAATCGAGCGATGCGCCTTGGCTGCGCGCAACATGACCCAGGCCAGCAGGCCGTTGAGGATGGAACTGGCCACGGACAGCGCCAGGCCCCAACCAACTTGCTGCAGGGCTTGCGGAGCGGCGAGGCGATGGGCTGCCGCCCAGATGATGGCCACCGCCGCCCCCATGATCAGCGCGCCTTCAAAGCCGGAAGAAAAATACTCGGCCTTGTGATGGCCGTAGGGGTGCTCGTCGTCGGCCGGGCGCTTGGCAATGGTGACCATGAGCAGCCCAAATAGGGCGCCGGCCAGATTGACAAAGGACTCCATAGCATCCGACAGCAAACCGACCGAGTCGGTGACGTACCAGGCCAGGGTCTTGAGCACCATGGTGATGAGCGCCACCACCACAGAGGCCCGGAGCATGCGTTGCGGTGTTAATGATTGCAGATCCAGCCGGTTCATGCGCACATTGTCTGCGATGCGGATGGCGTGCAACACCACACTTTCAGGCTATGCAAGAATGCGGCGATGCTGCAAGTGCTACACCGTCGCTTGATCTGGGTCCTGCTCTGGTGCGCCATCACCGCGCTGGGTGGCGTGGCGCTGGCGCGCATGGAGCTGATACGCTTGCAGGCGGCGTTTGAAACCGACGCGCGCATCGCCCACCGGCTGCTGAGCCAGCGCGTGGTGCAGCATGATGCCGTGATGGCGACGCTGGCGCTGTTGCAGCCCGCCGCCGATGCCTCCGAGGCTTCCCCGCCCGAACAGCGCCTGCCTTCGGTGTACCCGCAAATCACCAGCGTCCAGCGACGCGACCGCGAGGCCAGCTGGCTAGATGAGCGCTTGCGGGTGGCAGAAACCTTGTCGCGCGCGCTGCGCCGCCCGGCGCTGGCCAGCGCAGACCTGGCCCATGGCCGCTACCAGCTGGTACTGGCGGCCGAGCCCACCAGCTATGCCCTGCAACTGGACCTGCGCGCCGTGGTCCCCTGGAGCGAATGGCCGATGGCCCCGGACACCAGCCCGGTGCGCGTGACGCTGGAGCATGAAAGCCAGAGTTTTCAGCTGCAACCCGGTCGCATTCACGATGGCGGCTGGCGCTTTGAATTTCACAAACACCTGGCCGCCGAGAGCCAGCCCTTTGACGTGGTCGCCCTGCGCCAGGTCGGCTGGGGCGAGCTGCCCTGGGGCTGGATGCTGGGCTGGGCCACGCTGGTGGCGGCCCTGCTGCGGGCCTGGCGGGCCCTGCTGCGCCAGCGCAGCGAGCGCCAGCGCGCCGAAGAACTGCTGCGCCTGGGCCAGGTCGCCAGGCTCAACACCCTGGGCGAACTGGCCGCCGGCATGGCCCATGAGCTGAACCAGCCCCTGACCGCCGTGTTGGCCAATACCCAGGCCGCCAGCCGGCTGCTCGATGACGAGCCGCCCGAGCTGGCCACCGCCCGCAGCGCCATGACGCAAGCCGTGGAACAAGCCCGCCGCGCCTCGGAAGTGGTCGGACGGCTGCGCCGCGCAGTGGAGCGCCCCGACCTGGCGGCGCAGCTGCAGTCGGTGGTGCTGGAGGATGCGGTGCGCAACGCGCTGTATCTGCTGGAGCCGGAGTTCAAGCGCCGCGAAGTCACGCCGCAACTTGAATCGCCGCCCACCGCTACCACCGTGCTGGCCGAGCCGGTGGCGCTGGAGCAAATCATCCACAACCTGCTGATGAATGCCCTGCAGGCGCTGGAACAAGTGCCGGCACGCGAACGCCAGCTAAGGGTAGCGCTGGGCGCAGAGGACAGCCTGGGCGTGATCAGCGTGACCGACTGCGGCCCGGGCATTGCGGCTGATGTGCTGCCGCGAATTTTCGAGCCCTTCTTCACCACGCGGGAGGCCGGCCTCGGGCTGGGTCTGAGCCTGTGCGAAACGCTGGCCAGCGGCATGGGCGGCAGCCTGATGGCCGCGCACAACGCGCCGCGCGGTGCCGTGTTCCGGCTGTCTTTGCCCTTGGCCGCCAAGTCATGAGTTCATCCCTGTCACCCTTGGTGCACCTCATCGACGACGATGAAGCCGTGCGCAACAGCCTGGCGCTGCTGATCGGTACGGTGGGCCTGCGCGTGCAAAGCTGGGCCGACCCGCAGGCGTTCATGAAGGCCTTCGACCGCCAGAGCATAGGCGCCATCGTGCTCGATGTGCGCATGCCCGGCATCAGCGGCCTGAGCGTGCTCGAGGCCTTGAAGGCGCAAGGCGTGGACCAGCCCATCATCATGCTGACCGGCCACGGCACGGTGGAGATGTGCCGCCGTGCCTTCAAGTCCGGCGCGGCCGAGTTCCTGGAAAAACCGGTCAACGACGAGCAGCTGCTGGAAGCCCTGCAACATGCCGTGCGCCAGCATGTGAAGTCACGCGAGCGCAACAAGACCGACCGGCAGACGCAAGAGCGCTATGCCCAGCTGTCCGAGCGCGAGCGTGAGGTGCTGGGCCTGATCGTGGCCGGGCTGACCAACAAGGAAATCGGCCGCGCACTCGATGTCTCGCCGCGCACCGTGGAAACCCACCGCGCCAATCTGTTTGCCAAGCTCGAAGCCGAGTCGCTGGCGCAGCTGATCCGCCAATATGCGGCCCTGGTGGATGCGGCCGACTGAAGCGCGTTGAGCACAGCCACTCCGTAGTTCTACGGAGCCCTGCGCGTAACCCTACGCATGGGCAAAGCAGGCGCCATTTTTTAAAGTTCTCCCACGGTTGAATGTGAGGCCCCCATGCTTGCCACTTCGTGTGCTGCGCTGCCCCCAGGGGGCCGCAGTCGCCTTGGGGTGGCCCGGCGGCGACTGAACCGTTTCAACAAACCAACTTCTGGAGAACACCATGCGCAACGTCATCAAGATTTCCGCTCTTGCCCTGTCCCTCATCGCCGCCGCTGCCAGCGCACAAGGCGTGCGGACCGAGAAAAACATCTCCCTCGACCTGGCCAACCAGATCGCCGCCGCCACCGTGGCCACCTGCTCGGCCAATGGCTATGCCGTGGGCGTCACGGTGGTGGACCGCGCCGGCACCGTGCGCGCCGTGCAGCGCGCCGACAATGCCGGCCCGCACACACTGGCCGCCAGCCTGCAAAAAGCCTTCACCTCGGCTTCTGCCAAAAACAACACGCTGGCCATGATGGAAGGCGCCCAGAAGAACCCCGCCGCCGCCAATCTGACCGATATTCCCGGCTTTTTGCTGTTGGGTGGCGGCGTGCCGGTGAAAGTGGGCAATGAGGTTATCGGCGCCGTCGGTGTCGGCGGTGCGCCCGGCGGCCACCTCGACGAGGCTTGCGCCGTGGCTGCGCTGGACAAGGTCAAGGACCAGCTGAAGTAAACCCCAAAAGGATGCCGCCATGAACCGACGCCCTCTTCGCCTTCCCCTGCAAGTCCTGTTGTTGGCCACAGCCTGCGGGCTCGGTGCCATGGCGGCCGCGCCCGTTGCGGCTCAAGTCGCCCCTAATGCCGCTGAAGTCGCCGCCTACAAAGGCCTGCACGCCGCCGCCCACAAGGGCGATGCGGCCCAGATTGAAAAATTCGCCGCTGCGAAGTCTGACGTAAAGGCCGAGCTTGATGCCCGCGACGGCAACGGCCGCACGCCACTGCATGTGGCGACCTTTGCGAAACAACAGGGCGCGATCCACGCGCTCGTGAAAGCGGGGGCCCACATCAATCTGCTCGACAAGGATATCTACGACGGTGTGACGATTGCCGCCGTCGCCGACGATGAGGAAACGCTGCGCCTGCTGCTGTCACTGGGCGCCAGCGCCCAACAGGTCACCAGCCGCTACGATGGCACGGCCCTGATCGCTGCCGCCCACCTAGGCCACGATGGCGTGGTCAGGCAGCTGATCGCCGCCGGCGCGCCGCTGGATCATGTGAACAACCTGCACTGGACGGCGGTGATCGAATCCATCGTGCTGGGCAACGGTGGGCCGAGGCACCAGGCCACGCTCAAGGCCCTGATCGAGGCCGGGGCTAACCTTCAACTGGCCGACCGCCAGGGCAACACACCGCTGCAGCTGGCCAAGTCGCGCGGCTACGGCGAGATGGTGAAGATGCTGGAGAAGGCCGGCGCCCGCTAGGGCACAGGCACATCAGGCCAGGAAGTCAGGCCAGGGTCACGCGGGCAAACTTGCGCTTGCCCACCTGCACCACATAGGTTCCTGCTCCCAGCTTGAGCGCCTTGTCGCTCACCACGCTGGAATCCACCCGCACGCCGCCGCCTTCAATCAGGCGGGTGGCTTCGCTGCCCGAAGGGGCCAGGCCGGCGGATTTGAGCAGCGCGCCAATCCCCAGGGGTGCGCCCGACAGCGACACTTCGGGGATTTCATCGGGCACGCCGCCCTTGCTGCGGTTGATGAAGTCCTGTTCGGCCGCATCGGCCGCGGCCGCCGAATGAAAGCGCGCGGTAATTTCCTTGGCCAAGGCCACCTTGGCGTCCTTCGGGTTGCGGCCTGCCTCGACCTCGGCCCTGAGCGCGGCAATGTCTGCTTCGCTCCTGAATGACAGCAGCAGGTACCACTTCCACATCAGCACATCGGAAATGCTCAGCACCTTGGCAAACATGCTGTTGGCGTCCTCACTGATGCCGATGTAGTTGTTCTTGGACTTGGACATCTTCTCGACGCCGTCCAGGCCTTCGAGCAGCGGCATCGTCAAAATGCACTGCGGCTCCTGGCCGTATTCGGCCTGCAGATGGCGGCCCATCAGCAGGTTGAACTTCTGGTCGGTACCGCCCAGTTCCAGGTCGCTCTTCAAGGCCACCGAGTCATAGCCCTGCATCAGCGGGTATAAAAACTCGTGCACGCTGATTGATTGACCTGCCTTGAAGCGGTCATGAAAATCGTTGCGCTCCATCATGCGGGCCACGGTGTAGCGCGATGCCAGCTGGATCATGCCGCGCGCGCCCAGCGGGTCGCTCCATTCGCTGTTGTAGCGAATCTCGGTTCTGGCCGGGTCCAGCACCAGGCTGGCTTGGCGGTAGTAGGTTTCGGCATTGACCTTGATTTGCTCGGGCGTCAGCGGCGGCCGCGTCGTGTTGCGGCCCGACGGGTCGCCGATCAGGCTGGTGAAGTCGCCGATCAGGAAAATGACCGTGTGCCCCAAATCCTGGAGCTGGCGCATTTTGTTCAACACCACGGTATGGCCGACATGAATGTCAGGCGCGGTCGGATCCAGCCCCAATTTGATGCGCAACGGCACCCCGGTGGCCTCGCTGCGCGCCAGTTTCTTGATCCATTCATCCTGGGGAATGAGTTCGTCACAGCCTCGCAGGGAAATGGCCAAGGCCGTCTTGACACGGTCGGTCACCGGGAAATTTGTAACAAGTTCTTGATTCATAAGGGTTTTTTGCGAGTCGAGGTGTTGTCCGACAGATATAATTGCCGTTTTCCTGCATCAGCGCGCCATTTTAGTTGGCCCGCAAATTGCTGATCCGGGTCTGAATATTTTTGAGTCCGGTGAGCCACGACCCCACAGCAAGCAAGCAGGGGCTGGTCACCGATCTGCTTTTATCGCAGTCCGGCGCGCTGACCTTATGTGATGGGGGCCCGACGCACTTTAGTTGGGAACTTCCGTTTTGCGCCTGCCCGCCCCCTCCCGTCTCCTGACTTCCCTCGCCGACAGCCTCCGTCGCCACCCCAAACGTCTTACCGGCAGCCTTGCCGTGCTGTTGCTGGGCACGGGCGTCACCGCCTTTGGTGTCGCGCCCATGGCACCCGATGCCGCCGATTTGCCGGTGCACCAGGTGCTGGAGGCGGTGCAAAGCCTGCCCACGCAGGGCCAGACCGATGCGCTGGCCGACTTCAACTTCAAGCTGTTTCGCACCGAAAGCACGCGCAGCAGCGACACCGCCGACGCCCTGCTCAAGCGCCTGAACGTCAACGACCCGGCCGCTGCGGCGTTTTTGCGCACCGATGCCAACGCACGGTTGATACTGGCGGGCCGCGCTGGCAAAACCGTGACGGTGGAAGCCAGCGACAGCCAGCAACTGCTCAAGCTCAGCACGCGCTGGCCGACCGACGACGAAGCGCAGTTCAAGCGCCTGGTCGTCGAACGCAGCGCCAACGGGTCAGCCGGCTTCAGCTCGCGCGTTGAAACCGCGCCCTACACGAGCTCGGCCCGGCTGGCCAGCGGCAGCATCCAGACCTCGCTCTTTGCCGCGACCGATGACGCCCGCATTCCCGATGGTGTGGCCGTGCAACTCGCGGAAATTTTCTCGGGTGACATCGATTTCCGCCACGCCCTGCGCAAGGGTGACCGCTTCAACGTGGTCTACGAAACCCTGGAAGCCGATGGCGAAGCGCTGCGCACCGGCCGTGTGCTGTCGGCCGAATTCGTCAACGCGGGCAAGAGCTACCAGGCCATGTGGTTCCAGCCGCCGGGCCAGGACGCGACAGGGGCTCCCAACAAGGGCGGCTATTACACGCTGGACGGCCAGAGCCTGCGCCGCGCCTACCTGAGCTCACCGGTGGAGTTCTCCCGCATCAGCAGCGGTTTTTCCATGCGCTTCCACCCGATTTTGCAAAAGTGGCGTGCGCACCTGGGCACCGACTTTGCCGCCACCACCGGCACCCCCGCACGAACCGTGGGCGACGGCGTGGTGGAATTTGCTGGCGTGCAAAATGGCTATGGCAACGTGGTCTTCATCAAGCATCGCAACAACCACGAAACGGTGTATGCACACCTGAGCAAGATCAACGTGCAGCGCGGCCAGAGCGTGAGCCAGGGCCAGACCATTGGCCTGGTGGGCTCGACCGGCTGGGCCACCGGCCCGCACCTGCATTTCGAGTTTCGCGTCAACGGCATGCAGCAAGACCCGATGAACATCGCGAAGCAAAGCGAAACCATCCAGCTCCCGACGGCTTCCCTGCCGCTGTTCCGCCAGCTCGCGGCCGGCGTGAAAAACCAGTTGCAGGCCGCGGCGACCATCAGCCAGACACGGGCTGAGTAGCTGGCCCCCACGCTTTTCACTTCGTGTAATACGCTGCCCCCCGAGGGGGCTGTTTCGGCTTGGGGCGGCCCGGCGCCGAAACCTGGCCCCCACGCTTTTCATTTCGTGTAGTGCGCGGCCCCCGAGGGGCTAATTTCCCTTGGGGCGGCCCGGCGGGAAATTGTGGCTGGGGCTCAAATGGCTTTTGAGCAGCAGCTACCCTGCCCCTCCCTGCGGCAAAATAGCCGCATGGCAGACTACTACATTGGCCTGATGTCAGGCACCTCCCTCGACGGCGCGGACGGCGTTCTGGTGGATTTTTCGGGTGACAAGCTGAAGGTGCTGGCGTCAGCAACCGAGCCCTTCAGCGAAAGCTTTCGGGCCGAGCTGCTGGCGCTGAACTCACCTGCCGACAACGAACTCCATCGCGCGGCGGTGGCGGGCAACCAGCTCGCGGCGCTCTATGCGCGGGTGGTCAGCATGCTGCTGAACCAGGCGGCCACGCAGGGACTGTCTGCCGCACAAATTCAAGCCATAGGCGCGCATGGGCAGACGGTGCGGCATCAACCCGGCAACCGGCCCCCAAGTACTTCGGCCGAGGCTGCCGGCGCGGGCTACACCCTCCAGCTCAACAACCCGGCGCTGCTGGCTGAACTCACGGGCCTGGATGTGGTGGCGGATTTCCGCAGCCGCGATGTCGCCGCTGGCGGCCAGGGCGCACCGCTGGTACCGGCATTTCATCAGAGCATTTTTGGCCGGCCGGACAGCACCGCGGCGGTGCTGAACCTGGGCGGCATCTCCAACCTCAGCATCCTGCCTGCTGCCGGCAAAACGCCCGTGCTGGGTTTCGACTGCGGGCCGGGCAATGCGCTGATGGATGCCTGGTGCCGGCAGCACACCGGCCAGCCTTTTGACGCGGGCGGCGCCTGGGCCGCTAGCGGCAAGCTGCTCCCCCACTTGCTGGCCAGCTTGCTGGATGAGCCCTATTTTTCCAAGCCTCCCCCCAAAAGCACGGGCAGGGATCTTTTCAGCCTGGCTTGGCTGGCCGGGAAGCTACAGGCCTTCGCCGCAGAACGCCCCGAAGACATTCAAAACACATTAACCGAATTCACTGCCAGCGCATGTATTACGGGCGTAAGCAGCTATGGAAAAGATAGCACCGAGCTGATCGTGTGCGGCGGCGGCGCTTTCAACCAGCACCTGATGCAGCGCCTGCAGGCGGGCTTGCCGTCGCTTCGCGTCAGCGCCTCGGACAGGCATGGTCTGCCGCCCCTGCAGGTGGAGGCAGCGGCCTTCGCCTGGCTGGCACGCCAGGCCATCAGGCGCCAACCCGGCAACCTGGCAAGCGTGACGGGGGCCGCGGGGCCGCGTGTGCTGGGGGCGATTTACCCCGCTTAAAACCAAAAAGCCGCCTAGAAAGGCGGCTTTTTAAATCACGAAAGAGGCGCGCTCAGGCAGAGAAGCTGGAGCCGCAACCGCAGGTGCTGGTGGCATTGGGGTTCTTGATCACGAACTGGGCGCCTTCAAGATCGTCCTTGTAGTCAATTTCCGCGCCGACCAGGTACTGGTAGCTCATGGCGTCAATCAGCAGGGACACACCGTTTTTGGTCATGGTGGTGTCGTCTTCGTTGGTGATTTCGTCAAAGGTAAAACCGTACTGGAAACCCGAGCATCCGCCACCCTGCACAAATACGCGCAGTTTCAGATCCGGATTGCCTTCTTCGGCGATTAGCTCGGCCACTTTGGACGCCGCACTGTCGGTAAAGACAAAGGGGGCGGGCATTTCGGTCTGGATATTTTCAGCAACTGCACTCATGGGGGACTCCAATATTCAAGGCTCATCAAGGCTTTATGACAAATAGTACAGCAAATCAATCAACCACATCGGCCATACGTATTAGTCATCAGCGTCAATCGTAAGTACTCACCAGCCATTTCAATCAAAGATTGTTGGCAGCCAGCTTCAGGGTGAGTTTTTCTTCCAGCTCCTGGTGGCTTGTGGGGCGCAACTGTCCAAAGATGACGGCACCCTGGTGCATTTCAAGCGCCTTGTAGGACACATCACCTTCAATTTTTGCCTTGGGTTGAAGCTCCAGCAACTCGGAGGCGTGGACCGGGCCCATGACACGGCCATTGATGATCACATGGTCGGCGTGGATCCGGCCGGTCACCACGGCAGATTCGCTGATCACGAGAATGCTGCTACTGCCCTCATTGGCACGGATGTCGCCAATCACTTCGCCATCAACCCGCAGACCATCGGTAAATTTCAGGCTGCCTTCAATGCAGGTGCCCGGAGCGATCAGGCTCTTGATGGGAGGTTGCTTCTTTTTGCCGAACATAAGGGATTCCAGTGGCGAGGGACGTTGAGGTTAGAACTTGAAGGTTTGAACGGAGCGAACAGTCGTTCCTTCAATGACCTTGGCGGTCACTGTTTTTACCACGGCCTGGGGCGGCAAATCGAGGACACCCTCCACGCGGCGGTACTGTTTGAACTGCAAAGCCTGCGCACCACCGGGCAAGGTCATGACCCAAGGCTTGCCGGCCTGCGTGCCATTGAGCGTCAGCTCCAGCTTGCCATTGAAATTGGGGGCGTCCTTGACCGGCTGGATCACCAGCACCTGCCACTTCAGCTGCATTTCCGACAACAGCTCGGCCTGCAGGCTGCGTATGGTGGCCGCTTCCGTGCTGCCGGCGGGCAAAAGCTTCTCAAAGAAACCGAGGTCGTCGCGCAGGCTGCGGTTCTCAAGCTCCAGCTGCCTGATCTGGCTCAGCATTTTTTCTTGAGCCGCCTTTTCGGCCGTCAACAAGCTGCCCGAAGTATTGGCAATCGACTGCGCCTTGTCGCGGTCCGAGCGCAGGCTGGCGACCTCTTGCCTGAGCAGGCTCAGCTCTTGCTTGGCGTTGGTGTCCAGGCCCGCAATGCCTTTGCCAAACTCAAAGGCCCACAAGGCGATGGCGGCAGAAAAGCCCAGCATCAGGGCGCCGGCAATCCAGCGCAAGGGCCACGGCAGGGCGCTGCGTACGGCCATGCGCGGGGAACTGATGGTCAGGCGGCGGCGGAACAAACGGAATTTCAAACCATATCCTGCAATTTTTCAGCTCGGGAGCTGCATTGTGCACGGGACCGTGTAAAGCCCATGAAAAAAGCCGCCAGGCGCAAACCGTGGCGGCTTTTCTTGGCAGTAAGCGAATTAACGCTTGCTGAACTGCTTGCGACGGCGAGCCGAGCGGAAACCGACTTTCTTACGTTCGACTTCACGGGCATCGCGCGTGACGAAACCAGCCTGGCTCAGCGCCGGCTTGAGGCTTGCGTCATAGTCAATCAGCGCACGGGTGATACCGTGGCGCACTGCGCCGGCCTGGCCGGACTCGCCGCCGCCGTGGACGTTGACCATGATGTCAAACGTCTCGACGTGGTTCGTCAGAAACAGGGGTTGGCGGCAAATCATGATCGAGGTTTGACGGCCGAAGAACACCTGGATGTCCTTGTCGTTCACCGTGATCTTGCCGGTGCCTTTTTTGATAAACACGCGGGCGACGCTGGATTTGCGACGGCCGGTGCCATTGTTCCATTCACCAATCATCTCAAGGCTCCTTAAATTTCCAGCACTTTAGGCTGTTGGGCGGTATGCGGGTGCTCTGCACCACCGTACACCTTGAGTTTCTTGATCATGGCGTAGCCGAGCGGGCCCTTGGGCAGCATGCCCTTGACGGCTTTTTCCAAAGCGCGGCCTGGGTGCTTGGCTTGCATGTCGCGGAAATTGGTGGCTGTGATGCCGCCAGGATAACCGGAATGGCGATAGTAAATCTTGTCAGTCGACTTGGCGCCGGTGACGCGCAGCTGAGCTGCGTTGATGATGACAATGAAGTCACCGGTATCGACGTGAGGCGTATAAATGGCCTTGTGTTTGCCGCGCAAACGGAGAGCAACTTCGCTGGCTACTCGTCCGAGGACCTTGTCGGTCGCGTCAATCACAAACCACTCGTGCGTCACGTCAGCGGGTTTTGCGCTGAAGGTTTTCATGAGTTTCTCTTATTAAGAAGGGTTTGTCGGGTTCTTTTCCACGGTCGGTGTTCTTCTGTTGAGAACCTCTTAGGTGGGAGTTTGCCGGCTGCCTTGCAATGAACCGAAACGGGATTGAAAGGCCTACAGCAATTCTGCCGCGGAACCACATGTTCGCTGCAGAACCGTGGATTATATGAAAAATCAAGGGCTTACGTCAATTCCGCAGCGCATTTCGCGTGCAAGCGGGTAGGATAGACCCATGTTTTCTTACCGCCACGCCTTCCATGCCGGCAACCATGCCGACGTGCTCAAGCACACCACGCTGATCGCGTTGATGAAGTATTTGACCCAAAAAGACACGGCGCTGACCGTGATCGACACCCATGCGGGTGCGGGGCTGTACCGGCTCGACGGCGATTACACCGAAACCAGCGGCGAAGCCCTGGAAGGTGTTTTCAAGCTTTTTTCTGCACCAAACAAGCCGCAAGCCCAGACCGTACAAGCGCAAGAAGCTATTAAAACAATAGCAAAAAACCAACCCGACAGCGCCTGGGCGCCGGCCCTGCAGGACTACCTGGAGCTGCTGCGCGGCCTGAACCCCCATTTCGCCGAAACCGGCGATCCGGCCCATCTGAAAATTTACCCGGGCTCGCCCTTTATCGAGCAGCAGTTCCTCAGCGGGCGCGACAAGCTCAAGCTGTTTGAGCTGCACCCCACCGATTTCAAGTCGCTTTCGGGAAACATTGAACAGCTGGGCGTCGGCCGGCAGGTGGCCGTTGCGCGTGAGGACGGTTTTGAGGCCCTGAAAACCTTTTTGCCCCCACCGGCCCGGCGCGCCATGGTGCTGTGCGACCCCAGCTATGAAATCAAGAGCGACTACGCCCGGGTAACGACCTGCATGACCGATGCGGTCAAGCGCTTTGCCACCGGGACCTATGTGGTCTGGTACCCCATCATCCCGCGGCCCGAGGCACACGACCTGCCTCGAAAACTGAAAACACTGGCCGTCAAAGCCAAACGAAGCTGGCTGAACGCCACGCTAACAGTGAAGTCGAGCAAGTTAACGACGGACACGACAGGCGAAGTCAAGCGCCCTGGCCTGCCCGCCAGCGGCATGTTTGTCATCAACCCGCCGCATACCCTCAAGGCAGACCTGCAAGCCGCCCTGCCGCAAATGGTCGCCCTGCTCGGCCAGGACCGCAACGCCGGCTTCACGCTGGAGCACGGCGGATAGTCCACCGCGCTTAGTACTTCAGCGCCGTACTCTTGCCCCAGAACACACGGTAGGCAAACACCGTGTAGCCGATGATCATGGGCAACACCACCGCCGCGCCGGCCAGAATGACGCCCATGGCGGCCGGCGCGCTGGCCGCCTGCCAGATGTTGAGCTGGTCAATCACCAGCCACGGAAACAGGCTGTAGGCCAGCCCGTAAAACGCCAGCAGAAACACGCCGACGGTCGCGCCAAACGGCACCCAGGCGCCGTATTCATTGCCCTGCGCCAGCCGAATTGGCAGGCGTTGCAGGCTGCGGAAAATCACCGCAAACAGCACGGCCGTGGTCGCCGGAATCGGCAACAGCAGCACGATGTTGGGGAAAGAAAACCATTTGGCAAAAATGCTCGGGCTGACCAGCGGCGTGGCGATCGAGATGGCCGCAACCCCCGCCATGGTGAACCACAGGCTGGCGCGCGCCCAGCGCACGGCCTGCAGTTGCAAGGCGCCTTCGGACTTGATGATGAGCCAGCCCGCGCCCAGCAGGCAGTAGGCGGCCACCAGCGCCAGGCCGATCACGGCATTGAACACGATGATCCAGCCGGTGGACGCAAAGCCGGTGATCAGCGAGCCCAGCATATAGCCCTGCGACCAGCTGGCCAGCAGCGAGCCGGTGTAAAACAAGCGGTTCCACAGCGGCTTGTGGGCTGCGTGCGCCTTCACGCGAAAGTCAAAGGCCACGCCGCGCAATATCAGGCCAATCAGCATCATGGCCACCGGCAAATACAGCGCGCCCAGAATCACGCCATGCGCCATGGGGAACACCGTGAGCAAAATGCCAACCCCCAGCACCAGCCAGGTTTCATTGGCATCCCAGAACGGGCCTATGCTGGCGATCATGGTGTCCTTGTCGTCTTCGCTGGCACGGCGCATCAGCACGCCCACGCCCAGGTCGTAGCCGTCCAGAATCACATAGGCCAGCATGGCCAGGCCCATCACCACCAGAAAGACGATGGGCATCCAGCCGGCGGCTTGCGTCAGGTCAGGGGCAAGATCAAGCATTGGCGGCTCCTTCCTTTTCGGGGTAATTGACGACGTTGAGCTCGTCCTCCAGGTCATGGCCTAGCGATTGGCCGGCCTCGGTCTTGTGGCGCGCCAGATAGAGCAGCACCGAGACGTAGGCCGCGATGAGGGCGGCATAAAGCGACAGGTAAAGCGCCAGCGTGAAGGCAATCCGCGGTGCCGGTACTTTTGAAGCCGCCTCGGCAGCGGTCAGCACCCCCGTCACCAGCCAGGGCTGGCGCCCTATCTCGGTGACATACCAGCCGGCAATCAGCGCCAGCCAGCCGGCAAAGGTCATGGCCACCAGCAGCCTGGCGTGCAAAGGCGTCAGGGTTCGGGCAGGGTCTTTCTTCCAGGGCGCCAGCTGGAAGGTACAGGCCCAACTCACGGCCAGCATCATGAGGCCCACGCCCACCATGATGCGAAAGGCCCAGAACACCGGCGCCACCGGCGGGTGCTTGCCGTCAAAATCATTCAGCCCCTTGATCTCGCCATCGAGCTCATGCGTGAGGTAGAGCGAGGCGAGTTTCGGGATGGCGATTTCATAGCGGTTTTCGCGCGCCTGGCCGTCGGGCAGGGCGAACAGCACGGCCGGTGCGCCCTTCTGCGTTTCCCAGATGCCTTCCATGGCGGCCAGCTTGGCCGGCTGGTGTTCCAGGGTGTTGAGGCCGTGCATATCGCCCGCGATGATTTGCAGGGGAATCAATACCGCTGCCAGATACACGCCGGTTTTAAGGCAAGCCATCACCTCGGCACCGCGCTCGTTGCGCAGCCAGCGGTAAGCCGAAATACCGGCCACCAGAAACGCCACCGTCAGCCCCGAGGCCAGCAGCATGTGCACCAGGCGGTAGGGAAACGAGGGATTGAAGATCACCTCAAACCAGCTCGTGACATGGGCCTGGCCGTTGATCATTTCAAAACCGGCGGGGGTTTGCATCCACGAATTGAGCGCCAGAATCCAGAAGGCCGACAGCGTGGTGCCACCCGCCACCAGCAGCGTGGCCGCCGTGTGCATGCGCTCACTGACACGGGCGCGGCCAAACAGCATCACGCCCAGCATGGTGGCTTCCAGGAAAAACGCCGTCAGCACTTCATAGGCCAGCAGCGGCCCGGCGATATTGCCGACCTTTTGCATATAACCGGGCCAGTTGGTGCCGAACTGGAAACTCATGGTGATGCCGCTGACCACGCCCAAGGCAAAGGTCAGCGCGAAAATCTTCACCCAGAACTGGTAGGCATCCATCCAGTGCTGCTGCCCGGTCTTGACGAAGCGCAGCTTGAAGAAAAGCAGCACCCAGCCGAGCGAGATGCTGATGGTGGGAAACAGGATGTGAAAGGTGATGTTGGCCGCAAACTGGAGGCGGGCCAAAAGGAATGCGTCAAGTCCATCCATCGTCAACTCCTGTCTTCATCGGGAAGCTTGGCGGGCTGCGCTGCCACTGTGTCCGCCAAGGCTCGGCCTGTCAAACCGGCCTTGACCGTCTTAGCCACCTTGTCCTTGACCTCCAGCAGTTTTTGCACCTTGGCACCCATCTTCATCAGGCTGACCAGCGTGGCCGAATCCATTTTCTGCACATCGGCCAGCCAGCCGGTCATGAGCTCTATCAGGTCGTGCATCTGCTTCATGCGACGCTGGGCGTGAATATCGTCTTCGCATGCAGGCTGCTCCATCAGCGCATCGCGCAGCATCGACAGCGTCGGGTCGATCTCGCGCTTGCGGCGCTCTTCGGCCAGCGTGCGAAAGATCGCCCAGACATCTTCAGGCGCCTGGAAATACTCGCGCCTGTCATTGGGCAAATGCTGCAGGCGCACCAGGTTCCAGGACTGCAGCTCCTTGAGCCCCATGCTGACGTTGGAGCGTGAAAAAGCCAGCGCCTCGCCAATTTCATCGGCATTCAGGGCGCGCGGCGACACATACAGCAGGGCGTAAATCTGGCCCACGGTGCGGTTGATGCCCCAGCGGCTGCCCATTTCACCGAAGTGCAGGACAAAGCGCTGGGTTAAAGGAGCCAGGTTCATGAATGGCCTTGATTTATTGAATTTTCAGAAATTACTGAAATTCTAATAAGTTCTGCATTTTTATGCAAAAACTTGTTTTTCATCAAGACGCAGGCCACCGGCCTGCCCCTCGCGGCCGCAAGAAGCTAGCGCGGGCTGCCCGTGCTGGCCTGCCGGGGTTTGTGTTTGAGTTTTGGCCTGACGTTTTGTCGGGCGGTTTTGCGTGGTGCGGGCAGCACCTGCGCCACCGGTGCGGTGGACTCGGGCACCAGCAGCAGCACGTCTTTCACCCCCAGGCCCAGCATACCCAAGGCCTCGGCCGCTGCCCGGCTCATGTCAATCACACGGCCCGCAGAAAAAGGCCCGCGGTCGTTGATGCGCACATCCACCTCACGCCCGGTCACCAGGCTGCGCACCCGCACCAGCGTGCCGAAAGGCAGGGTTTTATGGGCCGCGGTCAGCGCGTGCATGTCGTAGCGCTCGCCGCTGGCGGTGCGTCTACCCTGAAAACCCGGACCGTACCAGGAAGCCTCGCCGCGCTCCAGTTCCCGGGCAGCTTCGCCGGCCAGCAGCTTGTTATCGTCGGCAGCAAGCTCTGGCGCGGGCGCGGGGTCGGCCGTCGGTCCTGGGGGCTCCGGCTTAACCAGCCCTTTGCCGGCCGGCCGGACAGGGGTCGACGACGATAAACCGGGTAACTGCGGTGATGAAGGCGCCGTGGTACAGGCGGTCAGCACAGCCAGCAGGCTGGCGATGCCCCAGAACTTGAGGACACCCTGGCACATGGAGGTCAGGCCGCCATCAAGCCAGCTGCAGGCGGCGAATGATTTCGGTCGTCGCTGCGGCCTGGTTCATCGTATAAAAATGAATGCCGGGCACGCCAGCCGTGCAGAGCTGATCGCACAGCTCGGTGACCACGTCCAGGCCAAAGCTTTTGATCGAGGCCGTGTCATCGCCAAAGCCCTGCAGGCGCAGGCGAATCCAGCGCGGGATTTCCGCGCCGCAGGCATCGCTAAAGCGCATGAGTTGCGTCGAACTGGTAATCGGCATGATGCCGGGCACGATGGCCAGGTCCACCCCCAGCGCCCGCACATCGTCCACAAAGCGGAAATAGGCATCGGCGTTGAAAAAATACTGGGTGATGGCCGAGTTGGCACCGGCCTTGACCTTGGTCGCAAAGGCCTTCAGGTCGGCTTCGGCCGATTTCGCCTGCGGGTGGATTTCCGGATAAGCGGCGACCTCAATGTAAAACGCATCACCGGTCTCGGCCCGGATAAAAGCCACCAGGTCGCTGGCGTAATGAAATTCGCCGCCCATGCCATAGCCGCTGGGCAGGTCGCCACGCAGGGCCACCAGGCGCTTCACGCCCATGGCCCGCAGCGTGGCGAGTTGCTCGCGCACCGTGGTCTTGGTCGCACCCACGCAGGAAAAATGGCAGGCGGCCTCCACCCCTTCGTCCAGGATTTCCTTGACCGTGCCAAAAGTGCCTTCCTGTGTCGAGCCGCCCGCGCCAAAAGTGACGGAGCAGAACTCGGGCTGGTGGGCGTACAAGGCCTGGCGCGTCACACGCAGCTTGTCGGCACCCTCGGGCGTTTTCGGCGGGAAAAATTCAAAGCTGATCGGCAGATTCATGGCCATCTCAATCGTTCTCTGGTTTTTTAGGTCTTTATTCGGGCTTGACACGCCGCTTGCTGCGCGCCGGGCCGGGCTGGCCGGCGTGGGCGGCCTCCGGGTCTTCATGCGGCTCATGACTCACACGAGGCAGGCGTTTGGGTGCCTTGCGCGGCGGGGCAGCGGCCAGCGGCTGGTCCTCGCCGACGACCGCGTGGCCCTTCTTCGCATGAATAAAAAACTCGCGGTTGCCATCGCCGCCTTCAATCGGCGAGTCCAGCCAGGCCAGCACCTCCAGCCCCAGCCCGGCGCAGCAGTCACGCAGGCGCTTCTCGACAAATTCAAACAAGGCGGCATCACGCACAATGCCGCCCTTGCCGACCTGCCCCGGCTGCAGTTCAAACTGCGGCTTGACCAGCATCAGCAAATGACCGTCGGCCTTGAGCAGGCGCACCACGGCGGGCAGCACCAGCGTCAGCGAGATAAAGGACAGGTCGCCCGTCAGGAAATCAAACAGCGGATCGAAGTCGACCTCATCGTCATCACCGGGTTCATCGTCCGCGTCTTCACTGCCGTCTTCAACGCCGTTTTTGACATGCAGCGCGCGGCGGTAATGCTCGGCCAGATCGTCGGCCGTCAATGCGCGGGCATTGACGCCTTCAATGCACACCACGCGCGGGTCGGCGCGCAGGCTGGCGTGCAACTGGCCATGGCCCACATCCACGCCCACCACCTGCACGGCAGCGTGCTGCAGCAGGCAATCGCTAAAGCCGCCGGTTGACTGACCGATGTCCAGGCAGCGCAGACCCGTCACATCCAGCCCCGTGCTTTTGAGCGCGCCTTCCAGCTTCAGGCCCCCGCGTGAAATGTATTTGGCCTCGGTGTTGTCGAGCACCTGCAATTCAGCGGCATCAGGCACCTCGTCGCCATTCTTGGCGACTTTCTTCCATGCGCCTTCAGCGTCCACACGCCACTGCACCCCCGAAGCAATCAGGCGCTGGGCCTGGGAGCGGGTGGTGGCAAAGCCGTGTTCCACAAGAAATAGATCAGCGCGCAAAAAATGTCTCCAATTTACTGGCAGCCTCAAGGGCGTAGCGAGCGCCCGTCAGCCAAGGCGCGGGGGGATCCATGAACCGGAGCGTACTTCAGGTACGTGAGGATTCATGGAAGGACCCGCAACGCAGGATCACGGGTGCGCAGTAGCCATTAATAGCGGTAGGTGTTGGCTTTGTAGGGGCCTGCTTTACTGACGCCAATGTAGGCCGCCTGCTCGTCGCTCAACTCGCTCAGCATCGCACCGACTTTCTTGAGGTGCAAACGCGCGACTTTTTCATCGAGATGCTTGGGCAGCACATAGACCTTGCCGACTTCGTAATCAGCCTGCTTGGTGAACAGCTCGATCTGCGCAATGGTCTGGTTGGCAAAGCTGGAGGACATCACGAAGCTGGGGTGGCCGGTGCCGCAGCCCAGGTTGACCAGGCGGCCCTTGGCCAGCAGGATGATGCGCTTGCCGTCGGGAAAGATCACATGGTCGACTTGCGGTTTGATCTCTTCCCACTGGCATTTCTCCAGCGAGGCGACATCGATTTCGTTGTCGAAATGGCCGATGTTGCAGACGATGGCCTGGTCTTTCATCTTGGCCATGTGCTCATAGGTGATGACGTTTTTGTTGCCGGTGGCGGACACAAAGATGTCGGCCTTGTCGGCGGCGTATTCCATGGTCACGACCTTGTAGCCTTCCATCGCGGCCTGCAGGGCGTTGATGGGGTCGATCTCGGTGACCCAGACCTGGGCGCTCAGGGCGCGCAGGGCCTGGGCCGAGCCCTTGCCCACGTCGCCATAACCGGCCACGCAGGCGACCTTGCCGGCGACCATCACGTCGGTGGCGCGCTTGATCGCATCGACCAGCGATTCGCGGCAGCCATAGAGGTTGTCGAACTTGGACTTGGTGACCGAGTCGTTGACGTTGATGGCGCGCAGGGCCAGCGTGCCCTTGGCCGACATTTCGTTGAGGCGCAGCACGCCGGTGGTGGTCTCTTCGGTCACGCCGATGATGTTTTTCAGGCGGCGGCTGTACCAGGTCGGGTCTTGCGCCAGCTTGGCCTTGATGGCGTTGAACAGGCAGATCTCTTCTTCGCTGCCGGGGTTGGCCAGCAGGCTGGCGTCTTTTTCGGCCTTGCTGCCCAGGTGCATCAGCAGCGTGGCGTCGCCGCCGTCGTCCAGGATCATGTTGGGGCCTTCGCCTTCGGAGCCGGCCGCGCCGAACTCGAAGATGCGGTGGGTGTAGTCCCAATAGTCCTTGAGCGACTCGCCCTTGTAGGCGAAGACGGGCGTGTCGCGGGCGACGAGTGCCGCGGCCGCGTGGTCCTGCGTGGAGAAGATGTTGCAAGAGGCCCAGCGGACCTGAGCGCCGAGCGCAACCAGGGTCTCGATCAGCACCGCCGTCTGCACGGTCATGTGCAGCGAGCCCATGATTCGCGCGCCGGCGAGCGGCCGCGAGCTCGCGAACTC
>DASXRN010000366.1:0-3788 GCA_036506595.1 Polaromonas sp. | reverse complement strand
ATGGCCATCGGCGCCCAGGTCACGGTTCACGATCAGCTTGCCGGTGGCCAGCGGATGGCCGGCGGCATTCAGCTCATAGGCCCGCAGGAACACCTGGTGCGAGGGATGCGAGCTGTAGGTCTGGTTCTGGTCGACAAACGGCGAGGTGGTGTTGCTCTGCTCGTGGATGTCGTCGGCCGTGCCCAGGATGCCATCCGGGCCGGGCAGCATGGTGGCGCGCGTCAGCACCATGAAATTGGTCGGGCTGCCGGGCACGTAGAGCGGGTCATCCGGCTGCAGCGGAATGAAGACCGTGCCGTTGCCGCCCTTGGTGACGAGGTCGAGGCCATGGTCGAAGAACTGGCCAAAGAAGGTCATCCACTGGTTGAAGGGCGCCGTCAGGCCCGCGTCCGGCGTGATGTTGGGAATCTGGAAGACCGCCTTGTCGTCGGCGGTGCCGAACAGGCCATCCAGGCCGGGGCTGGTGACAAGCGTGGAACCCGGGTTTTGCGCCGCAGCCGCGACCGCCGCCGGGTTGTTGGCGGTCATGTCCACGATCAGGTTGCTGATGGTGCGCGGCTGCGAGTCGAACACCGGCCCGCTGGTTTGCGCATACGAGGTCACGGGCCCGGCCGGGCTTCCCGGGCCGAAGAAGCCTGCGGGCATGGCCTCCGCCGTGTTGAACACCGGCGTCGTCATGCGCGGGAAGATGGTGTCGGCGGCGCCGAACTGAATCTGGGCAGTGGCCAGGTTGTTGTAGATGCCGGAGACGGTGCGCAGGCCGAAGGGCACCTCTACGTTGGGCAGCAAGTCGATGAGCGGCTGGCCGGCCGCATTTTTTTCCGCGATCTGGATCTGTTCGAGAATGAATTGAAGATCGCTTTTGCTGAATGAAGCCATGGTTGTTCCCCTTTAATCCGGTTTCTTGGCCTGCGTGTCCTGAATGTTCACGAAGGTCGGGTCAAGCAAAAAACCAAACCCGGAAAACGGCCCACCACTGTCAGGTTGCGGTGTTCAGGTCATCCGGGGCATTGGCGGCGGCAACAAAAAAACACATCGGCAAACAAACGACTTGATGTTGTTTTTGAGCTACCGCCGTTGAGAATCAGTGTCGAGCCAAGGTTTTGCCCGATCAATACCGAAAAAAAGGCAGACCATCGCTTTCATTTTTGTTAAGGTTCGGCGCCTAAGTTAGTTGTTGCTCACCTTTCTTTTCAAGAAAATAATCGGCTGCCGAAATTCCGCTTTATTAAGGTAAAAAATCGCTTTTGTAACGCTTTGTACATGTGTGTAGATGTATCAATTGACGCCAAATGTATCTATTTGGGGGGTTGAGGGGCTGAGCGGGCTTGTGGACTGGCGTCTTTTGGCGGCACGCGCCTGAGCTTCGCAGGTGGCTCATCGGACCGCTCGACGGCCGGTATTGACGTGCGGCACGCGTTGATGGGCTACTGTCCCAACAAGCACACTCACCGCGTTCACCGCTGGTTTGTCCGTGCCGGGCTGGATGCAAGGTCCGACCCATTTTTGAAGATGATTTTGGCTCTCAGCCAATCAGAACGGGGGCATGTAGCTAGCATATCAATAGCAAACCAATAGCAAATCCGGACTTCTCAGGTCCGCATCCTGGCGTGGTCAGCCGGCAACGTCTTTCAAGGCATGTTTTTTGCCTACAGTCTTGCGCACAAACCGTATACAGGAATCCGCCATGTCTCACCCTGCTTTTCCCGCGCTGACTTCGGCAAACCTGCCGCGTCGCACCGCCCTCAAGGTGCTGGCCGCCGGTGCCGCCGGTGTCGCCCTCCCGGCACTGGCCGCCTGGCCCGACAAACCCATCAAGATCGTGGTGACCTTCCCGGCCGGTGGCGCCAGCGACATCGTGGCGCGCGTCATGGCCGAGCAGCTCGGCAAAAAACTCGGTCAGGCGGTCGTGGTTGACAACCGGCCGGGAGCCGGCGGCAGCGTGGGCGGGCTGGTGGTGGCGCAGGCCCCCGCCGACGGCTACACGCTGATGCTGAGCAATTCCACGCCGATTTCGATCGGCCCCTTTGCACTGGAAAAGCAGCCCTATGACCCGGTGACGGGCTTTACCCATATTGCACTGATCGGCAGCGCGCCCTGCGTGGTCATGGCGAATCCGGCCACGCCGATCAAGACCATGCCCGACCTGGAGGCGCAGGCGCGCAAGGCGGGCCGGCTCGACTTCGGCTCGGGCGGCCCGGCCTCGATTGGCCATATCTACGGTGAGCTGATGAAAAAAGCCATGGGGGTGAACCTGGTGCACATTCCCTACCGCGGCGGCGCGCCGATGACGACCGACCTGATCGCCGGCGTGATCCCGGTGGGCATTGATGTGCTGACCGCCTTTGTGCCCTACTTCAAGAGCGGGCAGCTGGTGCCGCTGGCCGTGACTTCGGCCAGCCGCTCGCCGCTGGTGCCCGATGTACCCAGCGTGGTGGAGTTTGGCTACCGCCAACTGGTGCTGGACAACTTTTTTGGCCTGAGCGGGCCGGCGCACATGCCCGCCGATGTGGTGGCGCGGCTCAACACCGCCTGCAACGAAATTTTGGCCGGCAGCGAGATCAAAAAGAAGATGCTGGAGCTGGGCATCACCACCAGCCCCACCAGCCCTGCCGCGTTTACCAGCTTCGTCACCAGCCAGGTGTCAGCGCTGGCGCCGGCCGTGAAAGGCGCGGGCATCAAGCTTTAAAAAACCTCAGCGAACCACGCTTAGGTAGGCGCAGGCGGCGCTGCGCAGTTCCTGCGCCTGCTGCGGATTGCGGCCGGCGCGGGCTTCGGCGCGCTCCATCAGGTTGTGCGCCACACCGTGAACCGGGGCAAAACCCTGGGCCATGGGCAGAAAACGGGCGATGTGGGAAATCAGGCGGTACATATCAAGGTCCACCCCACAAGGGTGAAAAGTTGCGATGTACCTAGATTAAGGGTTTTCCCTAGGTTTTCAAACCTCATGTCGGTCCAAAACCATGCAAAACCTGCATGGTTGGGTGGGCAGGCGAACATGGCGGCCCGCCATTTTGCTACAGAATTAATAGCTGTTTATGCACAGCCATAAAGGGCTGGAGGCCAACTTGACGGATAAACCAGCGCTTGTTGCCTACTCTGCCAGGTCAAACTGCGGGTTCCAGGCAACTTCCCACAAATGATCGTCCGGGTCCTGAAAGTAGCCCGAATAACCGCCCCAGAAGGCCGGCTGCGCCGGCTTGACGATCGTGGCGCCCGCGCGCCTGGCCTGCTCCATGACGGCATCGACCTCGTCCCGGCTGGCGACGTTGTGGCCCAGCGCAAACTCGGTCGCGCTTCGTTGTGACGGGGCAAGGCCGGTGTCATGCGCCAGGCTGGCACGCGGCCAGAGCGCCAGCTTGAGCCCTGCCTGCAGGTCAAGGAAGACGACAGCGCCATGCTCAAATTCTTCGCCCACTATGCCCTGGGTGGCCAGGCCCAGGCCATCGCGGTAGAAGGCCAGCGATTGCTTCAGATCGTCGACGCCGAGGGTGATCAGGGTGATGCGGGGTTTCATGGGCAATTCTCCTGTGATGTCCTGTGATGTCCTGTGATGAATGGGCGCCTCGAGGAGCGCGGACGAACAAAGTTTATGGAAACCAGGCGCCCCTGTCTTCCCGCACAATCACTGGGTGAACATCCAACTCCTCTCCGACCTGCACCTCGAATCCAACCCGCATTTCCGGGTCCAGCCCCTGCCCAGCGCCGACCTGCTGGTGCTGGCCGGCGATATCGGCTCTTACCAAAACGGCTCCCTGCTGAGCCGCCTGAATGTCAGCGACTTTGGC
>DASXRN010000365.1:0-3939 GCA_036506595.1 Polaromonas sp. | reverse complement strand
ACAGGCAGGGTGCAATTTGCTATGTAATTCATAGCTGCTTGCGCCCATTCTTATTGGGCTACAGGCCATTCTTGCTTAAGAAATGGCATTTCCATGGCTTTTTGACCGGCCGGCCTCGCCATCTGTTAAAACACTTGGACTCTTTCCTCGTGTTTGCCCTCTAGATGCCGATTTCACCTGCCCCCATTCCCCAAGCCGCCGGCCTGCCATCCATCATCTGCTGGACGGAGGCGGGCGAGGCCTGCTCGGCGCGCTGGCGCTCGGAGCGCGGCGCAGCACCGCCCAAACGCGTGCTGCTGGCCGACGACACCTTGAGCGCCGACAGCGCTTACCGGCTGGCCTGCGAAGGCACGGCCTTGCTGTGGCGCGGTGATTTTCACAATGCGCAGCACCTGCTGCAGGCGCTGGCGCGGCGGGCCGATAAGCCGCCAAAGAATGCTCGCAAGAAGCCAGCGGATTCAGTGGTATCGCCTGCCGACGCCTTTCATTTGTACCGCCAGGCGCAATCGCAACGCGCGCGGGTGCTGGGCATGGTGCTGATTCAGTTCAACGCGGATTACGGCATCGTGCTGCGCCGTGCGCCGGATGCCCGACAGGCCTGTGCCGAGGCCTGGGGCCCAGCCGATGAGGCGGCGGGCACTTCGGTGGCCTCGCTGCGCGAGTTGCTGGGCCTGATCAGCGCGCACGAGTGGCGCAAAAAAGGCGTTGAAATTACCGCCCTCGGCGAGCCGCCCCACAACCGCATTCATCCATACTACGGCGTGTTTTCACCGGTGCGCGGCGAGTACGTGAGTCTGGTGGCTACGGCGCATTTGCCTTTCACCGCGCAAGATCCATTCGTGGCCTTTGATATTGGCACGGGCACGGGTGTGCTGTCCGCCGTGCTGGCGCGCCGTGGCATTGCGCATGTGGTGGCCACCGACCAGGACGCGCGCGCGCTGGCCTGCGCCAAGGAGAATCTGACGCGGCTAGGTGTGGCGGGGCAGGTTGAGGTGATCAAGGCGGACTTGTTCCCCGAAGGCCAGGCGTCCCTGATCGTGTGCAACCCGCCGTGGCTGCCGGCCCGGCCCAGCTCGCCGATTGAGTACGCGGTGTACGACGAAGGCAGCCGCATGCTGCTGGGTTTTCTGAACGGTCTGACGGCGCACCTGGCACCGGGCGGGGAGGGCTGGCTCATCCTGTCCGACATCGCCGAGCATCTGGGCTTGCGCACACGCGCCGAGTTGCTGGCCGCGATTGAGGGCGCGGGCTTGCAGGTGCTGGATCGGCTTGACGTGAAGCCGCAGCATCCCAAGACGCTGGACACCAGCGATGCGCTGCACGCCGCACGCGACGCAGAAGTCACCTCGCTCTGGCGTCTAGGGTTATTGGACTCTGACCCCAAAAAACCATGACCATCCTGCTCGCGCCCATGGAGGGCCTGCTTGATTTCGTGCTGCGCGACATCCTCACGCGCGTCGGCGGCATTGACCGCTGTGTGTCCGAATTCATCCGCATCACCGACCAGCTGCTGCCCGAGCGCGTGTTCACCCGCATCGTGCCCGAGCTGCACACCGGCGGCCGCACCCTGGCCGGCGTGCCGGTGCGCGCGCAACTGCTGGGCTCTGACCCGGTCTGCCTGGCCGAAAACGCCGCAAGGCTCGCCGAGCTGGGGCCGGCTGGCATTGACCTGAACTTCGGCTGCCCGGCCAATGTGGTGAATCGCCACGGCGGCGGTGCGGCCTTGCTCAACGAGCCCGAAACCATTCGTGCCATCGTTACTGCCGTGCGTCGCGCCGTGCCTGCGCAGATGCCGGTGTCGGCCAAGATGCGGCTGGGCTACAGCGATGACTCGCGCGCTATCGAATGCGCGCTGGCCATTGCTGGCGGCGGCGCCGATGAACTGGTGGTGCATGCCCGCACCAAAGCCCAGGCCTACAAACCACCGGCCTATTGGGAGCGCATTGCCGACATTCGCGCGGTGGTAAATATTCCGGTGGTCGCCAACGGCGAAATCTGGACGGTGGACGACGCACGCCGCTGCCGCGAAGCCTCGGGCTGCAACATGCTGATGATTGGCCGCGGTGCGGTGGTTGACCCGGGGCTGGGCCTGGCCATCAAGGCGGCTATGAAGGGTATTGAAGACAAGCAAGGTATGCCACTAGCAGCAGGCATCACCTGGCCCCAGCTGGTGCCGCTGCTCGCCGACTTCTGGCACATCGTTTGCACCCGGCTTGATGCCCGCTCACGCGCCGGTCGCCTCAAGCAGTGGCTCAACTTTTTGCGGCGGCGGTTTCCTGAGGCTGAGGTGGCTTACCAGGCACTCAAGACGGTTAATGATCCGGCGTTAGTTGATGAGTGGCTGGCCGGACTACTACTGCGGCAGGTGGAGGCAAAGCCGCAGCCGGGGTTGGGCTGCATCGCTACCGCCCCCTGTTACGCCATGGAGATTTGAGCCAATCCGCTTGTTAAATCGGGATTGGATTGGTAGAAGTACGTTTTGTAAATACCCTGAGTGCGTCAGTATCTGCCGATTGACCGCTCCCGACCGAGAGGTTTAGTCCAACGACCCAAAGCGGTCTATCGAGTCCCTGACAAGCGGTCATACACTTACCCTGCGAATCCGGCGTGCAGCGCGCAGTTTGGAGTCGATAGCCTGCAGCGATGACTACAACCATGCGGAGCAACGCGACGAGTTAAGGTCCATGACTTCCAGATGTCAACACTTGACTGTGAACGTCCGCGATCAGCTTGAGGCGTGAATGACTCGTTTTGGCCGTGGGGCCGGCTACGACTGGCCGGACCCGACCCTGAGGCAGTGGTCGATGCCGCGGTCAACTTTCCCGAGGCCGCGCGCTCTCACCGCCGACTCGGGGGCAAGCCTGGGACTGCTAAAGCATCAGCGGGCCTGCTGAGGCGGCGGCATCGGTCTGTTGGCCTGCGTGTGCTCGGGGAGCATATAGTGAGTGGCGCGGTCGGAAGTCATCAGGCAGGCCCAATCGGGCGCCATCGCGGTACCACTGCCCCGTCCCGAACGCTTGCGAAACCCGCTTGGAGCGAGAATCATGTGACGCCGATGCCAACCGCACGCTGAACTTCCATGCCTTCCCTGTTCGAACCCCGCCTCGTCAACGACCCCTTCGGCGACCCGGCCCTGTATGTCGAGTTCAGGGACGAACGGCGGGCGCTGTTGCTCGATCTCGGCGACCTCTCCGCGCTGCCGCCGCGTCAGCTGATGCGGTTGTCGCATGTGTTTGTCACCCACGCGCACATGGACCACTTTTCGGGCTTCGATCACCTGCTGCGCGTCGTTCTGGGACGCAAGGCGAGTCTGGTCCTGTTCGGCGGGCCCGACTTCGTGGCGCAGATCGAACACAAGCTGCGCGCCTACACCTGGAACATCGTGCATCGCTACCCGGTCGAGTTGGTGATCGACGCCTGCGAAATCGGGGTGGACCGGCGCGGGCGGTGGTCCCGCTTTTCGAGTCGGCGCGGGTTTGCGCGCGAGGCTGGTGCCTGCTTCGAGATGGCGGACGACGTGCTGCACGAGGAAGCGACCTTTCGCGTTCGCGGCCGCTTTGTCGATCACGGTATCCCCTGCCTGGCGTATGTGATCGAGGAGAAGGGCCAGCTCAGGGTGGCGATGGATCGCCTGGCGGCGCTTGGCGTGACGACGGGACCGTGGTTGCGCGAACTCAAGCATGCAGTTCTGACGGGCGCACCGGGCGAAACGCCGATTCAGGTGCGGTGGCGTGATCGACGAGGTGAGCACGGCATGGAGCGCCAGGTCGCTGAGCTGCGCCACTTGATACTCGATGTCGTTCCGGGTCGGCGCATTGGCTATGTCACAGATCTGCGATACACCGACGCCAACATCGAGACGCTCGCGCACTTGCTTGCGGATGTGGATCTGCTCTTCATCGAAAGCGTGTTCCTGGAGGAGGACCAGGCGCATGCGGC
>DASXRN010000364.1:0-4140 GCA_036506595.1 Polaromonas sp. | reverse complement strand
CGCGGCACGTACCAGCGCTGGACCCTGACCCGCCGTGGCATATGCGAGGCGCAGGCCGTCCTGTGATGTGCAGAAGCGGATCGCTTGCGTGAGTCCGGCCATGATGGGGCATCTTAGCCGCGACATCCAACCCGTCAAGAGAGGCGCGCCCTCGCGGCCGACAAGGCGCATCAGGCCAGGAAGGCGCCGATCTGCCGCAGCACTTCGCTGTCCTTGAGAATATGCCGGTGTCCCAGGCCCTCTGTGGCCACCAGGCGCGCGCCGGCAATGGCCTGGCTGTAGGCCACGCCGTCGGCAAAGCGGTTGATGCTGTCACGCCGGTCATGCACCACCAGCGTGGGCAGGGCGATGCGCGGGCCCACCGCCGCCGGTTCAAACTGCGGCATCAGGATGCCTTCGCGCGCTTCAATGCGCCGCTGCATCGCCGCCCGTGTGCTCTCGCTCAGGCCAAACACCTGGGCAAACAGGCGCGTGTACTCATGCGGCGAGGCGGGTGGGGCCAGCAGCACCAGCCGTTTCACCGGCAGGCCGCGGCTGGCGGCATAGGCGCCGGCGTTGGCCGCCAGCGAATGCGCCACCAGGCCATGCACGCTGTAGCCCTGCTGCTGCAGGCGCGCCGTGACGTACTCGATCACGCGCGCGAACTGCGGCAGGTTGCTGGTCGAGCCGCGGCTGCGCCCGTGCGCGGGCATCTCGACGATCACGGGCCGCAGGCCCTGAGCCGCCAGCTGGTCGGCCAGCGCCAGCATCTGGCCGGCGTGCCCACCCCAGCCGTGCACCAGCAGCACCACCGGGCCATGCGGCGCGATCGGGCGGGAGTAAAGCGTCAGGCCGGCGTCTTCAAACGGCCATTGTTCGATGTGCCAGTCGGGGCTCCAGGCCTTGCGCCGGCTCAGCCACTTGGGCGGCAGCGGCGTGCCAAACAGGCGGTAGGCCGCGCGCACGGCCAGCGTCGGCCAGAGGCGCTGCGAGGCACCCAGGCCCCAGCGGAACACCCGCGTGACCGGGCTGGCGTTGTAGTAGGCCGTCGTGGCCTGCAGGGATGTACGTGTCATGGGACTCTCCGTTGTTGAGTTAGGGCCTGTTAACGCTATTTCCGGGGGTGCGAACATGCTGAATCGGGCGCCACTCGTTGTTGCCCGCCTTGCCCGCACATGAGTGCGGGCGGCGACGTGCGCCTAGATTGGCGCCCGATTCAGCACGTTCCCTTCGGGTTGCGACCAAAAAGGCCATGCGCGGCGTTGCAAAGCCTTGTCGGGGGCCTACCCCGACGGCGTTTTGCGCCTTGCTCATGGCCTTTTTGGCTCGCAACGCATCCCCCAGAAATAGCGTTAACAGGCCCTAGCCGGGGGCAGGCCCCGGCTTGAGCCTCAGTAATAAATCCAGTCTTCATTGCTGCGTGGCAGTTGGCGCAGCGAGGCCAGGGCGGCCATCACGCCGCGCACCCGCAGAAAACCAGCGAGAGAAAAAATAACGATCAACATGGCATCTTCCTTTCTTCGCACAATCGTGCGAAATTTGGGCAAACACAAACCGGCAAAAGCACGTGGGCCTCCCTCAACAATCAGGTTTTGTAGCTGTTAATCAGGCGCTCCCAGGAGGCCTGGGTGCGTTCGGCCGCGCGCGGGTCGCGCAGAAAGCGCGCATCGTGCAACAGGCCAATAGACAAGCTGCTGATTTCGCTAACCAGCTGCTCGGGGTCGGTGTTGGGCTGCAAGTGCCCGGCTTCGATGGCCTGCGAGACCGTGCGGCGCAAGGCGGCGCGCCAGCGCGTCACTTCCTGCAGCAGGGTGTCGCGCAGCTCGCCCTTCTTGTCGTCCAGCTCGAAGGCGCCGGCCGTGTAGATGCAGCCTTGCTCCACTTCGACATCGCGCATGCGCACGATCCAGCGGCGCATGATTTCGTTGAGGCGCGGCAGGCCCTTGGGGCATGCCATGGCCGGCACAAAGACATCGGCCAGAAAACGCCGGCCAAACTCCTCGATCACCGCCTTTTGCAAGGCCTCGCGCGAGCCTATGCGCGAGAAC
Source organism: Polaromonas sp. (assembly GCA_036506595.1). Classification (GTDB taxonomy): domain Bacteria; phylum Pseudomonadota; class Gammaproteobacteria; order Burkholderiales; family Burkholderiaceae_C; genus Polaromonas. The sequence continues at coordinate 2,113 of DASXRN010000364.1, read as the reverse complement.
ACGCCGCTCTTGGACAGGCCGATGCGGTCGGCCACCGCCTGCAAGGTGATGGCCTCCAGCCCTTCGGCCGAGGCGAGGTCTATCCCGGCACCGATGATGGCGGCGCGGGTCAGCTCGCTTTTTTGGGTTTTGGCATCCATGCGGCAAATATTAGCACAACTGTGCGAAATAACAAATCCACTGCATCAACCCGGGCAATTCCCGATGCAAACATAGGTGCCGTCCGGGTAATCTCGGGCCATGAGCGCCCCCTACATCCCCCAAATCCGCCTTTACCAAAACTGGCTGCGCGAGACGCGTGGCCTGAGCTTTGACTCCTATGACGCGCTGTGGCGCTGGTCCACCACGGAGCTGGACGCCTTCTGGCAAAGCATCTGGGACTACTTCGAGCTGCAGTCGCCGACGCCGCACAGCGCCGTGCTGGTGGAGCGCCGCATGCCCGGCGCCCAATGGTTTCCCGGTGCGCAGGTCAACTACGCGCAGCAGGTGTTCCGCCATGTGGACCCGGCCCACGCCGCCGGCTTTCCGGCCCTGGTGAGCCACAATGAAAAGAGCCTGGCCACAGGCCAGCCTCGCGAACTGAGCTGGCCTGCCTTGCGCCAGCAGGTTGCGTCACTGGCGCTGCACCTGCAGGCCCAGGGTGTGCAACCGGGCGACCGCGTGGCGGCCTATCTGCCGAATATTCCCGAGGCCATGGTGGCGTTTCTGGCGGTGGTCAGCATAGGCGGCGTCTGGAGCATCTGCGCGCCCGACATGGGCACCAACGCCGTGCTCGACCGCTTCAGGCAGATTGAGCCCAAGGTGCTGATTGCCTGCGACGGCGTGACCTATGGCGGGCGCGACTTTGAGCGCACGGCCGTGGTCAACGAGTTGCGCGCCGCCCTGCCCAGCGTGCAGCATGTGATCATCCACAACAACCTGAATGCTATTAATTCGATAGCTGATTACGCCCTGTTTGAAAGGGCTACGGCCCGAAATGATGCACAAACAGCGGCGTTTGAACCGCTCTGGCTGCCGTTTGACCATCCGCTGTGGATTGTCTATTCCAGCGGCACCACCGGCCTGCCCAAGCCCATCGTGCATGGCCACGGCGGCACCTTGCTGGTGGCGCTGGCGCTCAAGACCCTGCACAACGACGTGGGTTGCAGCTATGAGGCCAACAGCTGGGGCGAGCGCTACCACTGGTACAGCTCCACCGGCTGGGTCATGTGGAACGCGCAGATGAGCGGCCTGCTCAACGGCACCACCTGCGTGATCTTTGACGGCAACCCCGGCGGCGGCAAAGACAAGCCCGACTGGACCACGCTGTGGCGCTTTGCGGCGGAGCAGGGCGTGACCTTCTTTGGCGCCGGCGCGGCCTTCTTTGCCAACTGCATGAAGGCAGGGGTTGACCTGACGCAATTGCCTGGGCTCAAGAGCATGCGCGCGTTGGGCTCTACCGGTTCGCCGCTGTCGCCCGAAGCGCAGAACTGGGGCACGGAGCAGTTTGAACGTCTGCGAGCACACGCCGATGCAAGCGCAGGAATGCAATTTTCCGACAGGCCGCCCCAAGGAAAATTAGCCCCTTCGGGGGGCAGCGCATTACACGAAGTGAAAAGCGTGGGGGCACCCATCTGGTGGTGCAATATTTCTGGCGGCACCGATTTTGCCGGCGCGTTTATTGGGGGCAACCGCGAACTGCCGCTGGTGCCCGGCGAGATGCAGTGCCGCTTGCTCGGTTGCGCGGTGGAGGCCTGGAACGAGCAGGGCCGGCCCGTGATTGGCGAGGTCGGCGAGCTGGTCTGCACCCAGCCCATTCCCTCCATGCCGTTGTACTTTTGGGGCGACCTCGGCAACCAGCGTTACTTATCCAGCTACTTCGACATGTACCCCAACGTCTGGCGGCACGGCGACTGGCTCAAAATTACGCCTGCGGGTGGCTGCATCATCTACGGCCGCAGCGACGCCACCATCAACCGTCATGGCCTGCGCATGGGCACCAGCGAGCTTTACAGCGCGATTGAAGCGCTGCCCGAGGTGCTCGATTCGATGGTGGTGGACCTGGAGTACCTGGGCCGCGAAAGCTATATGCCGCTGTTCGTCGTGCTGCGTGAGGGTGTGGTGCTCGATGATG
>DASXRN010000363.1:0-9672 GCA_036506595.1 Polaromonas sp. | reverse complement strand
GCCTTTAGAGCGTCCAAAGTTAATGTCCAACACCGTTGATTTGCTTAGAAAGTTGGGACAACAACTTTGGATCCCTACAAACCCCGGTATTGCATGCAAGCAGGTATCTACAGCGTCACTCGGCTGGGCTGCCTCATGTACCGGGCTGTCTGCGCGTCTGCGAGCGCAAAGCCGCAAATGGTGCAAGATGGGTTTTCATCGGGTTCTCTTGGATTTTAAGTGTAAAAAGTGCTTCCTGGCCAGTTTGTGCGGGCGTTTTCAGCTATCAATAAGATAGCGTTTTGCTGGCCTTGGTTGGCCGGTTGGCGTGCTGCTCATGCTGTGAGTCGGCTGCCATGCGCGCATCTTGCAGCTCTTCGAGACTCGGCGCTGTCGCCTGCGGCGGATCAGTCATCAGGCGACGAGCGGCAGCGCCACAAGGCACGGTTATCATGGCGCCGATAACCACCAGAAGGGGAGCGCGGCATGGCTTTAATGGACTTCATCAAGAAACAGTTCATCGATATCATCCAGTGGACCGAGGATGAGGACGGCACGCTGGCCTGGCGCTTTCCCATGGCCGACATGGAGATCCAGAACGGCGCTTCGCTGACGGTGCGCGAGTCGCAACTGGCGGTCTTCGTCAACGAAGGCAAGGTGGCCGATGTGTTTGGCCCCGGCACGTACAGGCTGACGACCCAGACCCTGCCGGTGCTGACCTACTTGAAAAACTGGGACAAGCTGTTTGAGTCGCCCTTCAAGAGCGATGTGTATTTCTTCAGCACCCGCCAGCAGATCGACCAGAAGTGGGGCACGCCTCAGCCCATCACGATTCGCGACAAGGATTTTGGTGCCATACGGCTGCGCGCCTTTGGCAACTACAGTTTCCGTGTCGCCGACCCCAAACTCTTCTATACCGAAATCTCGGGCACCCGCGATAGCTACAGCGTGGCTGAACTCGACGGCCAGTTGCGCGGCATGATCCTGCAGCACCTGTCGGACGCCATTGCCTCCAGCGGCATTCCTTTTCTGGATCTGGCGGCCAACCAGATGGAATTTGCCAAGGCACTGTCGACCGAGCTCACGCCTGCGTTTGCGGCCATCGGCCTCAAGGTCGAAGGCATGACGGTGCAAAACGTCTCCTTGCCCGAAGAACTGCAGAAAATCCTCGACCAGAAAATCGGCATGGGCATGGTCGGCAACGACATGGGCAAGTTCATGCAATACCAGACGGCGCAGGCAATTCCGAAGTTTGCCGAAGGCGCAGGTGCCGGCAGTGGTATCGCCGGCGATGCCATGGGCCTGGGGGCCGGTGTGGCGCTGGGCCAGGTGCTGGCGCAAAACCTGCAGGCGGGTTTGCAGGGCCAGGCCGCTCAGGCCGCCCCGGTGGCACCCGCAACGGCCATCCAGCCCGATGACATCATCGCCACGATCGAAAAGCTCGGCGAGCTCAAAGCCAAGGGCATTTTGACGCAGGACGAATTTGACGCCAAGAAAGCTGAACTGCTGAAAAAGCTGGTTTAACGCTTTCTCAGCCTTGGTTACCGACTCCCCCCAGCGCGCCTACCGTGCCGCGTGTCCCGGCTGCGGCGCGCCGGTTGAATTTCGCAGCGCGCAGTCCACGCACGCGGTGTGTGGCTATTGCCAGAGCACCGTGGTGCGCCACGGCGACACCCTGGCGCGCCTCGGCAAGATGGCCGAGCTCTTCAACGACTTCAGCCCCTTGCAGTTGCAGGCCTCGGGCGTCTATCAGGGTCGCCACTTCACGCTGGTGGGCCGGCTGCAATATAAATATGCGCAAGGCAGCTGGACCGAGTGGTATGCCGTGCTGGACGACGGCAGCGCTGCCTTTCTGAGCGAGGACAACGGCGCCTATGTTTTCAGCCTGCCCACCAGTTTGCAGCGTGCGGTGCCGTCTGCCGAGAATTTCCGGGTAGGCGCCAGGACCGCCATCAACGCCAAGTCGTTCAGCGTGGCGTCCAACCAGCAGGTAGCGCTGCTGTCAGCCCAGGGTGAACTGCCGCATTTGCCCGCTTTGGGTGTGCCGTTTGCCATGGTGGAGCTGCGCAGCGCCGACGGCGAGGTGCTGAGCATTGACTACGGCCCCGCGCTCAGCGGCCAGGCGCCGCTGATGTCGCTGGGCCGCTCGGTGTTGCTCGATGAGCTCAAGCTGACCGGCCTGCGTGACGCATCGGCCAAGGACGAAAAAGGCCAGCAGTTCAGCTGCCCCAACTGCGGCGCACAAGTTGAAGTCACGCTCGCCACCAGCAAAAGCATTACCTGCCGTTCCTGCAACAGCATCATTGACCTGTCGCAGGGCCTGGGTGCGGCGCTCAGGCACGCCATCCAGGACGAACCGGTCAGCCCGCTGATTGCGCTGGGCAGCACGGGCCTGCTGCAGGGCGTGCAGTGGCAGGTGGTGGGTTTTCAGCACCGCATGGGGTATGAACCCGACGACCCGGACGAGCATTTCGGCTGGAGCGAATACCTGCTTTACAACCAGAAGCGCGGCTTTACCTTTCTGGTCGATGCCGAAGATGGCTGGAGCCTGGTCAAACCGGTTACGGGTGCGCCCAGTTTCAAGGCTGGTGCGCAAAGCGCCAGCTACCTCAAGACGACGTATCAGCTGCAAAGCAGCTACCAGGCCGAAACGACTTACGTGGCCGGCGAGTTTTACTGGCAGGTCACGCGCGGGCAGAAAACCTTTAACCGCGACTTTGCCAGCGGCAGCGCCCTGCTGTCGCAGGAAGCAACGGGCAGCGAGGTCACCTGGTCCAGCGGCAGCAAGCTGGCCGGTGATCTGGTGGCCAAAGCCTTCAAGCTGGACGGCAAGCAAGAGCTGTTCAAGCGCGTCGATGCCAGGCCCTTGAGCAGCGCCTCGGGTGTAGGCTGTGGCACCGTGATCATTGTGCTGCTGCTGATCTTGTTCTTCCTGCTCCTGATGAGCCGCTGTTCCAGCTGCAATCCGGATGTGGAAAACTGTTCATCGTCGGGCAGCCGCAGCGCGGGCGGCTCCTATGGTGGTTTTTCCGGTGGCGGAGGCCACAAATGACGCATCGCTCGGTACCAACTTCGGTATTAATTTTTTCTGGAGACCCTCATGGGACTTGAATGGCTTAAACCCGCCGCCTTCCTCGGCTCTATTTTGTTCGCGCTGATCGGCGTGGTCATTTTCTGGCTGAGCTTTGTCATCATCGACAAGATCACGCCCTACAAGCTCTGGGAAGAGCTTGTTGAAAAACAGAACATGGCGCTGGGTCTGGTGGTGGCGGCGATGAGTTTGGGCATCTCCATCATCGTAGCCGCCGCCATCCACGGCTAGTTATTGGCTACCGAGCGGGCCGGGGGCGGCGTTGGTCCGGTGCTCGCCATCCTCACGTACCTGAAGTACGTTCCGGTGGCTGTGCTCCGTCCGCCTTGCCCGCGGCCCGCTCGCTACGCCCTTGACGCTGCTGGTTCTCCGGCTCGCTGCGCATTGCCTGCTAAAGCCATCGCTAACTTTTTTCTGCTTTGAATACTGAAACTTCTGCTCCCTCTGCACCGCGACCGCTCGAAGTCGCGCTGCTCGCCAGCGTCTTTGTGGTGGCGGCCTGCGGGCTGGTGTATGAGCTGGCGGCGGGTGCGCTGGCTTCTTACCTGCTGGGCGATTCGGTGCTGCAGTTTTCCACCGTCATCGGTAGCTACCTGTTTGCCATGGGCATAGGCTCTTATCTGTCGCGCTTTTTTGAGCGCCAGCTTCCCGCCCATTTTCTGCGCATAGAACTGATGGTGGCCCTGGTCGGCGGGGCGCTGCCAGCTATTCTTTTTATAGCAAATGCCTACATTCCCGGGGCCTTCCGTTTTCTGCTCTACGCCATGGTGCTGTTGGTGGGCACGCTGGTGGGGCTGGAGATTCCGCTGGTCATGCGCATTTTGCGGCGCAACGTCGCGCTCAAGGAACTGGTCTCGCAGGTGCTGACCTTTGACTACCTGGGCGCGCTGGCGGTGTCGCTGGCGTTTCCGCTGGTGCTGGTGCCCCAGCTGGGGCTGATTCGCACCGGCCTGCTGTTTGGCCTCATGAACGCGGCCATTGCCTTGTGGGCGCTGTGGCTGTTTCGCCATGAGCTGCGGCATCTGCAGGCCCATGCGCTGGCCTGCGTGCTGACGCTGGGCGCGCTCGGTGCCGGTTTTGCCGGGGCCGAGCACATCACCACGCTGGCCGAAGACCATTTTTACCAGGACCGCGTGGTCTTCACCGCCACCACGCCTTACCAGCGCATTGTGGTGACCAGCGGCCGGGCCGGTCATCGCCTCTTTCTCAATGGCAACCTGCAGTTTGCCGAGCGCGACGAATACCGCTATCACGAGGCGCTGGTGCACCCGGTCATGAGTGCCCACGGCGCACCCAAAAAAGTGGCGGTGCTGGGCGGCGGCGACGGCATGGCGGTGCGCGAAATCCTCAAATACCCCAGCGTGGAAAGTGTCACGCTGGTCGAGCTGGACCCGGCCATGACGCGCCTGTTTTCACAGCAACCGGCGCTCAGGCGGCTCAATGGCGATGCGCTGGCCTCGCCCAAGGTTCGCATCGTCAATGCCGATGCGTTTCAGTGGCTGGAAAGTACCGCCGAGATGTTTGACGTGGTGATTGTGGATTTTCCCGATCCCACCAACTTTTCGATTGGCAAGCTCTATACCAACTCGTTTTATGCGCTGCTGGACCGGCACCTGGCCGCCAGCGGCTACGCGGTGATCCAGACCACCTCGCCGCTGGTGGCGCGCCGCAGCTACTGGATGGTGGTGAACACGGTGGAGTCTGTGGGCCTGCAAACCGCGCCCTACCATGCCAATGTGCCCAGCTTTGGCGAGTGGGGCTTTGTGGTGGCCAGCCGTCGTCCGCTCAGCCCCGCTGTGCAGGTGGGCAACTTGCCGCCGGGGCTCAGGTTTCTCAATCCGCAAAGCCTGGCCCTGCTGTTTGATTTTCCGCAAGACATGGCGCGCGTGCCCGCACCCGTCAACCGCTTGTCGAACCAGGAGCTGGTGCACAGCTACGAGCAGGAGTGGGGCAAGGTGTCGCCTTGAAGCGCCGCCATTTTCTCGCCGCCTCCACCCTGCCTTTGCTGGGATGTGACAAGGTTCCAGAAATCGACGGCGGTTTTGTCGGTGCTCAGCATGAACGTGGCCATCTGCTGCGTCCTTCGGCAGCCTCATGGCCCGCGCCTTTGAAAACGCAGCGCACCCGCGTGCTGATTGCCGGTGGCGGCGTGGCGGGTTTGGCAGCGGCACGGGCTTTGCGCCTGCGCGGCATCAACGATTTCACCTTGCTGGAGCTGGAAGACAGGGCTGGTGGCAACAGCCGCGGCGGGCAGGTCAATGGCGTGCCCTGCCCGCTGGGCGCGCACTACCTGCCGGTGCCTGGAGGCGACGCGCACGAGGTGCAGGACCTGCTCGAAGAACTCGGGCTGCGCCAGCGCGTGGCGGGCCGCTGGGTCTACGACGAGCGCCACCTGTGCCACAGCCCGCAGGAGCGCTTGTTCATCAACGGCCAGTGGCAAGAGGGCCTGCTGCCGCTGCATGATGTAGACGCGGCAACGCTGGCCGACTACCGGCAGTTTGCGCGCCTGGTGCAAGAGGCGTCGCGTGCCGCCAGCTTCACCATGCCTGTGTCAAAAGCCGTGCTGGCTCCCGCCCATCAAGCGCTGGATGCCATGACTTTTGAAGGGTGGCTGGACCGCCAGCAGCTCACCAGCGTGCCCTTGCGCTGGTACCTGGACTATTGCTGCCGCGACGATTACGGTGCTGGCCTGGCCACGGTATCGGCCTGGGCCGGCCTGCATTACTTTGCCAGCCGCCACGGCTTTGCGGCGCCGGGGGCCGAGCCCTCAAGTGAACGCGAGGCTGGCATCCTCACCTGGCCGGAGGGCAATGGCTGGCTCACGCAGCGCCTGGCCCAGCCGCTGGGCGAGCGCCTGCAGACGGGCCGCGTCATCATGAGGGTAGCGGCGGGCAAACACGGGGTGGAGGTCGAGGCCGTCAATACCCGCAACCAAACCATGGAGCGCTGGCAGGCCGATCACTGCATCATGGCGTTGCCGCTGTTTGTGGCGGCGCGCGTGGTCGAAAACCCGCCGCCCGCCCTGCGCCAGGCCGCGGCTACATTGCGCTACGCGCCGTGGCTGGTGGCCAATATTCACCTCAAGGCCGCACTGCACGACCGCCCCGGTGCCGCCCCGAGCTGGGACAACGTGATCTACAGCGCCGACACAGTTACCTCCGGGCTAGGCTATGTCGATGCCATGCACCAAAGCCTGCAAGCGGTGCCCGGTGCCACGGTGTTGACCCATTACCGCGCCTTTGGCATTGAGGCGGCGCAGCGCAAAAACCTGTACGAGCAACCCTGGACACACTGGCGCGACACCGTTCTCGCAGAACTCTCGCTGCCGCACCCCGACCTGCCCGGCAAAGTCACGCGCATCGACGTCATGCGCTACGGCCACGCCATGAGCACGCCGGTGCTCGGCGTTCGCAGCAGCCCTGCGCTGCGGGCCCTGCAAAAGCCGCTGCAGGCGCCGTGGCAGCGCCTGCAGTTTGCGCACAGCGATTTGTCGGGCTACTCGGTGTTTGAAGAGGCTTTTACGCACGGGCATGCGGCGGCAAGCGCTGTCGGCAGCAAACCGACGCGCTGACCACAGCCTCGCGCAGCGTGTGCGCGCATTCAAGTTTTTTCGGCCCCTCAGTCCCCTTGTCTGGCAAGCCAGCCTGCCTGGGCGCTGGGTTTTGCCATGAGCGCTAAGGGCGGGTGATGCATTTCAGGGCACTTGGGCGTACTAGGGAAACTACCAATTAAAGTGTTGACAATGATGTTGACATTGATGTCGACTAATTTTTATACTGAGCCCATGTCGTCATGGACTCCTGACTCTTCGGGTGGGTCGCGCATCCCATGACTGCAGACCAGACCGGGAAGTCCTGCGCACACGGCCAGGCGTCCCGGGCCGCAACATCAACGAATTGAGACATTCATCATGAGCACGTCAACAACCCTTCCTGCCGGGGTGGCCCAGCCATCCCAAAGTGAAGTCGACACCACCTACAGCAAGATCACCTGGCGGCTGATCCCCTTCCTGGCTTTCCTCTGGCTGCTCGCCTGGATCGACCGCGTCAACGTCGGCTACGTCAAACTGACCATGCTCGACGATCTCAAGTGGAGCGAGTCGGTCTACGGCCTGGGCGCGGGGATTTTTTTCATCGGCTATTTCTTCTTTGAAATTCCCAGCAACCTGATGCTGCAGAAAATCGGCGCCAAGAAAACGCTGATGCGCATCACCCTGGGCTGGGGCGCGACCTGTGTGGCCATGGCTTTTGCCAAGACCCCGGAAATGTTCTACGTGCTGCGCTTCGTGATGGGCGCGTTCGAAGCCGGCTTCCTGCCCGGCGTGATCGTCTACCTGACCTACTGGTATCCCAGCGGACGACGCGCCAAGGTGTTCAGCCTGATCACCGCCGCCTCGGCCCTGTCCAGCGTCGTCGGTGGCCCGCTCGCCGGCAATATTCTCAACCTGATGGGCGGCGTCAGCGGCCTGTCGAGCTGGCAGTGGGTGTTCCTGATCGAGGGCACGCCCACCGTGCTCGCCGGTATCTTCACCTTCTTCTACCTGACCGACCACCCCAAGGACGCTAACTGGCTGACGGCGCGTGAAAAGCAGCTGGTGGCGGCCGAACTCGAGCGCGACCACAAGGCCCTGGGCCAGCGTGAACACAGCATTTTCGCGGCCTTGAAAGACGTTCGCCTGTGGCTGTTCGTGCTGATCTACTTCTGCATCGTGGCCGCCAATGCGACCCTGAACTTCTACGGCCCCAGCCTGGTCAAGGACCTGGGCTTCACCAATCCCGCCACCATCGGCTGGATCATGTCCGGTGCCTTCCTGCTGGGCGCTGGCGCGCAGATTCTGAACGGTTCCCATTCCGACCGCCAACGCGAGGTGCGCTGGCACTGCGCCGGTGCCGTGCTGATAGGCGTGATCGGCATGTTGATCGTGGCCTTTGCCCAAGGACGTAGCCCGGCTCTGGTGCTGACCGGCCTGGTGGTGGCCGTGATCGGTACCAGCAGCGCCTTCCCGGTCTTCTGGCAAATGCCCAACCGTCTGCTGACGGGTGCCGCCGCCGCCGTGGGCATTGCCCTGATCAACTCGATCGCCAACCTGGCCGGCTTCGGTTCTCCGTTTATGCTGTCGGCCATCAAGGCCGCCACGGGCAACCTGACGCCGGGCCTGTTTGTCATCGCCGCGGTCGAACTGCTGGCCGTGCTGCTGATTCTCTGGTTCGTGCCTAAAAACGTGCTGGCCAAACCCAAAACCGTCTGAAGAAGAGAAACATGACCCAACGTAAACGCATAGGCGTGCTGACGCCTTCCTCCAACACGGCGCTGGAGCCGCTGACCAGTGCCATGGTCAGCAGCCTGCCCGGCGTGACGGCGCACTTCTCGCGCTTCACCGTGACCGAGATCTCGATGCGCGACCAGTCGCTCAACCAGTTCGACGACAGCAAGATCCTGGAGGCGGCCCGCCTGCTGGCCGATGCCCATGTCGATGTGATCTGCTGGAGCGGCACCTCCGCCAGCTGGCTGGGCTTCGAGAGAGACCGGCAGCTGTGCGCCCGCATCACCGAGGCCACCGGCATCCCGGCCACCACCTCGGTGCTGGCGCTCAATGAGATCCTGGCCGCGCAGGGCGCGCGCACCCTGGGCCTGGTCTCGCCTTACGTCGAGGACGTGCAGCAGAAAATCATCGCCAACTACCGCGGCATAGGCATTGACTGCGTCGCCGAGCAGCACCTGGGCATCACGGTGAACTTCAAGTTCGGCGAGGTCGAGCCCGACACGCTGCGCGGCATGCTGCGCGAAGCGGCCAGGCAGCGGCCGCAAGCCATGACCGTCATGTGCACCAATCTGCACGCCGCCCAGCTGGTGGAAGAGCTGGAGCGTGAGCTCGGCATCCCCATTTACGACTCGGTGGCCACGGTGGTCTGGAAGGCGCTCAAGACCGTCGGCATAGCCCCGCGCGAGCTCAAGGGTTGGGGCCGCCTGTTCCAGGAAGTGGTCTGAGCCAGATGTCAGGACAAGCCGACATGACCTCTCCCGCCTTTGACCTCGTCATCCGCAACGCCCTGGTGGCGACGGCCAGCGACACCTATGCCGCCGACATCGCCATCCAGGGCGGCCGCATCGTGCAACTCGGCACCGGCCTGGCCGCCGGCGCGCGCGAAATCGACGCCCGGGGCCGGGTGGTCACGCCGGGCGGCGTGGACGCCCATTGCCACCTCGACCAGCCGATGGAAGCGCCGCTGCGCATGGCCGACGACTTCGACACCGGCACGCGCTCGGCCGCCTGCGGCGGCACCACCACCGTGATTCCGTTCGCCACGCAGCACAAGGGCCAGTCGCTGCGCGCCGCGGTCCAGGACTACCACCAGCGGGCCGAGGGCCGCGCCCATGTGGACTACGCCTTCCACCTGATCGTCAGCGACCCGACGCCGCAGGTGCTGAACGAGGAACTGCCGGCGCTGATCGCCGAGGGTTACACCTCGTTCAAGATCTACATGACCTACGACGACATGAAGCTGGGCGATGGCCAGATCCTCGACGTGCTCGACGTCGCGCGCCAGCACGGCGCGATGGCCATGGTGCATGCCGAGAACGCCGACTGCATCGAGTGGCTG
>DASXRN010000362.1:0-12014 GCA_036506595.1 Polaromonas sp. | reverse complement strand
TGCGCCAGTTGGGTCAGAAAAGTCTCAGTGTGGTGGCTTGTGTTGCTGGAAACCATTGGTGACGTGTTGGTAGTGTTAGGTGAGGAAATAATGGGCAAAATAATTGGGCCCGGGTGTCACCTTAGCATCAAAATGATGCGGCCCGTGAACATCCTGCGGCCCAGAGCAAGGCCCCCAAAATGAAACAAGACATACCCGACTCCACGCCCCGCCGCTACTGGCTGCTGACCCTGCTTTCTGCGGCCGTCGCTGCGGTGATAAGCGCTTGCAAAAGCGCACCTGTGGCAAGCCCTGCACAGCCACCAGCACCCCAAACGCCAGCGCCCGTCGGCCCTGTCGCCGGCCCGAAGAGCACGGCCCGCAGTTCAGCGGCAACTACGCCTCGCGCCTACCGCCAGGATGGCGCCAGCCATCTTTACAGCCTGAATGACGAACGCATTTACAAAGGCAAAATGCCCGCCATGCTGTATGCCGTCGGCGTGCTGAATGTGGAGATAGACCGGGCCGGCCACGTGACCCGCCTGGACTGGCTGCGGGCGCCTCGCCATGCACCCGAAGTGATCGCCGAAATCGAGAAAACCGTCCATCGCGCGTCTCCTTTTCCGGCTCCCACGCGCCTGGGCAAAGTGGTTTACACCGACACCTGGCTATGGCACGAAAGCGGCAAGTTTCAGCTCGACACGCTGACCGAAGGACAAAATTAGGGCCCCCACGCTTGCTCACTTCGTGTAGCCGCTGCCCCCCGAGGGGGCGCTGCGCCTGCGGCCCGGCTAAGCCGGTTCCGCGGCCCCTGCTGGGCTGGAGAGCTACCACTTCTGGCTGCGTGTGCAGGCCCTGGTGGGCAAACCCCTTATTCGATTTTCAGGTTCTGCGTCTTCACCACATTGCGCCAGGCACGGTAATCGGCCTCAATGAAATGGCCAAGCAGCGCGGGCGAGCCGGGTGCGGCCTCTACCGCATCGGTCTTGAAGCGGGCCACCACATCGGGCAAGGTCACGACTTTGTTGATGGCCGCGTTCAGTGCCGTGACGATGGCCGGCGGCGTACCCGAGGGGGCCATCAGCGCGAAATAGTTCACCACATCAATGCCTGACAAGCCGGCTTCGGTCATGCTGGGCACATCGGGCAAGGCGCTGGAACGCTTGGCGCTGGTCACCGCCAGCGGCTTGATGCTGCCGTTTTTGATGAACGGCAGCAGTGCCGGGATGGTGCCGGTAACGAGCTGTATCTGCCCGCCAATCATGTCCATGGTGGCAGGGGCCACACCGCGGTAAGGTATGTGCGTGATGAAGGTGCCGGTGCGCGCCTTCAGGAGTTCCAGCACCAGGTGGTTGACGCCGCCCGCACCGGCCGAGCCGTAATTGAGTGCGCCGGGTTTTTGCCTGGCCAGCGTGACCAGTTCCTTCATGTTGCTGGCCGGCAGCCGGGTGCTGGCGGCCCAGACCAGCGGGCCGCTGGCAATCATTCCGACCGGTGCAAACTGGCGCAGCGGGTCATAGTTGGCGCTGGGCAGCGATGCCGCCACCGTGGTGAAGGGTGAGGCCACCAACAGCAGGGTGTAGCCATCGGCAGGCGCTTGCGCAACATACTGCGTGCCAATCGCACCCGAAGCGCCGGCCTTGTTGTCCACCACGAAAGTGGCGTTCATGACCTCACCAAGCTTTTGCGCGACCAGCCGCGCCATGGCATCGGTACCGGCTCCGGGCGCAAAAGGCACCACGATTTTGACGGCGCGGTCCGGGTAATTTGCCGCTGCGGTCTGTGCCCATGCGCCAGGCGTCACCAGGCTGGCAGCGACACCGGCGGACAGCAGCAAGGCTTGGCGACGGCTCAGCGCGCCTGTTGACTTTGCACTCATGGGGATGGCAAAAAAGTTGTAACCAATGGATTGTCACACCACCCCATGACACCGCCATGACAGAGGTGTCGCAACGTCAGCGCAAGCTTCAGCTGCCGCGGTAGGTCGAGTAACTCCAGGGGCTGACCAGCAAGGGCACATGGTAGTGCTGGCGGGTGTCGGCCACACCGAAATCCAGCGCGACCTGGTTCAAAAAGGCCGGTTCGGGCAGCACCACGCCCTTGGCCTTGAAGTAGCCCGCCACTTCAAACACCAGCCGGTAGGTGCCCGCCTGCAGACTGGCGCTGTCATAGAGCAGCCCGTCGGGGTTGCGGCCATCGTCATTCAGCGTAAAGCTTTTCACCAGCAGGGCCTGGTCACCCTGCGTGGTGTACAGCCTCACCTTCATGCCGCCTGCCGGCGTGCCGTGCATCGTATCCAGTACATGTGTGCTCAAGCCCATGGTGTTCCTTAAAAGTTAACGGTAAAGATAAAGGCAAAAAACCTTGTCCACCAAAAGTGTATACACTTTTTGAATTTAAGGCTATGATGAGCTCATGGAATCATCTACAACCCACGCCATCGTCGAGGCCCTGACCAAAGCCATTGTGGAGCACAGGCTGCATCCGGGCACCAAACTGGCCGAACAAAAATTGGCCGACCATTTCGGCGTATCGCGCACGCTGGTGCGGCAGGCGCTGTTTCAGCTTTCGCAAAACCGGCTGATCCGCCTGGAACCGGCGCGCGGTGCGTTCGTCGCCGCGCCTTCGGTGCTTGAAGCCAAACAGGTGTTTGCCGTGCGGCGCATGCTGGAAGCCGAAATGACCCGTGCCTTTGTGCGCGAGGTCACGCCCGCCAAGATCAAGGCGCTCAAGAACCATGTGGCCCAGGAAAGGTCTGCCGTCGACCGCGAAGATGTACCGGGGCGCACCGAGCTGTTGGGCGATTTTCATGTGCGCATGGCCGAGCTCATGGGCAACGAGGTGCTGGCGCAAATGCTGGGCGAGCTGATCTCGCGCTGCGCGCTGATCACGCTGATGTACCAGACCGCCAGCGCCGCGGAACATTCGAACGACGAACACGCCGAAATCGTCAAGGCCCTGGCAGCCAAAGACGAAGAACGCGCCGTGCAGCTGATGACCGAGCATTTGCTGCACGTCGAAGAAAACCTCGCCTTTGACCGCAAGGTTCCCACCAACGATATTTCGATGGCACTGTCATGAGCACCTACGATTCCACTGCACCCTACCCCCGTGATTTAGTCGGTTACGGCCGCAATCCGCCTCACGCCCAATGGCCCGGCAAGGCGCGTATCGCAGTTCAGTTTGTACTGAACTACGAAGAAGGCGGCGAAAACGCCGTGCTGCATGGCGATGCGGGTTCCGAACAGTTTTTGTCGGAAATGTTCAACCCGCCCAGCTTCCCCGAGCGCCACCTGAGCATGGAAGGCATTTACGAATACGGCTCGCGCGTCGGCGTGTGGCGCATTCTGCGTGAGTTTGAGAAACGCCAGCTGCCGCTCACGGTGTTTGGTGTCGGCATGGCCTTGCAGCGGCATCCGGAGGTGACTGCGGCGTTCGTTGAACTCGGCCACGAGATCGCCTGCCACGGCTGGCGCTGGATCAATTACCAGAACGTGGACGAAGCCACCGAGCGCGAGCACATGCGCCTGGGCCTGGACGCCATTGAGCAGCTCACCGGCATGCGCCCGCTGGGCTGGTACACCGGCCGCGACAGTCCGCGCACCAGGCGGCTGGTCGCCGATGACGGCCAACTGGCCTACGACAGCGACTACTACGGCGACGAGCTGCCGTTCTGGATGAAGGTCGCCCGGACCGATGGCTCCGTGGTGCCGCGCCTTGTGGTGCCCTACACCCTGGACACCAACGACATGCGCTTCTCACTGCCGCAAGGCTTTTCGCAGGGTGATGATTTCTTCACCTACCTGCGCGACAGCTTCGATGCGCTTTACGCCGAAGGCGAGGAGTCTCCGAGGATGCTGAGCATCGGCATGCACTGCCGCCTGCTGGGGCGGCCCGGGCGCATTGTGGCGCTGCAGCGCTTTCTCGATCATGTCCAGAAGCACGACCGCGTGTGGGTGTGCCGCCGCATCGACATCGCGCGCCACTGGCAACAAGTCCACCCCTACAAAGGCTGACCATGGCAATCACACTGGAACAACTCAATGCGGCGGCTGCCCCCGAAGCCGCCCAACTGCTCGACGGCCTCTACGAGCATTCGCCCTGGATCGCCGAGGCCGCGCTCACGCAGCGTCCGTTCAAGTCGCTGCCGCAGCTCAAGCACATCATGGCGCGCATCGTCGCCGACGCCGACCACGAAGCCCAGCTCGCGCTGATCCGCGCCCACCCCGAACTGGCCGGCAAGGCCATGGTCAGCCAGACGCTGACCGCCGAATCAACGAACGAGCAGAGCAAGGCCGGCCTGACCAACTGCACGTCTGAAGAGTTCGCGAAAATCCAGCAGCTCAACACCGACTACAACGCCAGGTTCGGCTTCCCGTTCGTGCTAGCGGTACGCGGCCCGCGCGGACTGGGCCTGGCCAAGGCCGAGATCATTGCGAGCTTCGAGCGCCGGCTGGACAATCACCCGGACTTCGAGCTGGCCGAATGCCTGCGCAACATCCATCGCATCGCCGAGATCCGCCTCGACGACAAGTTCGGCTACACGCCCGAACTCGGCAACCTGGTGTGGGACTGGGCCGAACGGCTGGCGACGCACAGCGACCCCGGCTACGCCGAGCGGGGCGAGCTGACGGTGACCTACCTGACCGACGCGCACCGCGCCTGCGCGCAGCGCCTGTCGCACTGGATGCGCGAGGATTGCGGCTTCGACGAAGTCTCTATCGATGCGGTCGGCAACGTGGTCGGCATCTACCACGGCAGCGACCCCGCCGCCAAACGCCTGCTGACCGGCAGCCACTACGACACGGTGCGCAATGGCGGCAAGTATGACGGACGCCTGGGCATCTTTGTGCCGATGGCTTGCGTGCGCGAGCTGCATCGCCAAGGGCGGCGCCTGCCCTACGGCTTCGAGGTGGTCGGCTTTGCCGAAGAAGAAGGCCAACGTTACAAGGCGGTGTTCCTCGGCTCGGGCGCGCTGATCGGCGACTTCAACCCGCAGTGGCTGGACCAAAAGGACGCCGACGGCATCACCATGCGGAGCGCCATGCAGCACGCGGGACTGTGCATCGACGACATCCCCAAGCTGCGCCGCGACCCGGCCGACTACCTGGGTTTTGTCGAAGTGCACATCGAACAGGGACCGGTGCTCAATGAGATCGATCTGCCACTTGGCATCGTGACCTCCATCAACGGCAGCGTGCGCTATATCGGCGAAATCGTCGGCATGGCCAGCCACGCCGGCACCACGCCGATGGACCGCCGCCGCGACGCAGCCACCGCCGCGGCCGAACTGGCGCTTTACGTTGAAAAGCGCGGCGGCAGCCAGCCCCACCTGGTCGCCACCGTCGGCATGCTCGAAGTGCCCAACGGTTCGATCAACGTGGTGCCAGGGCGCTGCAGGTTCAGCCTCGACATTCGCGCGACCACCAACGAAGTACGCGACGCCTGTGCGGCCGACGTGCAGGCCGAATTGCAGCGTATTTGCGAAAAGCGCGGTGTGCATTTCAAGCTCGAAGAAACCATGCGCGCGCCCGCCGCGCCTACCGCTCCTGCCTGGCAGCAGCGCTGGGAGCACGCCGTGGACACCCTCGGCGTGCCGCTGTACCGCATGCCCAGCGGCGCTGGCCACGACGCCATGAAGCTGCACGAAATGATGCCGCAGGCCATGCTGTTCGTGCGCGGCGAGAACGCCGGCATCAGCCACAACCCCCTGGAAAGCACGACGAGCAACGACATGCAGCTTGCCGTCGAAGCCTTCCAACTGCTTCTTGACAACCTTGCCACTGAAACCAAATGACCGACTACAACAAACTTGATGCCTGGATCGATGCCCACTTCGACGAGGAAGTGCGCTTCCTGCAGGAACTGATCCGCGTTCCGACCGACACCCCGCCCGGCAACAATGCACCGCATGCCGTGCGCACGGCCGAGCTGCTCAAGGGCTTTGGCTTCGAGGCCGAGCAGCATGCCGTGCCGCAGGCCGACGTCAACGCCTATGGCCTGGAATCGATCACCAACCTGATCGTGCGCCGCCACTATGGCGAAGGCCGCACCATTGCGCTCAACGCCCATGGCGATGTGGTGCCGCCCGGTGAAGGCTGGACTCACGACCCCTATGGCGGCGTGGTTGAAGATGGCAAGATCTATGGCCGCGCAGCGGCCGTCAGCAAGTGCGACTTCGCCACGTTTACCTTCGCCGTGCGCGCGCTCGAAGCGCTGGACGCCAAGCTCAATGGCAACGTGGAACTGCATTTCACCTACGACGAGGAATTCGGCGGCGAAATGGGCCCGGGCTGGCTGCTCAAAAACAAGCTCACGAAACCCGATCTGATGATTGCCGCCGGCTTCAGCTACGAGGTCGTAACCGCGCACAACGGCTGCTTGCAGATGGAAGTGACCGTGAACGGCAAGATGGCCCACGCCGCCATCCCCGACACCGGTGTCGATGCGCTGCAGGGTGCTGTGCAAATCCTCAACGCGCTCTACGCCCAGAACACCCTGTACAAGCAGGTGACGTCGCAGGTCGACGGTATCAAACACCCTTACCTCAATGTAGGCCGCATCGAGGGCGGTACCAACACCAATGTGGTGCCCGGCAAGGTCAGCTTCAAGCTTGATCGCCGCATGATTCCGGAAGAAAACCCGGTTGAAGTCGAGGCCACCATTCGCAAAGTGATTGCCGACACCGCTGCGGCTTGCCCCGGCATCACCGTTGACATCAAGCGTTTGCTGCTGGCCAACTCCATGAAGCCCCTGGCGGGCAACAAGCCCCTGGTGGACGCCATCCAGAAACACGGTGAAGCACTGTTCGGCCAAAAGATTCCCGCCATGGGCACACCGCTTTACACCGATGTACGCCTTTACGCCGAAGCCGGCATCCCCGGCGTGATCTACGGCGCCGGCCCGCGCACGGTGCTGGAGTCGCATGCCAAACGTGCTGACGAGCGGCTGGACCTGGAAGACCTGCGCCGCGCCACCAAGGTGATCGCGCGCACCCTGCGCGACCTGCTCAGCTGAGAGCGGGAGCCCCACGCGCGCCCGTGCCAAGGGTATGGTGGGCGCGCAGCGGTTTGCCCCGGATCGCGGCGCTCGAATCCAGACAGTTTTGACCTGAGGCCGGCAATAGGGCGGGATGGCCCCAGGACAGTTCGCAATGGATTGTCTGCATGGGTTGCAAGCAAAAAAAATTTCACCTGCGCACCCGAATGCATGACAAAAAGGCGCGACTTTGCAGTAGCCTCTTTTTCTGTCAAAACAATATGTATTGGAGACGCTCATGACCGCCCCCCTGTCCCCCGCCGAAGCCGCCCTGCGTGAAGCCGCCCGTGAATACCACCGAAGCCCGGTGCGCGGCAAGATATCGATCACGCCGACCAAACCGCTGTCGAACCAGCGGGACCTGTCCCTGGCCTATTCGCCGGGCGTGGCCTACCCCTGTCTTGACATTGAAGCGGACCCCTCGCTCGCGGCCGAGTACACCTCGCGCGGCAACCTCGTAGGGGTAATCACCAACGGCACGGCCGTCCTGGGCCTGGGCGACATCGGCCCGCTTGCAGCCAAGCCGGTAATGGAAGGCAAGGGCTGCTTGTTCAAGAAGTTCGCCGGCATAGACGTGTTTGACATCGAACTGGCCGAGCGCGACCCCGACAAGCTGATTGACATCATCGCCGCCATGGAGCCCACGCTGGGCGGCATCAACCTCGAGGACATCAAGGCGCCGGAGTGCTTCTACATCGAACGCAAGCTGCGCGAGCGCATGAACATCCCGGTGTTCCATGATGACCAGCACGGCACCGCCATCATCTCGTCGGCGGCCGTGCTCAACGGCCTGGAGCTGGTGGGCAAGCGGATTGAAGACGTCAAGGTCGCGGTCTCGGGGGCGGGAGCGGCCGCACTGGCCTGCCTGGACGTGATGGTGGGCCTGGGGGTGCGCCGCGAAAACGTCTATGTCTGCGACTCGAAAGGCGTGATCTACCACGGCCGTCCCGGCGGTTTTGACGAGTCCAAGAACCGCTACGCCCAGGAAACGACGCTGCGCACGCTGGCCGACGCGGTCAACGGCGCGGACGTGTTTCTGGGTTGCTCGGCGCCCGGCGTGCTGACGCAGGACATGGTCAAGACGATGGCCGCCAGCCCGATCATCCTGGCGCTGGCCAACCCCGAACCCGAGATCCGGCCCGAGCTGGCCAAGGCGGCGCGGCCGGACTGCATCATTGCCACGGGCCGGTCGGACTACCCTAACCAGGTCAACAACGTGCTGTGCTTCCCCTACATCTTTCGCGGCGCGCTGGATTGCGGCGCCACCAAGATCACCGAGGAAATGAAGCTCGCCTGCGTGCGGCAGATTGCCGACCTGACCAAGGCGGACATCAGCGAGGAAGTCGCCCGGGCCTATGTGGGGCAGGAGCTGGTGTTTGGCCCCGACTACATCATTCCCAAGCCTTTTGACTCACGCCTGATTCTCAGAATCGCACCGGCGGTGGCGCAGGCCGCGCAGGACTCCGGCGTGGCGACCCGGCCCATCGCGGACATGGCCGCTTACCGGCAAGAACTGTCGCGTTTTGTGTACTCGACCGGCATGCTCATGCAACCGGTGTTCAATGCGGCACGCGCCATCCCGGACCAGCACAAACGCGTGGCCTTTGCCGAAGGGGAAGACGAGCGGGTACTGCGTGCTGCGCAACTGGTGCTCGACGAAGGCCTGGCCCGCCCTATCCTCATCGGCCGTCCCGCCGTGATCGAGACCCGCATCGCCAAGGCCGGATTGCGGCTGCGGCTGGGACAGGATGTGGAATGCGTCAATCCCGAGGACGACCGGCGCTTTCGCCAATACTGGGAAACCTACCACCGGCTCATGGGTCGCCACGGCGTGACGCCCGACGCCGCCAAGGCGGCGGTGCGCCGATCCACCACCACCATCGCCGCGCTGATGGTCAAACTGGGCGACGCCGATGCCATGCTGTGCGGCCTGGTGGGCCGCTACGACGGGCATCTTGAGCATGTGCGCGACATCATCGGGCACAAAAAGGATGCGTCCGAGTTTGCGGCGCTGAATGCGCTGATGCTGGACAAACGCACCCTGTTCATCGCCGACACATTTGTCAACGAAGACCCGAGTGCCGAGCAGCTGGCCAGCATTGCGCTGATGGCGGTCGATGAGGTGCGGCGCTTCGGGATCCCGCCCAAGGTGGCCTTTCTGTCGCACTCCAACTACGGCTCGTCCAACCGCGCGTCGGCGCGCAAGATGCGGCTGGCCCACGAGCTGTTCGCCAAAATGGCGCCCGACGTGGAGTCCGATGGCGAGCTGCATGGCGATGCGGCGCTGTCGGAAGAGGTGCGACGGGCGTCCCTGATGGAAAGCAATCTGAGCGGGGAGGCCAATATCCTGATTTGCCCGAATCTGGATTCCGCCAACATCCTCTTCAACGTACTCAAGATGACGGGCGGCCAGGGTGTCACCGTCGGCCCCATTCTGCTCGGCACGGCCGCCTCGGCCCACATCCTGACCACCTCGGCCACCGTGCGGCGCGTGGTGAACATGACGGCACTGGCCGTGGCCAGCGCGGCAGCCCGGCGCTGACACGCACCCCGGCACCGCTCCCGCAGCGGTGACACGCATCATCGGGGGGAGCGAGGCTCGCCTGTCCCCGTTCGCTGCAAGAATCGACGTTTGCCGGCGCACGCTGCGGGACCTGCTGGCCTAGGCACAGGCTTCCCCCTCAAAACTCCCGCCCCGGCGGGAGTTTTGCTTTCCGGGTCCGTCTGTACCGCCCGGGTGAATCAGTTTTTACTTCGCCGACAGGGATGACACGGGATAACCCTGAGGTGGTTCTGACGCGTATTGCTTACATTGCTTGTATGCAAGTCTTGTAAGTAATCGGCCTTGCTGTTCAGAAACCCTTTCGGAGACTGCGATGCCCAAGTTTTTTCGTTCCCTGTTCGGCCAGGTCCTGCTGGCCCTGGTGCTCGGCGTAATCGTCGGCTTTGTCTGGCCGGAGACGGCCATCCAGCTCAAGCCACTCGGCGACGGCTTCATCAAGCTGATCAAGATGCTGATCCCGCTGATCGTGTTTTGCGTGGTGGTGCACGGCATCGCCGGCACCGGCGACCTCAAGCGGGTCGGCCGGGTCGGCGTCAAGTCGCTGATCTACTTCGAGGTCGTCACGACCATCGCCCTGGCGCTGGGCCTGCTGCTGGCCTTCGTGTTCCAGCCCGGCGTGGGCATGAACGTCGACCCCAAGGCGCTCGACGCCAGCGCCATGAGCGCCTACACCACGACCGCGAGCAAGCTCGTAGGCGGCGGCACGGTCGAGTTCCTGATGAAGCTGATTCCGACCACGGCGGTGAGCGCCTTCGCCAACGGCGACGTGCTGCAGGTGCTGCTGTTCTCTATTCTGTTGGGCTGCGCGCTCGCCATGTTGGGTGACAAAGGCCAGAAGGTCACCGGCTTGATCGAGGAGCTCTCCCATGTACTGTTCAAGACCATGGGCATCATCATCAAGCTGGCGCCGCTGGGCGTGCTGGGTGCCATCGCGTTCACGGTGGGCAAGTACGGCATCGGCTCACTCAAGCAACTGGGCATGCTGGTCGTGCTGTTCTATGGCGCGGTGATCATCTTCGTGGTGGTGGTGCTCGGAACCATCATGCGCTTCTCCGGCTTCAGCATCTTCAAGCTGCTGAGGTACCTGCGCGAGGAACTGATGATTGTGTTCGCTACCACCTCGTCCGACAGCGTGCTGCCGCAGATCATGTCCAAGCTCAAACGCATGGGCATCCGCGACTCGACCGTCGGCCTGGTCATCCCCACCGGCTACTCGTTCAACCTCGACGCCTTCTCGATCTACATCACGCTGGCCGCAGTGTTCATCGCCCAGGCCACCAACACGCCGATCTCGATGACCGACCTGCTGACCATCCTGGCGATCTCGCTCGTGACCTCCAAGGGCGCGCATGGTGTGCCGGGCTCGGCCATCGTGGTGCTGGCCGCCACCCTGCAGGCGATTCCCGCGATTCCGGCGATCGGCCTGGTGCTGGTGCTGTCGGTCGACTGGTTCATGGGCATCGCCCGCGCCTTGGGCAACCTGATCGGCAATTGCGTGGCCACGGTCGCGGTGGCAGCCTGGGAGGGCGACATTGACCGCGAGCGGGCGCACGCCGTGCTCGACGGCCGGCCTGTGCCGACCACCGACGACGACCAGGACATCGAGGTGACCGGGGTGCCGGTCAGGGTTTTCTAATACGCCAACAGCAAGCAAAGCCTGATGCTGCCATGGCCATCCAGACCGAAATCGCCCGGCGCGTCGTCGAAACCATCCTCGCACCAACGGAGTTCATCATGCCACCGACTACCCCTTGCAGCGCGCGCCGCTTGCTGATATCAGCGGCCGTGGCCGGTCTCGCTGTGGCGGCAACGCGAAACACCTTCGCTCAGCTACCGGCGGGCAAGGCCGGCGATGCGCTGGATCAAATCCTCGCGCACCGGCTGCTGCGGGTGGCTGTGCCGAAGGAGTTCCCCCCTTTTGGCTTCATCAAGAATGGAAGTCCCGAGGGCTATGACATCGCGATCGCCCGCATGTTGGCCGCAGACATGAAGGTCCGGCTGGAACTCGTTCCGGTGTTGAGCCCGGACCGGCTGCCGTACCTGCGGGATGGCAAGGTGGATCTCGTCATCGCCAGCCTCGGGAAGACGCCCGAACGGGAGAAACTCATCGACTTCTCGGTCGCTTATGCGCCCCTGTACAACGGCGTGTTCGGACCGCCATACGGCGGCGTCCCGGAATCCGCCTACTTCAAGGGGCGGCGTATCGGCGTCACCAAAGGGAGTCTCGAAGAGGAGCAACTGGTTCGCAGGCTGCCCGACGCGGCCGTGGTCCGGTATGAAAATTCAGCCGCGATCATCGATGCCTACCAGAAGCACGAGATCGAATACATCGCCGCCGGCAACGTGGTGATTGAGTCCATCAAGGATATGCCTGCACGCGACCGGACCAAATTTGTGCTGATGTTGAACGAAAGCCCCTGCCATATCGGCGTTC
>DASXRN010000361.1:0-6848 GCA_036506595.1 Polaromonas sp. | reverse complement strand
AAACGCTCACGCCCACCCACGGACTCCTCGGCGCCTACGCCACGGCGTTCGTGGCCACCGGCCTGACCGCAGTCCCGCCCCTGCTGCTGCTGCTGCTGCTTTGGCGCATGCAGCGACTCGGGCGCTGAGCAATCTTCTCTTCGCGTGGGCGCGCTGATCCTCGTGATTTCGGCCGACAACCTCTCCGCCGGTGCTGGTGCTGGTGCTGGTGGGCTTTGCCTCAAGAACAAAAACCTTCTCAAGCCCGGTAAGTACGGGCGCAGGCAGCTATAAATTTAATAGCAATTACCAGAATCCGGGCGCTGCAAGCCAGGGGAGTATGCTGCAGGCAAGCCCGTGAGTTTACGTAACTTTACGATGGCTTCAAGCGAAGTTGTTGCGCCAGGCGCACCATGAACTTCCCGACAATTTCCCAGGAGCATGCCCTGCAACCGAGGACCCGCCCATGACACAGCAACACCTGTTGATGATCGAAGACGACACCCGCCTGGCCGCCATGGTGGGTGAATATTTGCGCCAGTCGGGCTACGGCTTTACCCATGCGGCCGATGGCGCCAGCGGCCTGGCCGCGCTGCAAGCCAGCCCGCCCGACCTAGTCATCCTGGACCTCATGCTGCCCGACATGGATGGCCTGGAGGTCTGCCGCCGCATCAAGGGCCAGGGCGCCGGCAACGGCGAGCAGGTGCACACCGCCGTGCTGATGCTCACCGCCAAGGGCGACCCGATGGACCGCATCGTCGGCCTGGAAATCGGCGCCGACGACTACCTGCCCAAACCCTTTGAACCGCGCGAGCTGCTGGCGCGCATTCGCGCGGTGCTGCGCCGCGGCGGTGAAGCCGGCAGTGCCGGCGGCTCGGCGGGAGCGGGCACCCACAAGCCCATGCGCTTTGGCTCGCTCGAAATTGACCGCGATGCGCGCAGCGTGTCCATCTCCGGCAAGCTTTGCGAGCTGACCTCTTACCAGTTCGACCTGCTGGTGGCCCTGGCCGAGCGTGCCGGCCGGGTGCTCAGCCGCGACCAGATCATGGAGGCCGTGCGCGGACGCGAGCTGGAAGCCTTTGACCGCTCGATTGACGTGCACATGGGCCGCATCCGCAACGCCATTGAAGCCGATGCCAAGGACCCGAAACGCATTCTCACGGTGCGCGGCGTGGGCTACGTCTTTGCCAAGCAGCAGGACTGATTGGGAGGCAATGTTTTCATGGAAGTTCTAGAAATTCAATTATCGGGATGCAGGGCAAGGCGCACGGAGCGCAGGACACCGGAATGCACTGGTGTGCATGAGGATTCCGAGCACCGCGCAACGCCGCCATGCGCCCGACAATTGGATTTATAGGAGTTCCGGCATGTGGACACGTTTTACTTCTCACCTTTATGTGCGCATCTGGCTCGCCGTGGTGGCGACCGTGGTGGTGCTGACATTTCTGGTGGGCGCGGCCTGGCAGCTCAATCGCGACCCGCCGCAACTGCCGATCCGCGAAGTGCTGGTGCACAACGCGGCCGGGGAGGTCATTGGCACGGCGCAAACCAAACCCGACCGCAGGCTGGGGGACGACCTGGAATTTGAGGTGCTGACCAAGGACGGGCAGACCCTGAACCTGCTGCTGCCCCGACCCAAGCGCCCGCCCGGTGGCCCCCCCTGGATGCGGCCGCCCTTTGGTTTTGGCTTTGGCTGGATGCTGGGTCTCGTGGGCCTGGCTGTGGCGCTGGGCGCCTACCCGGTGATGCGGCGCCTGACCTTGCGGCTGGAGGCCCTGCAGCGTGGCGTGGAGCGCTGGGGCGCGGGCGACCTGTCGGCGCGCGTGCAGGCCGACGGCCGTGACGAGGTGGCCTTTCTGGCCGGGCGTTTCAACCACGCGGCCGAGCGGATTGAAACCCTGATGGAGTCGCACAAATCCCTGCTGGCCAATGCCTCGCACGAGTTGCGCTCGCCGCTGGCACGCATCCGCATGGGACTCGAACTAATGGCCCCCACGCTTGTCGCTTCGCGTACTGCGCTGCCCCCCGAGGGGGCTAATTTTCCTAGGGGCGGCCCGTCGGAAAATTGCGCGCCTACACCGCCACCCGCAGTGATGGCGGAAATTTTCCGCAGCATCAACGAGCTGGATCAGCTGATCGACGAAATTTTGCTGGCCAGCCGGCTCGATGCGCGGCAGGCCGATGCCGAGCCCTTTGAAGCGCTGGACCTGACCGGACTGGCTGCCGAAGAATGCGCGCGCGTCAATGCCGAACTGAATGCCGAACTGGGCATGGAAGCGGGCATTTCCACCACCGGGCACAGCCTGACGGTGCAGGGTTCACCGCGGCTGCTGCGCCGCCTGATTCGCAACCTGCTGGAAAACGCCAGGCGTTACAGCCAGGGCGACATCAGCCTGGAGCTGGCGCAAACCCGCGCAGGCAGCCGGTGGCTGGCCGTCATCAAGGTGCATGACCGTGGCCCGGGTGTACCCGCCGCCCAGCGCGAGCGGATTTTTGAGCCGTTTTACCGCCTGCCAGGCGCCAGCGAGCGTGAAGGCAGCGTGGGCCTGGGACTGGCCCTGGTCAAGTCCATCAGCCAGCGCCATGGCGGCAGCGCGCGCTGCGAAGCGCGCCCCGGCGGCGGCGCCTCATTCATCGTCGAGTTGCCGGTAGTCGCCCAAAAAACGTGAAATAAGTCACGAAATACCCGATTTCAATCAAAAAAATACCGCGATATCCCCCATCTGGGTAATGGTCAGAAAAGAAAACATGCTTCACAGTTCAGACGTTGCTGTCACAACAAACAGGGTTTGAGGAAATATCGAAACGAGGGAACCAGACAAACCATACGTCGGCGAACCATTTATGTGATCTCCCAACGACGTCCTCTTCATGAGGAATTTCAAAAGCTGCCTCAGGGCAGCTTTTTTTTGGGCCTTTCAGCATAATGAGCCCATGAACGACATCAGCCTCCCCGCACATCCCCGCCTGCAAACCCGTTTGACCCGCCAGTTTGGCCTTCAGGCGCCGCTGGTGCTGGCCCCCATGGCGCTGGCGTCGGGCGGTGCGCTGGCCGCCGCCTGCGCCCAGGCCGGCACGCTCGGACTGGTCGGCGGGGGTTATGGCGATCTGGTCTGGACACAACGCGAATACACCCTGGCGCTGCAAGGCACTGGCTCCGGCTCCGAGGGCGCCCGCGCGCGCCTCGGCTGCGGCTTCATCACCTGGAAGCTCGACGAGGACGCCAGCGCACTGGACTGGGTGCTGGCGCATCCGGCGGGCGAGAAGCCGCACGCCATCATGCTGTCGTTTGGCGACCCGCGGCCTTATGCGGCCCGCATCGCCGCCGCCGGGGCAGCCCTGATTTGCCAGGTGCAGCGTCTGGAGCAGGTGCCGCTGGCGCTCGAGGCCGGCGCCCGGATCATCGTGGCCCAGGGCGGCGAAGCCGGTGGCCACGGCATGAATTCCCTTAACGGCCGCGCCACCATGACCTTTGTGCCCGAGCTGGCCGACTGGCTGACCGTCCACGCCCCCGACACGCTGCTGCTCGCCGCCGGCGGCATTGCCGACGGGCGCACGCTGGCGGCTGCGCTGGTGCTGGGCGCCGACGGTGCGCTGGTGGGCTCGCGGCTGTGGGCCACGCATGAAAGCCTGGCCGCCCAGGGCGCGAAAGAGCAGGCGCTGGCCACCACCGGGGATGGCACGGCACGCAGCAGCGTGTTCGACATTCTGCGGCGCAAGAACTGGCCCGAACCTTACGACTTCCGCGCCATCCGCAACGACCTGCACCGCCGGTGGGAAACGCGCCTGGACGCCCTGCGGGAAGCCCCGGCCGCCGCCCGCGCCGACTATGACGAAGGCGTCAAGGCCGGTGATTTCACCCGGGCCCATGCCACCGTCGGTGAAGCGGTCGGCCTGATCGGCCAGCTGGCGCCGGCCGCAGAGGTGATCGCCCGCATGAGCGCTGATGCCGTCGATGTCTTGAGCAAAAACAGCTTCTAGTCCGCGCCTGATTTACGCAAGCAGCTATAAATTTTGTAGCACCCGCGCGGCGCTGATGTCATTGAGGCAGCGCGTATGGCCCAGCGGGCAGTCGCGCGCAAAGCAGGGCGCGCAGTCCAGCGGCGGCTGGTAGGCCGGGTCGGCCTTCAGCCAGAGCACGGTGGCCTGCTCGCTCAGCGGCGGCGTGTGCAGCGGGCTGGATGAGCCAAAAATAGCCACCTGCGGCACGCCAAACGCGGCCGCCACATGCATCAGGCCGGAGTCATTGCTGACGACGTTTTTGGCGGCGGCGATGGCGCACAAGGCCTGCACCAGCGTGGTTTTGCCCGCCAGGTTGCGGCATTGGCCGGGTGCGGCGGCGCTGATCTCCTCGCACAGGGCCGCCTCCTTGCCCGAGCCCAGCAAAACCACCGGCAGCGCCAGCGAGCGCGCCAGCTCGGCAAAATGCGCGGCCGGCCAACGTTTGGCCGGGCCGAACTCGGCCCCGGGCGCAAACACGTAGTAGCCGCCGTGCTGCAAGCCCAGGGCCTGCAGTGCGGCGTCGACCTCGGCGGCCGCCAGCTGCAGCTGCGGCCGGTCCGCCTCGACGCCGGCTTCGCCGCTGAGCGCCGAATAAAACGCCACCATGGGCGGCTTGTTGCTCGGGTTTTTCAGCCGATGCGTGAGCAGGCCGACGCGCGCCTCACCGAGGTAACCGACCCGTTTGGGAATGCTGGCCAGAAAGGGCAGCAGCGCGCTTTTGAGTGAATTGGGCAGCACATAGGCCGTGTCAAAACGGCCCTCGATCTGCCGGGCAATCGCGCGGCGCGCCTTGAACTGCAGGCCGCCATGGGCAAACGGAAACTCGATGACCTCGGCCACCTGCGGCATGGCCCGGTACACCGGCGCCACCCAGGGCAAGGCCCCGACGCTGAGCCGTTCGCCGCGCGCCGCAAGACGGCGCAGCAGCGGCTCGGTCATCACCGCGTCGCCAATCCACTGCGGGGCAATAACCAGGGAGTTCACTGAATGGGCCAATTAATGAGGGGCAGAACCCAATTAAAAGCTTCTTCTTTAATGGTGCGCGCCGAAGTGTTCGCCGGCCTTGAGTTGGTAGACGGTGCCGCAGTAAGGGCACTTGGCCTGGCCGGTGCGGGCCACGTCCAGGTAGACCTTGGGGTGGCTGTTCCAGACCTTCATGTCGGCCTTGGGGCTGGGGCAGTAGACGCCGCCCTGGGCATTGAGGTCTTTGGCCAGCAGTTCAACAGTGAATGAGGTGCTCATGTTCTTTCTTAAACCTTTGCCAGCCAAGCGGCATATTTCGGATTGCGGCCATTGACGATGTCAAAGAACGCGTTCTGGATTTTTTCGGTGATGGGGCCGCGCGAGCCGGCGCCGATTTCGATGCGGTCGAGCTCGCGGATCGGCGTGACTTCGGCGGCGGTGCCGGTGAAGAAGGCTTCGTCGGCGATGTACACCTCGTCGCGCGTGATGCGCTTTTGCACGAGTTCGAGCCCCAGATCCTTGCAGATGTGCATGACTGTGTTGCGCGTGATGCCGTTGAGGGCACCGGCCGAGAGATCGGGCGTGTAGACCACGCCGCCCTTGATCACAAAAATGTTTTCGCCCGCGCCTTCACTGACAAAGCCCGCGGCATCGAGCAACAGGGCTTCGTCGTAACCGTCGTCCAGCGCTTCCATATTGGCCAGAATCGAGTTGGTGTAGTTGCTGACCGCCTTGGCCTGCGTCATGGTGATGTTGACGTGATGGCGCGTGAAGCTGGAAGTTTTGACGCGGATGCCGCGCTTCATGCCTTCTTCGCCGAGGTAAGCACCCCAGGCCCAGGCAGCGACCATCAGGTGGATGGTATTGCCCTTGGGTGACACGCCGAGCTTTTCCGAGCCGATCCAGGTCAGCGGGCGCAGGTAGCAGCTCTCCAGCTGGTTCTCGCGCACCACGGCTTTTTGCGCTTCGTTGACTTCTTCCTTGGAAAAGGGAATCTTCATGCGCAGGATCTTGGCACTGTTGAAGAGGCGTTCGGTGTGCTCTTCAAGCCGGAAAATCGCCGTGCCGTCGGCGGTTTTGTAGGCGCGCACGCCTTCAAACGCGCCGCAGCCGTAATGCAGGGTGTGGCTTAGCACATGGATTTTGGCGTCGCGCCAGTCAACCATCTGGCCGTCCATCCAGATTTTGCCGTCGCGGTCTGCCATGGAAGGGATTACTGGGGACATGGTGCTGATCCTCTGGTGATTTTGAAGAAAGGCTGATTTTACGAGGCGGTCGACTCGGGCCTGAAAAGCTCATGCTGCGTCAGCTTGCCGCCGACAAAGGTGCAGGTCACATGCGATTGCGTGCCATCGGTCCAGCGAAACAGCTCGGGCTGCTCGTCCTTGACCGATTGGAGCTCGCCCAGCGCCCGGGTCATGGCAATCACATGCAGCAAGGTCATGCCGGGCTTGAGCTTGGCATTGAGCATGACGGCGCTGTCGACATAACCGATAGGCCGGTTGGCGGCGCGCTTCAAGACCTGCATCATGCGGGTGAAATGCAGCAGCATCCACATCGCCAAGGCAGTCACCACCGCCGCCACGCCGGGCCAGCCGTAAAACCGGTAAGCCAGCACGACCGCAGCCAGGCCGGCGACGGGAACAATGATTTTTTGGAAGTTCATAGCGCTATTTTCGCAGCGCAGGCGCTTGATCCGCACTGTGGGGAGTGCGTAGCGGCCGGAAAGCCGGTTATTGGCGCTTTTTCAAGAAATTCAGGCCTCTAGCCCAGACCACACGGGTGCAAGCAGCTATTATTTTTATAGCATTTGCCTCAGCCCGCGCGCCTGGCAAACCCGGTCGCCAGCGCATGCGCCCAGTCGGGGCGCTGGTTGCGGGCCGCCACGCGGGCCTGCGCCAGAT
>DASXRN010000360.1:0-6719 GCA_036506595.1 Polaromonas sp. | reverse complement strand
AGCTTGCCGTTGTCCATGACGGGCAAGTGGCGAAGGCGCTTTTCGGTCATCAGTGCCATGCATTCCTCATTGGTATGGCTGGGGCCGACGTACTGCACCGGCGAACTCATGATGTCGCTCACCGGCGTTTCCTTGGACGACCGGTCCGCAAGAACCATTTTCCGCGCGCAATCGCGTTCGCTGATGATGCCGATGAACTCCTTCCCGTCCAGCACCAGGAGCGCACCGAGATTCTTCTCCGCCATCAGCTTGACGGCGTCGAACACGGATGCCGAGGGCCAAACGGTGTAGACAGTTTGATCAGGCTTCGACTTGAGAATTTGTGCGACGTCTTTCATGGCTTCCTGTTCACCGTCTGCAGCCATCGGCCCATCATCACGACGATGGGGACAGTTCATTCTAGGTGTCGCAATGCCCCTCGTCAAACCGGTCCCTAGCCCAACAGGCCCCTAGAATCCCGTATGACTTCTGACACCACCATGCCCGCCAAAACGACAGCGACCGCCGGTCTTTTCACGGACGATGCCAACACCCCGCGCTGCAGCTGGTGCCAGGCCACACCGCTGTACCGCCACTACCATGACAACGAATGGGGTTTTCCGGTAGCGGATGAACGCAGGCTGTTCGAAAAAATCTGCCTGGAAGGTTTCCAGGCGGGCCTGAGCTGGCTGACGATTTTGAACAAGCGCGAGACTTTTCGCAGCGCTTTCGCCAACTTCGACGCAGAGCAAGTGGCCCGCTTTGATGCGCACGATGTCAAGCGCCTGCTGGGCGATGCCGGCATCGTGCGACACGCGGGCAAGATTGCGTCCGCCATCAACAACGCCCAGCGCGTGCTTGCGCTGCGGCGTGAATTCGGCTCGCTCGGCGCCTATGTCTGGCGGCTCGAACCCGATGCGGCCAGCCGGCCTGCGCGCATCACGTTGGATGCCCTCCAGGCCGTGACGACCCCACCGGCTGCTGTGGCGCTGTCCAAAGACCTCAAAAAACGCGGCTGGACTTTTGTCGGTCCGACCACGATGTATGCCTTCATGCAGGCCATGGGCCTGGTCAATGACCACCTGGAAGGCTGCGCCAGCCGCCAGGCCGCGCTGGCGGCGCGCGCGGCCTTCACGCCGCCTGGCTTATAACCAGCGGGCCTTCTTGAAGCGCCAGTAAAGCAAGATGCTGGTACAGACAATCAGGCCCAGGGCCATCAGATAGCCGTAACGCCACTTGAGTTCTGGCATGGCTTCAAAGTTCATGCCCCAGATACCTGCAAACGCGGTGCAGACAGCAAAAATACTGGCCCAGGCCGCCAGACGTTTCGTGATTTCGCTCTCTTCAATTGTGGCCATCGCCAGATTCACCTGAATGGCGGTTCCTATGGTCTCGCGCATCGTATCAATCAAGGCATTGATGCGCGACAAATGATCGACCACATCGCGGAAATAGTCCTGCACGCCGGCACAGATGTGCGGCACCCGGCCGCCGTGCAGCTTGCTGGCGCCTTCCAGCAACGGGGCCACCGCATGTTTCAACACCATCACGCGGCCCTTGAGCTCATACAGCCGTTCAATATTCAAACGGGCCGTGCCTTTGGTAAAAATATCGTTCTCGATGATTTCCAGCTCGGTCTCTAACCCGTCGAGGATGGGAAAGTAGCGGTCCACCACCGCATCCATCAAGGCATACAGCACAAAACCGGAGCCGTTGCGCAGCAGTTCCGGCTCCCGTTCGCAGCGCGCACGCACACCCAGAAAGCCTTTTTGGCTGCGATTGCGCACCGACAAAACGTAGTTGCTCCCGGTGAAGACATCAACCTCACCGAGGCTGAGCTCCTTGGGGTTGCCGGGCACCGGCTCGACCAGGTGCAACACGGAAAACAGCGAAGCGCCGTACTCTTCGATTTTCGGACGCTGGTGACCATGCCGCGCATCTTCAACCGCCAGTTCATGCAGGCCAAACTCTTCCTGCATTTCTTCGAGTTCTGCGGGGGTGGCGTCTTGCAGCGCAACCCAGACGAAGGCGTCCGGGCGGGAAATATAGTCGCTGATCTCTTTGACCGGAATATCGGCAAGTTTGGTGCCGTTTTGGTACACCACGCAATTGATGAGCATTGGAGTCGTCCGCCAAGTTAACTGGGTGCGTGGATTCTGGCACAGGGCCTTCCGGTGTCCTACCGGGAAAGCCCGCCGGCTTCGCGCCTCTTCCTATGCAGGCCGGCGCGGCACCACCAGCTTGTAGACGGATTGCTGCAGCACGTCGCCATGCTGGTTGCGTGTTTCGCTGCGCACCACCACCATGCCGCGCTCGGGCCGCGACCGTGAAGGCGTGACGCTTGTCACCTCAGTTTCGACATGCAGCACATCGCCAGGGCGCGTGGGTTTGGGCCAGCTGATCTCGCCGCCGGAGCCTATGATCCCGCCTGCAATCGGCAGGCCGCCGCCCACCAGCAGGCGCATGGTGATGGCTGCTGTGTGCCAGCCGCTGGCGGCCAGGCCGCCAAACAGCGTGGCCTTAGCCGCCTCATGATCCAGGTGAAAGGGCTGGGGATCAAACTGTGCGGCAAAGGACTTGATCTGCGCCTCGTCAAGCACGTGCTCCGCGCTGGTGAAACGATCACCCGCCTGGAGATCGTCGAGGTAGCGCGCAGATACTGCGCGGGTGTCAGTGGTGGTGCCGTACATCATTACTTTTCCCCGTTCAAATCACGTTGACGTTAAACCTGCTGAATGCGGCGCAACAGCGCCGCCGTGGAGCACGGCCAGCCCACGCGGCCGAACCAGGCGCCGCCGGCAATCGCCGCGGCAATCACCACGCCATAGACCGCCAGTGCAGCGCCTTGTGCCATGAACACCTGCGCCAGCCCGCCGCCCCAGCGGATCGCAAGCCAGCCGCCGATGGCTGCAACCGCAAGGCGCGCGATGTTGCCGATCACCGGCCACAGCAAGCGCCCTGCACCTTGCGAGGCGAAATACAACACCAGCCCAACACCAAAGAAGCCATAGAGCGGGCCGACCGCGCGCAGGTACTGCGTGCCGGCCTCCAGCATCGCGGGGTCGGTATCGAACAAAGAGAGCCAGGCGCGCGGAAAAGCCGAGGCCATGAGGCCTATGCCCTCGGTCAGCGTGAAGGCCATGGCCGCGCCTATCCAGGTGGCGCGCAGTGCGCGCTCGTGCTGGCCGGCGCCGATGCAGGTGCCGACCATGGCCACCAGCGGCGCGCCCAGGCCGAATACCAGCGGCACCAGCAGGTATTCAAGCCGCGAGGCGGTGCCGTAGCCCGCTATGGCGGCGGGGCCGAAACCGCCCGCCAGCGAGGTCGCAACACCAATCGAAAGATTGGTCGCCACCGTAGAGATGGAGCCAATCAAGCCGATGCGCAAGATGTCGCGAAACAGCAGCCAGCGCAGTTTCACGTGGGTGAGCGAAGGCTTGAGCAGGCTGCTGCTTGACCACAAATAGGCCGCGAGCGCCAGCGTGCCAACCAGGTAATACAGCAGCAGCGCAATGGCCCCGCCCGCAATGCCCAGCGCTGGCACCGGGCCCCAGCCGAAGATCAGCAGCGGCGACAAGGGCACCAGCGCGATCACCCCCACCACCGTCACCTTGGCCGGCACGGCCATGTTGCCGGTGCCGCGAATCACGGCAGCGAGCGAGTTGAACAGCCAGACCAGCACCGCCCCCGCGAACACCCAGTGCGAATAGCTAAGGGCCGCTTCGAGCGAGGCGCCGCTGCCGCCCATCTGCGCATACAGCCAGCGGCCGCCCAACAGCAGCGCGAGCGAAAACGCCAGGCCGAAACCCAGCGCAATCACCATCGCATGCAAAACCAGTGCGTCGGCATCCTTGCGCCGCCCTGCCCCCAGCGCGCGCGCAATCGACGAGGCGATGCCGCCCCCCATCGCGCCGGCCGAGGTCATCTGCATCAGCATCACGACAGGAAACACCAGCGCCATACCGGCCAACGCATCGGTGCCGAGCTTGCCGACAAAGTAGGTTTCGATCAGGCCGACGGTGGCCTGCGCCACCATCACCAGCACGTTGGGCGCGGCCAGGCGCAACAAGGTCGAACCGATGGGCGCCTCCAGCAAGAGGCGGGTGCGCGGGTCAATGGTGGTCATATTGACAGCTTCAAGCCACTGCCTGCGCAGCGCGTGGCAGCCGCGCTTCGCTGATCGGCAGGTTCACCAGCGCGGCACCGGCGGCCAGCACGATGTCGATGTACCAGACCCAGTCGTAACTGCCGGTGACCTGAAAGACATAACCCCCAAGGAAGGCGCCCAAAAAGCCGCCGATCTGGTGCGCCAGCATCACGATGCCGAACAGCATGGCCATGTTGGCCGTGCCGAACATCTTGGCGACCAGTCCCACCGTCGGCGGAACCGTCGAGAGGAAAGTCACGCCCATGACCGCCGCAAAAATCAGCATCACGGCCGGCGTCTTGGGCGCCAACAGAAACACCAGCACCGCGAGGCCGCGCGTCGCATAAACCAGCGCCAGCAGCGACTTCATGCGCCAGCGACCCACGGCCCAGCCCATGGCGAGGCTGCCGACGATGTTGAACAGGCCAATCATCGCGAGCGACCAGCCGCCGATTTCGGGCGGCAGCCCGCAGGCCGCCACCACGCCGGGCAAATGGGTCGCCAGAAAAGCGACGTGAAATCCGCACACCAGAAAACCCAGGCTCAGGTAGCGATAGCTGGGCGTGGCCAGCGCCTGGCTGATGGCCTGGCGGGCGCTGAGTGCCTTGACGCCAGAGGCCGCCGCGGCCTGCGCAGCCACCGCTTTGGAGTTGCCCTTGAGCACCAACACCGCCGGCAGCGCCAGCAGCACCAGCACGCCAAGCCATTGCATCGCGCTGGCCCAGCCGACGGCGGCGGTCAGGCCAATCGCAATCGGTGCCATGGCGAACTGGCCGAAGGAGCCGCCCGCATTGACGATGCCGCTCGCGAAGCCGCGTTTTTCCAGCGGCACCAGGCGGGCGCTGGCAGCCATCAACACCGAGGGGCCGGCCATGCCCGCGCCGCCCGCTGCGAGCACGCCTATGGCAAAGACCAAGCCCGCCGTGCTGGTCATCAATGGCGTAATGATGGTGCCGACGGCAACCAGCAGCACGCCGAGAAAAATCACCCGCCCGGTACCGATGCGATCCGCCACGGCACCGGCAAAGGGTTGCGTCAGACCCCACCAGAGCTGGCCGAAGGCAAAAGCGAGGCTGATGCTGCCAATGCCCAGCGCGGTCGAGGTGTTGAGCGCCGACAGAAAGAGGCCCATGGTCTGGCGCACGCCCATGGTGAGGGCAAACGCACCGCCAGCGGCCAGCAGTACCAGCCAAAGTTCGCCCTTGCGTGGGCCTGCGGCTTGGGGTTTATTCATCATCAGCTCCAGGTTCAGGTTCAGTGGGGGACAAGAGTTCAAGCGATTCATTGATCAGCCTGTGCAAGGCCAGCACACGTTCGGCGCCCAACCGGTGGTTCAGGCTTTCCTGCGCCACCTTCCAGCGCTGGCGGGCCTCTTCACGTTTGGCACGACCTGCCGGCGTAATGGCCACAATGCGGCTGCGCGCATCGGTGCCAGCAGCCAGCTCGACCCAGCCCGCGTCAATCAGCGGCTTGAGGTTGCGCGTGAGGGTAGAGGCGCTGAACTTCATGCTCTGCGCCAGTTCACCGGGGCGCAGGGGCCCCAGTTTTAAAACATGGCTCAGCAGCGAGTACTGCGTGGTCTTGAGCCCTGCCTTGGCCATTTCAAGGTCGTAGAGCTGGGCCACGCGCCGCATCAGCTGGCGCAGCCTCAGGTTGGTGCAACCCTGGGCTTTCAACTCAGCCTCGATTGACAGGGATGATTTATCGTTCATAATTTGATTGTACCTACAACTATTGCATATGCAAATTTAATGAACCCAATGACCCCACAAGACACATTGACACGATGGATGGAACAAAGCGCAGCGGTGCGCGCCCGCATGCTGGAAGGCGGCGGAAAACCCGGACTGGCCCGCCCCGAGCAGGTCGCGGACAAGACCGGCATGGAGGTGATGCAGGCCATGCTGGCCGGTGAGCTGCCCTACCCCCACATCGCCCAAACGCTGGATTTCGCGTTGATAGAAGTCGAGCCCGGCAAGGCCACCTTCCAGGGCACGCCGCAGCTCATGCACTACAACCCGCTGGGCAGCGTGCATGGCGGCTGGTATGCCACGCTGCTCGATTCAGCCGTGGGCTGCGCCGTGCACACCATGATGCCCGTGGGCCGGGCCTACACGACGGCGGAGTTGAGCATCAACATCGTGCGGGCGGCCTCACACAAATCCGGGCCACTGCGCGCCATCGGCACGGTGATTCACTGCGGCCGGCAAATGGCCACGGCCGAAGGCCGCATCGTCGGACCTGACGGCAAGCTGTATGCCCATGCCACCACGACTTGCCTGGTGTTTGAGGTATCGAAGGGAGTAGCTTGACAAAGCCCGGCTGATGAAGTTTGCCGCGAGGCCAAACTCGACGCGCGCCGGAGGCGATCGACGCGTCGGGCCGCAGCAAGCGCCACCGCCAGAGCCCCCTTCGATTGCACCGATCAGGACTCTCGTGAACCACTGCCCCTTGAGGGTATCGAAGAGCTATACTGAATGAGGCGTCCCCACGGGCGCCAAGGCCAACTCCTGATAAAGGAGCGGGCCGCCGCGCGCCAACACGCCATCGGATGGGACGCAGAAGGAGAGAATCATGCTGAAAATGTTCACCA
>DASXRN010000359.1:0-2700 GCA_036506595.1 Polaromonas sp. | reverse complement strand
CTGTGGGGCGCGGTGCGCGAGCGCCGGGCCGATCTGGCGCTGCTGCGCATGCTGGGCGCGCCGCCGCGCAAGGTGGCGGGCCTGCTGCTGTGCGAGGCGCTCTGGCTGGCGCTGCTGGCTACCGTGCTGGGCGTGCTGGCGGGGCAGGGGCTGACGGCGCTGATCGCCTGGGCGCTGCAGCTGGAGAAATCAGTGTTGATCGGTGCGCTGTCATGGCCGGTCGAGTTGATCAGTGTGCCGGTTCTGGCTTTGGGGGTGGCGCTGGCGTCAGCGCTCTTGCCCGCCTGGGAGGCCTACCGGGTCAGTGTGTTTGAACTTCTGCAACCAGGATAAATCCATGAAATTCATGAAAAAAATGCTTCCAGCCCTTGCTGTATTTGCGCTGACAGCTATGTTTTCAGTAGCAAATGCCCAGCATTCCGACAAGGAAACCAAGGAAGACATCCAGCGTCACCGGGCCATGGCCGCCGCCCATGAAGGCGCGGCCAAGTGCCTGGAGTCGGGCAAAAAAGAAGAGGTCTGCGAGAAAGAACTGCAGGCGGCTTGCAAGGGCCTGGCCGTCGGCAAATACTGCGGCATGAAGCATGTTCACTGAGCCGCGTGAATAATGCCGATTCAGCCCCGCGCTTAATTTTCAGGAGCCCCCATGAAAACCCATCCAGATACCGGTTTATCAACTTCGCGCACGGCGTTTCGCGGCGCTGGCGCAAGGGCGTGCCGGGGCGCGCTGGCTTGCGGGCTTTTTCTGGCAGCCGCGGGTTTACAGGCGCAAACGCTGTCGTCGCCCCTCGGTTCCCAGCCGGCCCCGGGCAAGGCAAAGTCCGCAGCCGCTGCAGCCCCGTCGGCGCCAGGTCTGGATTTCCCCATGGGGCAGGGCCCCGGCGTGCACGGCGCCAACAGCCCCTTTCCCAACCTGTCGGCGCGCGACGATGTGGTGCCCTGGTCAGTGCTGACGGCGGTGAAAACCAAACATGAAAAGAACCGGATTCTTCCGGTGTTCAACATGGGCCAGCTGGCCCTGAATCAGAAGACCCAGCGCATCCAGGGCTTCATGATGCCGCTGGACCCGGGTGAGAAGCAGACGCACTTCCTGCTCTCGTCGGTGCCGCTCACCTGCGCTTTTTGCCTGCCGGGCGGGCCTGAAAGCATGGTCGAAGTCAAAACCAAAACGCCGGTCAGATACAGCATGGAGCCGGTCGTGGTGGAGGGCCGTTTTCTGGTGCTCAACGATGACAGCTACGGCCTTTACTACCGGATCACCGATGCGACCAGCATCAAGTGACGGTGGCTGCTTGACGGCATGAGGCGGCGGCCTCAGGCGCCGGCCAGGCCGCTGGCCTGGCTTGTCATCGTCGCGCTGTTGCTGGCGCAAACCCTGGGCCTGATTCATGATGTGGTGCATGGTGGAGCGCATGCACCCCACATGTCCCATATGTCCCATATGCAATTGCCCGTTAGCGGGTTCGCTAGCGCGCAAGAGCGGCAGCATCTCCATGATGATGGCCCGGACGCCGACCATGACGCCGGCTGGCTGGCGTCGCTTTTCTCCTCGCACGACGGCGACTCGGATTGCCGCCTGTTCGACCAGGCCAGCCATGGCAGCGCGGCGCCTGCCGTGGCGCTATTGAGCTTGCCCATGGTGCCGCCATCGTTTGTGGTGGCTATCTTCCAGGGCGAAGCACTCGCCCGCTGGGCGGCGCTGTTCGATGCGCGCGGCCCGCCCCTGACTCGCTGAATCCCTCCCGAAGTTGCCATGCACCGACTTGCGAGCCGGCGCATGGCTGTGCCTTGTCGATTCAACGAAGTCATCATGAACAAACCATTTTTCCGCAGCGCCGTGGCTGCGGCTATTGCTCCGCGCGCGCTATGCGCCGCCATCGCCTCACTGTGCTCCCTCGGCAGCGCCTTGCAAGCCCAGGCGCAAACGCCGACCCTCAAGGAGGTCACCATCACCGGCAACCCGCTGGGGGCAGCCGATTTGATAGCGCCCGCCGCCCAGTACTCGGGGGCTGGGCTGCTATTGCGCTCCAAAACCACGCTGGGCGAAACGCTCGACGGCGTGCCGGGCGTGAGCAGCACCTACTTTGGCCCCAATGCGAGCCGGCCCATCATCCGCGGGCTGGATGGCGACCGCATCCGCATCCTGGGCAATGGCGGCGCCACGCTGGACGCCTCCAGCCTGAGCTACGACCATGCGGTCACCAGCGACCCGATCAGCATTGAGCGCATTGAGGTGCTGCGCGGCCCCGGCGCGCTGCTGTATGGCGGCAGTGCCATGGGCGGCGTGGTCAATGTCATTGACAACCGCATTCCCCGCGAGGCGCTGTTTGATGAAAAGGGGGGTGTCGGCGGCAAGGTCGACTTGGGGCTGGCCAGCGGCAACCGCGAAAAAAGCAGCGCTGTCTTGCTCGAAGGCGGCAACGACCGCTACGCCCTGCATGTGGATGCGTTCAATCGCGAAACCGGCAACGTGAAGGTGCCGGTTGACCTGGCCTGCAGCAAGGGCGGCGTGAACACTACCACCAATCGCATCTGCAACTCGGCCAGCAAGGTCCATGGTGGTGCGGTCGGTGGTTCGGTGTTTTTTGACCAGGGCTACCTGGGCGCATCGGTCAGTAGCTACCGCAACAACTACGGCACGGTGGCTGAAGACGATGTGACCATTGACATGAAGTCGGACCGCGTGGCGCTGGAGGGCGA
>DASXRN010000358.1:0-4278 GCA_036506595.1 Polaromonas sp. | reverse complement strand
AGGCGCGCGCCTTGGCTTCGGTTTCCTTCCATTCCAGCTCGGGCACCGAATCGGCCACCACGCCGGCCGCCGCCTGCACATACAACGTCTGGTCCTTGATGATGCCGGTGCGAATCGCAATCGCCACGTCCATGTCGCCGGCATAGCTCAGGTAGCCGCAGGCGCCGCCATAGAGGCCGCGCTTGGTGGGTTCCAGCTGGTCGATCAACTCCATCGCATGGACCTTGGGCGCGCCGGTCAGCGTGCCGGCCGGAAAGGTGGCCTTGAGCACGTCCATGCTGGTCATACCATCGAGCAAAACACCTTCGACATTGCTCACGATGTGCATGACATGGCTGTAGCGCTCGACCGCAAAGGCTTCGGTCACCTTGACCGTGCCGGTTTTGGCGATGCGGCCGATGTCGTTGCGCGCCAGGTCAATCAGCATGACATGCTCGGCGCGCTCTTTGGGGTCGTTGATCAGTTCCTGCTCGACCGCCTTGTCGGCCTCGGGCGACGAGGCGCGGGGCCGCGTGCCGGCGAGCGGGCGGATGGTGATCTTTTGGGTGTTTTCGATCTGCTCCTGCCGCACCAGGATTTCGGGCGATGCGCCCACCACATGGAAATCACCAAAGTGGTAGTAATACATGTAAGGGCTGGGGTTGAGCGCGCGCAACGCGCGGTACAGGCTGAGCGGCGATTCGGTGTAGCGCTTCTTGATGCGCTGGCCGACCTGCACCTGCATGAAGTCGCCGGCCTCGATGAGTTTTTTGGCGCGCTCCACCGCGGCGATGTAGTCGGCCTTGGCGAAGTCGCGCTCGGCCGGATAGCCTTGCGAAGGCCTGACCACCGGCGCGCTCACCGAGTATTTAAGCTGCTCCTTGAGTTCGCGCAGGCGTTTCTTGGCATTGGCATAGGCCTCGGGCTGGGCCGGGTCGGCATAGACAATCAGGTAGAGCTTGCCCGAGAGGTTGTCAATCACCGCCAGCTCTTCGCATTGCAGCAGCAGGATGTCGGGGCAGCCCAGGGTGTCGGGCGGACAAGTGGCTTCGAGTTTTTTCTCGATGTAGCGCACTGTGTCGTAGCCAAAGTAGCCGGCCAGCCCGCCGCAAAAACGCGGCAGGCCGGGCCGCAGCGCGACCTTGAAGCGCTTTTGGTAATCGCTGATGAAGTCCAGCGGATTTTGCTTCGAGGTTTCAATGACCTGGCCGTCTTTCACGACCTCGACCACCACGTCGGCCCCAAAGCCCGAGGCACGCAGCAGCGTACGGGCCGGCAGGCCAATAAAGCTGTAGCGGCCAAAGCGCTCGCCGCCGACCACGGATTCCAGCAAAAAGCTGAATTTGCCGCCGTCTTTGGAGTGCGCCAGCTTGAGGTAGAGCGAGAGCGGGGTTTCGAGGTCGGCGAAGGCCTCGACCATCAGCGGAATGCGGTTGTAGCCTTGGGCCGCCAGGCTTTTAAATTCGAGTTCAGTGATCACAGTGGGTCCTTCACCAGGGGCAACGCGTTGCTCCGCTTGCCGCCTGCCATTCAAAACGCCCCAAGGTTTGGGGCCGGGATGCTCGTTGCGTGGTGCAAGAGCGCATCAAAATCAGATGGGCGCAGCGGCTGCGGCTTGCGCGGGCCAGACCAGGCGGCTGACACGCGCGCGCTCAGGCGTGCGCGAAATGGCAGCGACGCCAGGGCCAGGCTCCCCGGTCGCCACAACCTGTCTGAATGATGCGATGAATGAACATGAGGCCAAAGTGTAGCAAAGACCCAGGCGAGTCATCAGGACTGGTACAAATGCTCATCTCGCAAACCCTGTTGCGACGGTCGGCAGCGGCGCTGAAAATAAGCACATAAAAGAACGCTCGTTCTATTTCAAGAACTTTTTTGGAGACTTTCATGACTTTGACACAGCGGTGCACTGCAGGCCTGGCGGGTTTGATGCTGTCACTCGGCGTTTTGGCCGCACCGGTTGAGATCTCCGGCATCAAGCTGGATGATCCGGTTGAGGTCCACGGCACGAAACTCCAGCTCAATGGCGCGGGCATACGCTACAAGGCGGTGTTCAAGGTCTATGTGGCCGGTTTGTACCTCGGCAAAAAGGCGTCTACTCCCGAAGAAGTGCTGACCACGCCCGGTCCCAAGCGCTTCAGCATCACCATGCTGCGCGACATTGACTCCAACGAGCTGGGCAAGTTGTTCACGCGCGGCGTGGAAGACAACGCCCCCAAGAGCGAAATGTCCAAGCTGG
Source organism: Polaromonas sp. (assembly GCA_036506595.1). Classification (GTDB taxonomy): domain Bacteria; phylum Pseudomonadota; class Gammaproteobacteria; order Burkholderiales; family Burkholderiaceae_C; genus Polaromonas. Next base: position 2,060 of record DASXRN010000358.1, on the reverse strand, counting down.
TTCCCGGCCTGATCAAGATGGGACAGATTTTTGCCGACCAGAAAAAACTGCTGACCGGTGAGACTATCCTGATCGAATGGGTCCCGGGCACCGGCACCGTCATCACCGCCAAGGGCAAGCAGCAAGGCGAGCCCTTCAAGGAGCTTGAATTCTTCAATGCCCTGATGCGCATCTGGCTGGGCCCGCAGCCGGCCGACTGGAAGCTCAAGGACGCCCTGCTGGGCAAAGCCGCCTGATCGTCAGTATCTGGCTTTCATGACGATGAACGGGGCGCCAGCCCCGTTGTCGTTGATGTCAGCGGATAGTGGCCAGCGCAATGTCAGCCAGCGAATCAACAAAGCCGTCGGCATCCACCGCATGCACCGGCTCGCCGTGGTTGTAGCCATAGGTCACCAGCAGCACTGGGCAACCGGCCGCGCGCGCAGCCCGCGCATCGTTGCTGGAGTCGCCAATCATCAGGGTGCGGACGGGCAAGCTGCCCAGCGCCGCGCAGGTTTTCAGCAAGGGCAGCGGGTCGGGCTTTTTGCGCTCAAACGAATCGCCGCCAAAGACCTCACTGAAAAAACCGTCCAACCCCTTGAGCTTGAGCAGGGAACGCGCAAACACCACCGGCTTGTTGGTCAGGCAGGCCAGCTTGAGGCCGGCCTGCTGCAAACCCCGCAGCCCCTGCAGCACACCGGGGTAGACCGCCGAGTGCTGGCCATTGATGCTGTCATAGTGCTTCTGGTAGCTGGCAAAGGCGAGTTCAGCCTGCTCAAAATTCGCTATCAAATGAGTAGCTTGCAGCGCACGTCCTGATTGGGCTTGAACGTGATTTAGCACTGACTTAACCAGATGCTCCGACCCCTTGCCCACCATGGGCTCCACGGTAGCGGCGTCCAAGCGGGCACGGGCCGGGCCGTACATCTGCAGGTCACCCAGCATCAGGTTAAGCGCAGCGACAAAGTCGCCCATGGTGTCCACCAGCGTGCCGTCCAGGTCCACCATGGCGGCATCAAAACGCGTGTGGTTCGAAGTAATAGAGTTCACAACAAAGTAATAGAGTTCACAACAAACACGTCATCTTAAGCGGAGCGCACTTAATAGAGTTCACAACAGCCGCGTATTCGACGCAGGACTGATGAATGGACATGGTTTTGCGAATACCGGTGCAAACTGACCACCGTTCCTGTATTCGTTGACCAGACTGCTGGTGATGATCCTCATGTTTTTGCGAATCTCCGTGACCCACGGATTATCGAGGCGATTATTCCGGTAAAAACTGCGGCCGACTGGTGGCATCCCCGTGATCGGGCAATTTTGGCGGTACTTGCGGACACCGGCATTACTGCCTCGGAGTTGCTGGCATTGCGGGGAATCCATGTCGTCCGTGCGGAACAACAATTTTCGATAGCGCATGAAGTCCCAGCCTCATTGGCGATCAAAGTCATGGAGTCATCCGACGGCGTGGAGCGGACCTTAATAATTTCCCCTACTGCAACACCGGCGCTAGTTGAATGGCTACACCTGCGCCATATCCTCTTGGTGGAGCATGCGGCACACAAGGGAGCAATGGTCCAACGAAACGAGTTCATCAAAGAACTTGACAGTCAGGGCCCCTTGTTCGTGGCTCGACGCGCTCGAGCCAAAGCGTCGGAACTTCCCCCCATGGGAGCCCCCGCCTTGTATTACAGCGTAAGCCAGGCTCTTAAAAAGCTTCGCCAGAAAACCACTATTGGCTCTGGCACACTTGACATAAACAAGCCTCATCTGGCCAAGGGACCTACCATTATTCGCAATACGGTGATTCACCACTGGCTCAATACGTTAGGACAAGAGGAAACAGCCATCCGCGCCGGACTAAAAAAATTCGAGTCGTTGCGATTCCCATCTTGAACGTAGCAATGAAGAAGAAACCTCTAATTGCCCTGGACGGAGATGGCGTCCTGCTGGATTACAACCTGGCCTATGCCAAGGCTTGGGAGAGTGCTACCGGCACCTATCCGCTGGAGCGAGATGCCAAGGCATATTGGCCCATAGACCGCTGGGAGGTGGAGCGGCTGACTGGGGAGCAACTGGAG
>DASXRN010000357.1:0-3295 GCA_036506595.1 Polaromonas sp. | reverse complement strand
GGCAGCGTCTGCAGCGGCAAGAGCGACTCGCGCGGCCTGCTGCTGTGCGAGACCAAGCTCGGCGAGCCCGGCGAGGTCGAGTTGATCGTGACGGCCAAAGACAAGGACGGCAACAGCATCCAGGCGGCCAGCTCGATTTATGTGACCAAGCAGGGCGAGCTGTGGTTTGGCGGCGAGAACCACGACCGCATGGACGTGCTGCCCGAAAAGAAAAGCTACCAGCCCGGCGAGACCGCCAAGTTCCAGGTGCGCATGCCTTTCCGTTTTGCGACGGCCCTGGTGGCGATTGAACGCGAAGGCATTATTGAGACCCAGGTGGTGCAGCTCAACGGGCAAGACCCGACGGTGAACCTGCAGATCAAGGAGGGCTGGGGACCCAATGTGTATGTCAGCGTGCTGGCCCTGCGCGGCCGCCTGCGCGAAGTGCCCTGGTACAGCTTTTTCACCTGGGGCTACAAGGCGCCGCGCGAATGGTGGACCTCTTTCTGGTACGAAGGCCGCGAGTATGTGGCGCCGACCGCGCTGGTGGACCTGAGCAAACCGGCCTTTCGGCTGGGGCTGGCTGAAATCCGTGTCGGCACCAAAGCCCACCAGCTCGATGTGAGCGTCAAGGCCGACAAGGAAAGCTACGCGGTGCGCAGCCAGGCCAAGGTCACCATCACCGCCAAGCTGCCCAATGGCCAGCCCGCCGCCCATGCCGAAGTCGCGCTGGCCGCGGTCGATCAGGCGCTGCTGGAACTGATGCCCAACACCAGCTGGAACCTGCTCGATGCCATGCTGCAGCGTCGCGCCTGGGGTGTGGAAACAGCAACCGCACAAATGGAAATCATTGGCCGCAGGCACTATGGGCGCAAGGCCGTCGCTGCGGGCGGCGGCGGCGGGCGCAGCAACACGCGCGAGCTGCTGGACACACTGCTGCTGTGGAACCCCAAGGTGGTGCTCGATGCCAAGGGCCAGGCCGTGGTCACCGTGCCGCTCAATGACGCGTTGACCACCTTCAAGATTGTCGCGGTGGCCGATGCTGCCACCGGCCTATTCGGAACCGGCCAAACGTCGATCAAGGCAACGCAGGACCTGCAGATCATCAGCGGCCTGCCGCCGCTGGTGCGTGAAGACGACCAGTTCCGCGCGCAACTGACCTTGCGCAACACCACCAAAGCCGCGATGAAGGTCGAAGTCAGCCCGCGCGCGACGCTGCTGGACCTCAAGCCCCAACTGGTCGACATCCCCGCCGGCGAGGCGCGTGAAGTGGCCTGGATGGTCACCGCACCGGCGCAGCTCGCACTTACACGCGCCGAGGCCATCTTGTGGGAGATTGAGGCGAAAGACACTCTTCTAGGAGCGCGCGACGGCCTCAAGGCGCGCCAGCGCATCATTCCCGCCGTGCCGCTCACGGTGCAGCAGGCGACGCTGGTACAGGTTGATGGCTCTTTTAACCTCGACGTCAACCCGCCTGCCGACGCCCTGCCCGGCCGTGGCGGTTTGAAGATGTCACTGCAGCCCAAGCTGGCCGAGGGCATGGATGGCGTACGCGACTGGTGGGCCAACTACCCCTTCATCTGCCTGGAGCAAAAAACCAGCAAGTCGGTGGGCCTGCGCGACGGCAAGCTCTGGCAAACCGTGCTGGCGCAGCTGCCCAGTTACCTCGACAGCGACGGCCTGGCCAACTACTTCCCGCCGCGTGACGGCGAAGCCTCGCGCGGCAGCGATGCACTGACGGCCTACCTGCTGGCCGCCACGCACGAAGCGGCCGGCATCAACCCCGCGTTTGCGCTGCCCGACGAAGCCCGGGCGCCCATGGAACGCGGCCTGATCGCCTTCGTTGAAGGCCGCATCCAGCGCGATTTCTGGAGCCCGCGCAAGGATTTGGACGTGCGCAAGCTGGCAGCGCTGGAGGCGCTTTCGCGTTATGGCAAGGCGCAAGGTCGCATGCTGGGCAGCATCACGATTGCGCCGAATCAGTGGCCCACCAGCGGCGTCATCGACTGGTTGAATATTTTGAAACGCGTGGCCGATGTGCCGCAGCGTGAGCAGCGCATGGCAGAGGCCAACCAGGTGTTGCGCTCACGCCTGTCCTTCCAGGGCACCAAGCTCATCTTCAGCACGGAAAAAGACGACTACTGGTGGTGGCTGATGGCCAACGGCGACGTTAACACCGCGCGCCTGATGCTGGCCGTGATGGACGATGCGGCCTGGAAGGACGACATGGGGCGGCTGGCCAACGGCTTTATCGCGCGCCAGCAAAAAGGCGCCTGGCACACGACGACTGCCAACCTGTGGGGTGGCCTGGCGCTCGACAAGTTCTCGGCCAGGTTTGAAGCCACGCCGGTGGCTGGCGCCACCAAAGCCACGCTCACCGCAGCCGCAGTCGCCGCCAGCGCGGCCAGCGTCGACTGGAGCAAGGTCGAGCGCATCAAGACCACCGACGCCATGGGCGCGCCTAATCAAACCACCTTCTTTGGCGCGCCGGCCTCGCCCGGCAACCTGCGCAACAACAGCATGTTCCTGCCCTGGGGCTCCGCTGCCAAAGACACGCTGACGGTGGCGCACCAGGGCGCCGGCAAACCGTGGCTCACCTTGCAGTCGATTGCGGCGGTGCAGCTGAAGGCGCCCTTCAATGCCGGCTACCAGATCAAGAAAACTATTCAACCCGTGGAGCAGGCTGTCAAGGGCATCTACACGCGCGGCGACGTGCTTCGCATCACGCTGGAGGTCAACGCCTCGGCCGACATGACCTGGGTGGTGATCAGCGACCCGGTGCCTGGCGGCGCCACCATCCTGGGTGGTGGCCTGGGCCGTGACTCCGAAATCGCGACCAGCGGCGAAAAAAAAGCCGGCGTGGGCTGGCCGGCGTTCGAAGAGCGCAGCTTTGAGGCCTTCCGCAGCTACTACGAGCACCTGCCCAAGGGCGTGGTGAAGATGGAGTACACCGTGCGCCTGAACAACGTCGGCGACTTCGCCCTGCCGCCCAGCCGCGTCGAGGCCATGTATGCGCCGGAGATGTTTGGTGAGGTGCCGAATGCACGGGTGAAAGTTGAGCCAGCCAAATGAACTCACATCCCATCAAGATCGGGCTTTGCGCTATTTTTTTAATAGCTACTTGTTCGCGTCCTGCTTGGGCTGCGGCCGCATTTGATGAAGTAAAGCGCGAGTTCCGGCCGTCGGACACGCTGATCCTTGACCGCAACGGCGAAGTCATCCAGCGCCTGCGCACCGACAGCACCATGCGCCGCGGCCAGTGGGTGGCGCTTGCCGATGTGTCGCCGGCGCTGCGCACGGCGCTGGTGCTCAGCGA
>DASXRN010000356.1:0-7727 GCA_036506595.1 Polaromonas sp. | reverse complement strand
CCGTCGTTGTTGAAACCCAGCCGGTTGATCAGTGCATTGGCTTCTGGCAGGCGAAACATGCGCGGCTTGGGGTTGCCGGGTTGCGCCTTGGGCGTGACGGTGCCGACCTCGACAAAGCCCAAACCCATGCCGGCCAGGCCGTCGATGCAGCGGGCATTTTTATCGAGACCGGCCGCCAGCCCCACGCGGTTGGGAAATTTGAGGCCGGCCAGTTCGACGGGATCGCTCACCCGGCTGGCGCAATAGGCCATAGCCAGCGGCGTGCCCTGGGTGCGCGCTAGCGAAGACATGGTCAGCTCGTGGGCGGTTTCGGGGTCTAGGCCGAATAAAACGGAGCGGGCCAGGGCGTAGGGGAGCAGGGACATTGGATAATTTGGCTTGTGCGGTAAAAGAAAGTCCTATTGTCGCAAACCCATCGCCCCCCATCCCAGCCACCCAACCTATCCAAATCCACCATGACCCAAGACGAACTCAAAACCCTGGTCGGCCAGGCCGCCCTGCATTACGTGGAGCCTGGCAGCATTGTCGGCGTCGGCACCGGTTCTACCGTCAATAAATTCATCGACGCGCTGGCCACCATGAAAGACCGCATTGCCGGGGCCGTGTCCAGCTCGGTGGCGTCCACCGAACGCCTGCAGGCGCTGGGCATCAAGGTGTTTGATGCGACCGAAGTCGACGAGCTGGCGGTGTACATCGATGGCGCCGACGAAATCGACAACGCGGGTTACATGATCAAAGGCGGGGGTGCGGCGCTCACGCGCGAAAAAATCGTGGCGGCGCAGTCACGCCAATTTGTCTGCATTGCCGACGAGTCCAAGCTGGTGTCAGCGCTGGGCAAGTTTCCCCTGCCCGTCGAGGTGATTCCCATGGCCGCCAAGCGCATTGCGCGCCAGTTTGCCGCAATGGGTGGCAGCGCGACTTTGCGACTCAAAAACGGGGTGCCGCTGGTGACCGATAACGGCCAGCATATTCTTGATGTGACCGGCCTGAAGATTGCCGACCCGCTGGCGTTTGAAACCCAGGTGAGCCAATGGCCCGGTGTGGTGACGGTGGGGGTATTTGCGTTCCAGAAGGCCAGCGTGTGCCTGCTGGGTGCGCCGGATGGCGTTAAAACTTTGGTGTTTTAAGTCGGGTGTTTTAACCTTGGTGTTTTAGCTCTGGCGTTTTAAGCCAGAGCTGCTCCCGACAGGCCGGTTTCAGAACTTGATTCCGGCCGGGTTTTGGTTGGGCTGAGCTGCGGGAGCGGGGGCTGTAGCGCGTTTTGCGGCTGTTGTGCCTGCGGTTCCGTCTGCCGGCGCGGCTGCTGCCGGTGTCGTGGCAACGGCCACCAGCGGCGTGGGGGCCGGGCGGCGGTAGCTGGCAGGCAAGACCGACGACAGTGGGTAGCCGGCGGCGTTCAGAAACTGCGTCCACTCTGCGTCAGAAAAGCCCTTGAGCTGCTGGCTGCCTATGGTCAGGAAGGGCAGCGATGACTCGCCGCTCAAGCGTTGCAGGGCCTGGCTGTCCTCATGGGTGGTGACGGTTTTTTCGGTAAACGGAATGCCGCGGCTGGTCAGCATGGAGCGGCCTGCGCCACAGGGGCCGCAGTTGTCACTGACATAAAGCGTTACTGGGTATTTGCTGGCGACCTGCCTCAGTTCAAAAGGCAGGCCTGCTGAGGCCGTGCCGCCAGCCGAGCTGGCATTGGTGGCGCTGACCTTGCCGTTGCCGGTGGGCGGCGGTGGCTGGTCGGAAAAAGTGATCTTGCCGTCCGGCCCGACGATGCGGTACACCTGCTGGGCCTGAGACATAGTCGAAAAAAGACTGCCTGCGATAACCACAAAGCTGGCGGCCAGGGCTAGCAGGGCATTCGGGGCTAAAAATTTAACGGCGTTTGGTTTCATGGGTTTCCAGTCAGTCTTGAGTGCAACTTTAAGCGCGAGTTCTTTTAAACCATGCCCTGATGGCGCAACAGCGCATCAATCGAAGGCTCGCGGCCCCTGAAGGCCTTGAACGATTCCATGGCCGGTCGGCTGCCGCCCGCTTCCAGAATCGCTTGCCGGTATTTTCTACCGGTTTCCACCACCACGGTCGTTTTGCCTGCGTCTTTGCCATCACTTGAGGTTGGCGCCACAGCGGCGGTTTCTTCAAAGGCCGCATAGGCGTCGGCTGACAATACCTCGGCCCATTTGTAGCTGTAATAGCCGGCCGCATAGCCGCCCGAAAAAATGTGACTGAAGGTATGCGCGGTGCGGCTGTAGGCCGGGACCGAAATAACCGCCACTTCCTTGCGCACCTCATTAAGCAGGTCCATCAGGTCATCGGATGGCTTGTGCACGGTGTGCAGCAGCATGTCAAACAGCGAAAACTCGACCTGGCGCAGGGTCTGCATGCCGCTCTGGAAGTTTTTGGCGGCCAGCATTTTGTCAAACAGGGTGCGCGGCAGCGGCTCGCCGGTTTCGACATGGGCGGTCATGTGCTTGAGTACATCCCACTCCCAGCAGAAGTTTTCCATGAACTGGCTGGGCAGTTCCACCGCATCCCATTCCACGCCGCTGATGCCCGAAACATCACGCTCGTTCACTTGCGTCAGCATGTGGTGCAGGCCGTGGCCGAACTCGTGGAACAGCGTGGTGACATCGTCGTGTGTCAGCAAGGCGGGCTTGCCGCCCACGCTATCGGCGAAGTTGCAGACCAGGTGCGCCACCGGGGTTTGCAGTTTGCCGGTGTCGGGGCGCAACCAGCGGGCGCGCACATCGTCCATCCAGGCGCCGCCGCGCTTGCCGGTGCGGGCAGGTTGGTCGAGGTAAAACTGGCCGACCAGCTGGCCCGCACGCTCGATGCGGTAAAACTCCACGCCGGGCCTCCAGACTGGCGCTGTGTCTTTGGCGATAGCCACTTCAAACAGGGTTTCAACGATCTTGAAAAGACCGGCCAATACCTTGGGGGCGGTGAAATACTGTTTGACCTCTTGCTCGCTGAAGGCGTAGCGGGCTTCCTTGAGTTTTTCGCCAATGTAGGCGTAGTCCCAGGGTTGGGGATCGGCCTGGTTCAGTTTTTCGGCCGCAAAACGGCGCAGGTCGGCCACGTCTTTTTCGGCATAGGGGCGGGCGCGGCGGGCCAGGTCACGCAAGAAGGTAATCACTTCTTCAGGCGATTGGGCCATTTTGGCGACCACAGACACCTCGCCAAAGTTGCGGTAACCCAGCAACTGGGCTTCTTCCAGGCGCAGCGCCAGGATTTCGCGCATGACGGCGCTGTTGTCAAACTGGCCGAATTCGGCCGGTGCCTGGTCGCTGGCGCGGGTGGTGTAGGCCTTGTACAGGGTTTCACGCAACGCGCTGCTGTCGGCAAACTGCATGACGGGCAGGTAGCTCGGCATTTTCAGCGTCAGCTTGTAGCCTTCCTTGCCTTCCGCCTGGGCCTGTGTGCGTGCGGTTTGAATGACATCGGCAGGCAGGCCGGCTAGCTCGCTGTCTTGAGCGTAGTAGGCGAAAGCGTCGGTGGCGTCGAGCGCGTTCTCGCTGAATTTCTGGCTGAGCTCGGCCTGGCGCTCCTGGATCTTGGCAAAGCGCTCTTTGGCCGCGCCCGTCAGCTCAGCGCCTGACAGCACAAAGTTGCGGATGGCGTTTTTATGCGCCTGGCGTTGTTCGGTGTTCAAAGTCGCCACGTCAATCGCCTTGTATTTGGCATACAGGCGCTCATCGGCACCCAGACGGGTCCAGAATTCGGTCACTTTGGGCAGGGCCGCGTTGTAGGCAGCGCGCAACTCGGGCGTATCGGCCACGCTGTTCAGGTGACTAACGGCTCCCCAGGCGCGGCCCAGGTGTTCGGTGGCCACATCCAGCACGCCGGCGATGTCGTTCCAACGCGCCGGAAAATCAGGCGCGGTGACCTGCTCCAGCGCGGCATTCGCTTTGACCAGCAAGGCATCTACTGCCGGGCTAACGTGTTCGGGCAGGATGCGGTCAAACAGCGGAAGGTCAGAAAAGTCGAGGAGTGGATTGGTCATGACGTCTAGCTGTGGGCGGTTGGGGCGAATCTAAAGGGTAAAGAGCCCGCGACGCGGCAGACGGTGTAAGACCAGTCGGCAGGGCGGGCAAGCGACCAAGAACGGCGGCTCAGTCTTGAGCACTTTTCTTGATGCTGCGCTGCTTGGGTTTGGCGCGTTTGACGGTGCCGCCCGGTGTCAGGCGCTGGTTGCCGAGTACGCGCAGGGTTTTGACCTCGGGCCGCTGGCCGTAGCGCGAACTGTTTTTCAGCACTTTCACATCGCGCGGGCCGGGCATGCGGTCTTCGTTGACCTTTTTTTCTTTTTCTGGCATGGGCCGCCACAGCACCAGCAGCTTGCCAATGTGCTGAATCGGAGCGGCATTGAGTTCGTTGGCGAGGGTCTGAAAGATCGCTTCGCGGCTCGCCCGGTCGTCAGACTGCACCCGCACTTTGATGAGTCCGTGTGCGTTGAGTGCCGCATCGGTTTCTTTCTGAACGGCAGCGGTCAGGCCATCAGAGCCAATCATCACGACCGCATTGAGGTGGTGAGCATTGGCGCGGTGATCTTTGCGCTGGGCGGGGGTAAGTAGTATTTGAGCCATGCCGCAATTATCGGTGGAGTTGAGAAACATTGAGAAATGTTGAGAAGAGGACAATGGGGGGTATGAAAGTAAATACAAAGACAAGCGCCAAAGGTAACAAGGTCAACAAAGCGTGGCTGCACGAGCACATCAACGATCCTTACGTGAAACTTGCCCAAAAAGAGGGGTACCGGGCCCGCGCGGCCTACAAACTCAAGGAAATTGACGAAGCGCTGGGCCTGATCAAGCCCGGTGATTGCGTGGTGGATCTGGGCAGCACACCCGGTGCCTGGAGCCAGTACGTGCGGCGCAAGCTCTCACCTGCCGGCGCCGCTGCCGGTGATCTCAATGGCCGCATCATCGGGCTGGATATTCTGCCCATGGAGCCTATCGAGGGCGTTGTCTTCATTCAGGGCGATTTTCGCGAGCCCGAGGTGCTACAAAAACTGGAGCAGGCTTTGTTGACTGACAAGGGCCACGTCAAGGTTGACCTGGTTATTTCGGACATGGCGCCGAATCTGTCGGGGATTGAGTCGGCGGACGCGGCCCGCATCGCCCATTTGGTGGAGCTGGCGGTGGAGTTTGCCCAGAACCGCATGAAACCGGACGGTACGCTGGTCGTCAAGCTCTTTCATGGCAGTGGGTATGACGAGTTGGTCAAGCTGTTCAAGGACACTTTCAAGGTGATCAAGCGCTTTAAACCCAAGGCGTCCCGCCCGGGTTCTTCGGAAACCTTTCTGGCCGGAATAGGCCTTAAAAAGCCAGCCGATAAGGCTCGGGAGGCAGCCTGAAGGGGGGCTGAGCCGGTCAAAACCAGCTAATTCCCGTGTTAAACCAAAGGGTGTGCTGTTCGGTTTATACGGTTTTTGCCCTTGAAAGGCATAAAATCGGGCTCATGTGCCATCCCATCAGCTTTGGGTTCTTACATCGGAGTCATCCTTGAACAATCAGTGGTTTTCGAAAATTGCAATCTGGCTGGTGATCGCCATGGTGCTGTTCACCGTTTTCAAGCAATTTGATACGCGTGCTGGCGCGGGCTCCAACTACCTGGGTTATTCCGAGTTCCTGGAAGAAGTGCGCGGCAAGCGCATCAAGACGGCAACCATTGCGGAAGGCCAGGGCGGCACCGAAATTTCAGCCACCACGACAGACGACCGCAAAATCCGCACCACCGCGACGTATCTCGATCGCGGCCTGGTGGGTGACCTGATTGCCAATGACGTGAAATTCGACGTCAAACCCCGCGAAGAAGGCTCGCTGCTCATGACCTTGCTGGTCAGCTGGGGCCCCATGCTGCTGTTGATTGGCGTGTGGGTTTATTTCATGCGGCAAATGCAGGGTGGCGGCAAGGGCGGTGCGTTCAGCTTTGGCAAATCCAAGGCGCGCATGCTCGACGAGTCCACCAACCCGGTGACCTTTGCCGATGTGGCCGGTTGCGATGAGGCCAAGGAAGAAGTCAAGGAAGTCGTTGACTTCTTGAAAGACCCGGCCAAGTTCCAGAAACTGGGCGGCCGTATTCCGCGCGGTCTGCTGCTGGTTGGCCCTCCGGGAACCGGTAAAACGCTGCTGGCCAAAGGCATTGCCGGTGAAGCCAAGGTGCCGTTTTTCTCGATTTCCGGCTCGGACTTTGTTGAAATGTTTGTCGGCGTGGGTGCAGCCCGTGTGCGCGACATGTTTGAAAACGCCAAGAAAAACGCGCCCTGCATTATCTTTATTGATGAAATTGATGCCGTTGGCCGCCAGCGTGGCGCTGGCCTGGGCGGTGGCAATGACGAGCGCGAGCAGACGCTAAACCAGATGCTGGTGGAGATGGACGGCTTTGAAACCAATGTCGGTGTGATCGTGGTGGCTGCCACCAACCGTCCCGACATTCTGGATGCGGCCCTGCTGCGCCCCGGCCGTTTTGACCGTCAGGTGTATGTCACGCTGCCCGATATTCGCGGCCGCGAGCAGATTTTGAATGTGCACATGCGCAAGGTCCCGCTGGGCCAGGACGTCAACGCCAGCGTGATTGCCCGCGGTACGCCCGGCATGTCGGGTGCTGACCTGGCCAACCTGTGCAACGAAGCCGCACTCATGGCGGCGCGCCGCAATGCGCGTACGGTGGAAATGCAGGACTTTGAAAAGGCCAAGGACAAAATCCTCATGGGCCCCGAGCGCAAGAGCATGGTCATGCCCGAAGAAGAGCGCAGGAATACGGCTTACCACGAGTCCGGCCATGCGCTGATCGGCAAGATGCTGCCCAAGTGCGATCCGGTGCATAAGGTCACCATCATTCCGCGTGGCCGCGCGCTGGGCGTGACCATGAGCTTGCCGGCGCAAGACCGCTACAGCTATGACCGCGAATACATGCTGAGCCAGATCAGCATGCTGTTTGGCGGCCGTATTGCCGAAGAAGTCTTCATGAACCAGATGACGACCGGCGCCAGCAACGACTTTGAACGTGCCACGGCACTGGCCCGCGACATGGTGACGCGCTACGGCATGACCGAGGCCCTGGGCCCCATGGTCTATGCCGAGAACGAAGGCGAAGTATTTTTGGGCCGTTCGGTCACCAAAACCAACAACATGAGCGAATCAACCCTGCAAAAGGTTGACGGTGAAGTGCGCCGCATCATCGACCAGCAGTACGCCCAGGCACGCAAGCTGATTGAAGACAATAAAGACAAGATGCACGCCATGGCCAAGGCCCTGCTGGAGTGGGAAACCATTGATGGTGAGCAGCTTGACGACATCATGGCCGGCAAAGAACCCCGGCCTCCCAAAGACTGGACGCCGCGCAACCCCTCCGTGGGCGGTGGCGGCCCGAGCGGCGGCAGCCCGGCGGTCAGCACGGACCCTGCGCCTACGGTGGCCTGAGCGGGCTTCGCCGGATCAACCGATTTATTGAATCCACGACAACCGGGGCTGGTCCCCGGTTTTTCTTTTATTGCTTACCGTTTTTTCAGCGAGCACCCTGTGATCTGGCAAACCTCACGCTTTCAGATTGATTTGTCGCAGCCGCGTGTCATGGGCATCGTCAATGTCACGCCCGACTCGTTTTCTGATGGCGGCAAGTATTTCACGCAGGGCGGCGGTTTTTCCGGCGTGTTCGCGCATTGCGAGCAGCTGATCCGGGAGGGTGCCGACTTGCTGGACATTGGCGGCGAGTCCACCCGCCCCGGTGCGCCGCCG
>DASXRN010000355.1:0-9656 GCA_036506595.1 Polaromonas sp. | reverse complement strand
CCGCTACCACGCCGTCGCGCTCGAGTCGTGCGAGGCGCGCGACGACCGTGGTGCGCGCCAGCTTGAGCTTGCGGGCCAGGGTGGTTGCCGGCTCGCGGGCATTGGCCTGCAGCAAGCTCAGCAAGCGGCGGTCAATGTCGTCGAGATTAAGATTCATATAAATTGACAATTAATAAGTCGTTATGACCAACATATCAATGTATTTTGACGAATATGTCAATACACATTGACATCAATGTCTTTTACGATAGAGGCGAAGGTGAAGAACAGATAAAGCACAGATCAACCGCATTTTGCTCATCGCAGCATGAAAGGAAAGTTCATGGCCACCAGCGTCAAGCCCGTCACCATTCTGGGCGCCGGTCAAATTGGTTTTGCCATGGCTGTGCTGTTGAAGCAGGCGGGTGGCTACAGCATCCTCGTTGCTGATCGGGATGCCAGCCGGCTGAAAGCACTTGCCGCACTGGGTTTCGAGGTGATGGCTGTGGACGATGACACGTCCTTGGCGGGCGCCGTGTCCGGACGCTACGCCGTGCTGAACGCGCTGCCATTTCATCGCGCCATCAGCGTCGCCGGTATGTGCGTCAAAGAGCGCGTTCACTACTTTGACCTGACCGAGGATGTCAGGAGCACGCAGGCCATTCGGGCGCTGGCCGTGAGTGCCGGCAGCGTGCTGATGCCCCAGTGCGGGCTGGCGCCCGGCTTCATCGGCATCGTGGGCCATGATCTTGCGCGCCGGTTTGACCGCCTGCTGGACCTGCACATGCGCGTGGGTGCGCTGCCGCGCTACCCACTCAACGGCCTGCGCTACAACCTGACATGGAGCACTGAAGGGCTCATCAACGAATATTGCAACCCGTGCGACGCCCTGGTGGATGGCGAACCCACGCAGGTCATGGCGCTTGAAGGCTACGAAACCTTTGCCTTGGACGGCGTGGAGTATGAAGCCTTCAATACCTCCGGGGGGCTGGGCACGCTCGCCGAGACGCTGCGCGGAAGGGCGCGCAACGTGGATTACAAATCGGTGCGCTACCCTGGGCACTGCGCCATCATGAAGCTGCTGCTCAACGACTTGCGGCTGCGTGAGCGAAAGGATTTGCTCAAGGATATTTTCGAGGCGGCAATTCCGGCGACCGAGCAGGATGTCATCGTGGTGTTTGTCACCGCTTCAGGCTACCGCAAGCAACGCCTGATTCAGGACTCGTATTCGGCGCGCATGGTGGGAACCGAAGTTGACGGGCATCGCCTGAGCGCCATCCAGCTGACGACAGCCGCCGGCATCTGCACCGCGTTGGACCTGGTGGCAGAGGGCAGTTTGCCGCAATCCGGCTTCATCGGGCAGGAACAGATCACGCTTGAGCAGTTCTTGAAGAACCGGTTTGGCCAAGCCTGCACCGAAAATGTCGCGGAGGCAAGACAAGCATGAACACACTGTTGTTTTTTTTGAAATCACTCTATGCGGTTCGGTGCATTTGGAAAATAATGGGGGTAACAAGAGGTGTTTTTTACCGGAACTTTCCCCTGACCTTGCAATCTATCAAGCACCCTTAAGTGGGAGAAAAATTCGAGTCATAGCGCGGTAATCAGGAGCAGTTTTTAGTTACGAGTCAGAGCTCCTTCAGTTGCTGCGCGCATAGGAGGCCCTATGGATGTCGTTCGTAATTTTCTGACGCGCTATGAACAGACGCGGGAGGAAGAACTGTCCATCGAGGAATACCTCGATGCCTGCAAGCACAACCCTCTCGTCTACGCGACCGCGGCTGAGCGAATTCTTGCCGCCGTTGGCGAGCCTGAGCTGCTCGACACCCGGCATGATCAGCGCCTGTCCCGCCTGTTCGGCAACAAGGTCATCAAGATTTACCCGGCATTCCGGGACTTCTACGGACTGGAAGATCCGATCGAGCAGGTGGTGTCTTATTTTCGCCATGCCGCTCAGGGCCTGGAAGAGAAAAAACAGATCCTGTATTTGCTCGGGCCTGTGGGTGGTGGCAAGTCCTCGATCGCCGAGCGGCTCAAACAGCTGATGGAGCAGGTGCCTTTTTATGCGCTGAAGGGCTCGCCCGTCAATGAGTCTCCGCTGAGCCTGTTTAACAATGCCGAAGACGCTCCGCTGCTCAAATCCCAGTACAACATTTCGCCGCGCTACCTGCAGCGGGTGATGTCGCCGTGGGCGGTCAAACGTCTCGAAGAATACGGTGGCGACATCCGCCAGTTCCGCGTGGTCAAACGCTTCCCCTCCATCCTGAAACAATGCGCCATTGCCAAGACCGAGCCCGGCGACGAAAACAACCAGGACATTTCTTCGCTGGTGGGCAAGATCGATATCCGCAAGCTGGAAACCTACGCCCAGGATGACCCGGACGCCTACAGCTATTCCGGCGGGCTGTGCCTGGCCAACCAGGGCCTGCTCGAATTCGTCGAGATGTTCAAGGCCCCCATCAAGGTGCTGCATCCGCTGCTCACAGCCACCCAGGAGGGCAACTTCAAGGGCACCGAGGGCCTTGGCGCCATCCCGTTCGACGGTATTGTGATGGCGCACTCGAACGAAAGCGAGTGGAAGGCGTTCAAGAACAACAGGAACAACGAGGCCCTCCTGGACCGGATCTTCATCGTCAAGGTGCCCTACTGCCTGCGCGTTTCGGAAGAAGTCAAGATCTACGAAAAGCTGATCCGCAACTCCTCGCTGCTGAACGCGGTCTGCGCACCCGGCACCTTGAAGATGATGGCGCAGTTTGCTGTGCTGACGCGCCTGAAAGAGCCGGAGAACTCAAGCCTGTTCAGCAAGCTGCAAGTGTATGACGGCGAGAGCCTCAAAGACACCGACCCGAAGGCCAAGAGCTACCAGGAATACCGTGACTACGCGGGCGTGGACGAGGGCATGACCGGCATCTCGACGCGGTTTGCCTTCAAGATCGTGTCCAAGGTGTTCAACTTCGACTCCACCGAAATCGCCGCCAACCCGGTGCACCTGATGTACGTGCTGGAGCAGCAGATTGAGCGCGAGCAGTTTCCGCCAGAGACCGAGCAGAAGTACCTGGCCTATATCAAGGAAACCCTGGCGGTGCGCTATGCCGAGTTCATCGGCAAGGAAATCCAGACCGCCTACCTGGAGTCGTATTCGGAATATGGCCAGAACATTTTCGATCGCTACGTCACCTACGCCGACTTCTGGATCCAGGATCAGGAATACCGGGATACCGATACCGGCGAAATTTTCGACCGGTCTGCGCTCAATGCCGAGCTGGAGAAAATTGAAAAACCCGCGGGCATCAGCAACCCGAAAGACTTCCGCAACGAAATCGTCAACTTCGTGCTGCGTGCGCGGGCCAACAATGCGGGCAAGAACCCGACCTGGACAAGTTATGAGAAGCTGCGGGCCGTGATCGAGAAGAAAATGTTCTCGAACACCGAAGACCTGCTGCCGGTGATCTCATTCAATGCCAAGGCCAGTGCGGACGAGCAGCAAAAACACCAGGACTTCGTCAACCGGATGGTCGCCAAGGGCTACACCACGCGGCAGGTTCGGTTGTTGTGTGACTGGTACCTGCGGGTTCGCAAGAGCTCCTGATGTCCGCAGCGTACCGCGCCGAAAGCGTCGGAAGAGCCCTTTTGCATCAGACCGGAGATCACCATGCTCCAGCAAGTCATTGATAGACGCTTGTCGGGCAAGAACAAGTCGATTGGCAACCGTGAACGTTTTCTGCGCCGCTTTCGCGGGCAGATACGGGACGCCATTCGCCGCGCCGTGGCAGGCCGCAGCATTCACGATATCGAGCAAGGCGAGGACATTACGCTGCCGCGGCGCGACGTGTCCGAGCCTGTGTTTGGCCACGGAACCGGCGGCACCCGCGAGACCGTCCACCCCGGCAACCGTGACTACGTGCGCGGCGATCACATCGCGCGGCCGCAGGGCGGTGCTGGCGGGGCGGGCCAGGGCGACGCCAGCCCGGACGGCACCGGTGAAGACGATTTCGTGTTCCGCATCACGCGCGAAGAGTTCATGCAGTACTTCTTTGACGATCTTGCGCTGCCTCACCTGGTGCGTACCCAACTCTTGCCCGATGCGCCTGAATGGAAGTTCCGGCGCGCCGGTTTTATTTCGGAGGGCACGCCGACCAATCTGCATGTGGTGCGTTCGCTGCGGGTTGCGCTCAGCCGGCGCATCGCCATAGGCGGTGAAACCCGGCGCCAGCTGCATGCGCTGGAAGCCCGGCTGGCCGAGGTCAGGCGCCAGGCGCCCGGCATGCCTGACGAGATTTCTGCGCTGAGAATACAGATTGAAGTGCTGCGCCGCCGTCTCAGGACGATTCCGTTTTTCGACCCGTTTGACCTGCGTTACCGCAACCGGGTCAAGGTGCCATTGCCTACCGCCAAGGCGGCGATGTTCTGCCTGATGGATGTTTCGGGCTCGATGGATGAGGCGCGCAAGGATATTGCCAAACGGTTTTTCATCCTGCTGTATTTGTTCCTGAGGCGGCATTACGAGCGGACCGACGTCATCTTCATTCGTCACCACACCCAGGCCGCCGAAGTCTCCGAGGAAGAGTTCTTCAAGTCCACCGAGACCGGCGGCACCGTGGTGTCCAGTGCCTTGATGCTGATGCACCAGATTATTCAGGCGCGTTACCCGCCGGGCGAGTGGAACATCTATGGCGCGCAGGCTTCGGATGGTGACAACTGGCATCAGGACTCGGTCAAGTGCCGTGAACTGCTGATGGGCAAGCTGCTGCCGGTGTCGCGGTATTTCGCGTATGTGCAAGTCGGTGAAGAAGACCAGAATCTGTGGGAAGAGTACAGCCAGGTACTCGATGCCAATGCCAACTTCGCCATGAAAAAGCTCAGTGGACCCACAGAGATTTATCCGGTGTTCAGGGAGCTGTTCAAGAAAGGCGGCAGCTCATGACGAAAACCGAGTCCCGTGGGCGCTCCAATGCGCCGGCATCTGATTCGACCGGCACCGGACGCCCACGTGAGCGCTTGCCCAGTCCGTCCGACTGGTCGTTCGAGCTGATCGAGACCTACCACACCGAGATTGCGCGAACGGCCCGTGCCTTCGGGCTGGATACTTATCCGGTACAACTCGAAGTCATCTCGGCCGAGCAGATGATCGATGCCTATGCGGCGGTGGGCATGCCGGTGAGCTACCGGCACTGGTCGTTCGGAAAACAGTTCATTTCGACCGAAAAAAGCTACCGCCGCGGCCAGATGGGACTGGCCTACGAAATTGTGATCAATTCCAATCCCTGCATCGCCTACCTGATGGAGGAAAACACGATGCCGATGCAGGCGCTGGTGATGGCCCACGCCTGCTATGGCCATAACTCTTTCTTTAAGGGTAACTACCTGTTCCGGATGTGGACCGATGCCACCTCGATCATCGATTACCTGGTGTATGCGCGGGCCTACATTGCCGAGTGCGAGGAGCACCACGGTTGGGAAGCGGTTGAACAGTTGCTGGACTCCTGCCATGCGCTGATGAGCCACGGCGTAGACCGCTACCAGCGCTCGCAAAAGCTGTCGCTGGCAGAGGAGGAAATGCGCCGCAAGGACCGAGAGGCCTATCTGCAACAGCAGATTAACGATCTGTGGCGCACCGTGCCCAAGTCAGCTGACAAGCAGGTTGAAAAAATCAGCCGCCGTTTTCCGCCAGAGCCGCAGGAAAACATTCTCTATTTCATCGAGAAGAACGCGCCCCTGCTGGAGCCCTGGCAGCGCGAAGTGGTTCGCATCGTGCGCAAGATTGCACAGTACTTTTATCCGCAGCGGCAGACCCAGATCATGAACGAAGGCTGGGCCACGTTCTGGCACTTCACGCTGCTCAACGCCATGTACGACGAGGGCTTGCTGACCGATGGCTTCATGATTGAATGCCTGCGCTCCCATACCAACGTCATTTACCAGCCGCCGGTCACGCACCCGGGCTACAGCGGCATCAATCCCTATGCACTGGGTTTTGCCATGTTCAGCGACCTGAAACGCATTTGCCAGGAGCCCACGGAAGAAGACCGGCAATGGTTCCCTGACATCGCCGGCTCAGACTGGCTCAAGACGCTGGATCACGCCATGCGGCACTTCAGGGACGAGAGTTTCATCGGACAATACCTCTCGCCTCGTTTGATTCGCGAGTTCCGTCTTTTTTCCGTGGTCGATGATGCCGCCGAGAGTGAACTCGAAGTAGCCGCGATCCACGACGAGGCGGGCTACCGGCATGTGCGCGAAGCGCTGTCGCGCCAGCACGATCTGAACTACCGTGAGCCCAACATACAAGTCTGGAATGTGGATGTACGCGGTGACCGCTGCCTGAGCTTGCGCCATTCACGCCACAACGATCGGCCGCTCACGGAGGAGGTTCAGGAAGTGATCAAGCATGTCGCGCGCTTGTGGGGATTTCGCGTCCTGCTTGAGAGCGTGGACAAGCACGGCAAGGTGCTGCAGCACTGGGAGGCGATGCCGCACGCCTGAGGATGGGTGGCCGCGAGGCCGACCTTACTTTCGAAGGGCCTGCGCCCGCGACGTGGGCGTGGCGCGACTTAACCCGCCGCCTCCAGCCCATTCCTGAAATGCTCGCGCATGCGCTGCGCCGTGGCGTCGGCGTCGCGCGCGGCCAGCGCTTGCATGATGGCGCGGTGCTCGGCCAGTGATTCCTCGATGCGCCCGCTTTTCAGCAGCGAGTTGTGGCGATTGAGCTTCATCACCTTGCGCAGGTCGGCCACCATCTGGTCGCGCCAGCGGTTGTTGGCGATTTCCAGCAAACGCATGTGAAAGGCTTCGTTGATTTCAAAAAAGCGTTTCCGGTTGGTGAGCGCTTTTTCCAGTTCATTGTGCAGCCCTTGCAGTTCCTTGAGCTGGGCTTCAGTCGCGTTGGCGGCCACCACGCCCGCGGCATCGCTTTCGAGCAGGCTGAGCAGGTGGTAGACGTCGGTCAGGTCTTTTTCATTGACCTCTGTGACGTAAGCACCGCGCCGCACCTTCATGGTGACAAGGCCTTCGGTGGCCAGCACTTTCAGGGCTTCACGCAGGGGCGTGCGGCTGATGCCGTATTCCTCGGCCAGCTTGAGCTCGTCAATCCAGCTGCCCGGTGCGAGTTCACGATTGAAAATGCGCTGGCGCAAAAGCTCGGCAACTTCTTCGTAAAGCGCTCTGGGAGTCAGGGAAACTGCGGCCATGTCGGACTGGGCTTATAAGAGAGGAAAGAGTGAAAAAGCGTGCGACATCGCGCTCGAAAGCGTTGCCCACACGGATTGCCACGGATTGTGTATCTTACTTCAAACTGAATTTTGCATCAATAATTATAAATGATGTAAACTTTGCAGATTGTCTGAAAAGCGTGCCATGAGCCTCAAAAAACCTTCTCCTCAGCCTGATTTCAACCCCGCCAGCCTTGATGCCTGGGCCAAGTCGGCTGCCAAATCAGCGCCGGGTGGCGATCTGAATGCGCTGAACTGGCAAACGCCAGACGGCATCAGCGTCAAACCGCTGTACACGGCTGAAGACATCAAGGACCTGCCTTACACCAACACCTTGCCGGGTTTTGAGCCCTTTATTCGCGGGCCCCAGGCCACGATGTACGCGGTGCGCCCCTGGACGATTCGCCAGTACGCGGGTTTTTCAACGGCCGAAGAGTCCAACGCGTTTTACCGCAAGGCGCTGGCCGCCGGCGGGCAGGGCGTGTCGGTGGCGTTCGATCTGGCCACGCACCGCGGCTACGACAGCGACCACCCGCGTGTGACGGGCGACGTCGGCAAGGCCGGCGTAGCGATTGACAGCGTCGAGGACATGAAAATCCTGTTTGACCAGATTCCGCTCGACAAGGTATCGGTCTCGATGACCATGAACGGCGCGGTGTTGCCGGTGCTGGCGGGCTATGTGGTGGCGGCTGAAGAGCAGGGCGTGAGCCAGGACAAGCTAAGCGGAACCATCCAGAACGACATCCTCAAGGAGTTCATGGTTCGCAACACCTATATCTACCCGCCTGCACCCAGCATACGCATCATTGGCGACATCATTGAGTACACGGCGCAAAACATGCCGAAGTTCAACTCGATCTCGATCTCGGGTTACCACATGCAGGAAGCCGGCGCCAACCAGGCGCTTGAACTGGCCTTCACGCTGGCCGACGGCAAGGAGTATGTGAAAACCGCGCTGGGCAAGGGCCTGGATGTGGATGAATTTGCCGGGCGCCTGAGCTTTTTCTGGGCCATCGGCATGAACTTCTACCTCGAAGTGGCCAAAATGCGGGCTGCCCGCCTGCTCTGGTGCCGCATCATGAAGGGCTTCAATGCCAAATCGCCCAAGAGTTTGATGCTGCGCACGCATTGCCAGACCAGCGGCTGGAGCCTGACCGAGCAGGACCCGTACAACAACGTGGTGCGCACCACGATAGAGGCGATGGCGGCCGTGTTCGGCGGCACGCAAAGCCTGCACACCAACAGCTTTGACGAAGCGATTGCGTTGCCCACAGAGTTTTCGTCGCGCATTGCGCGCAACACCCAGCTCATCATCCAGGAAGAAACCCACATCACCCATGTGGTCGACCCCTGGGCCGGCAGCTACATGATGGAAAAGCTCACGCAGGACATGGCCGATGCCGCCTGGGCCATCATTGAAGAAGTCGAAGCCATGGGCGGCATGACCAAGGCCGTGGACAGCGGCTGGGCCAAGCTCAAGATTGAAGCGGCGGCGGCCGAGAAACAGGCGCGCATCGACAGCGGCAAGGACGTGATCGTCGGCGTCAACAAGTACAAGCTCAAAACCGAAGACGCCATTGAGTCTCGCGATATCGACAACGTAGCGGTACGCGACGGGCAGATTGCGCGCCTGAAAGAAATCAAGTCAAAACGCGATACAGCCCAGGTAGAACGTGCGCTAGCTGCTATCACTTTTGCAGCAGAAAACAACTCCGGCAACCTGCTGGACTTGTCTATCAAGGCCATACGCCTGCGCGCCACGGTGGGCGAGGTCAGCGATGCGCTCGAAAAAGTTTACGGGCGCCACCGCGCCGATACGCAAAAGGTGACCGGTGTGTATGCAGCTGCTTATGACTCGGCCGAAGGCTGGGAAACCCTCAAAACTGAAATCAACGCCTTTGCCGAAGATCAGGGACGACGCCCGCGCGTGATGATTTCAAAACTCGGCCAGGACGGCCATGACCGCGGCGCCAAGGTCGTGGCCACGGCTTTTGCCGACCTGGGCTTTGACGTGGATATGGGGCCGCTGTTCCAGACACCCGAAGAATGTGCCCGTCAGGCGATTGAAAACGACGTGCATGCGGTCGGGGTTTCGACGCTGGCGGCCGGCCACAAAACGCTGGTGCCAGCCATCATCGAGGAGTTGAAGAGGCAGGGCGCCGACGACATCATCGTGTTTGTCGGCGGTGTGATTCCGCGGCAGGACTACGAGATGCTTTACGAAGCGGGCGTCAAGGGCATTTACGGCCCGGGCACGCCGATTCCGGCCAGTGCCAAGGATGTGCTGGAGCAGATCAGGGCCGCCGTGAAGGCGTGACCCAGGCCATGCTCTCGCTTACTCCCGTTGCTGCCGGCGACTTCGACGAGATGGTGGCCATTCGCATTGAGGCCCTGCGCGACAGTCTGGAACGCTTGGGGCGCTTTGATCCGGTTCGTGCGCGCGAGCGCCTGGAAGCCGGATTTGCGCCG
>DASXRN010000354.1:0-6005 GCA_036506595.1 Polaromonas sp. | reverse complement strand
GTGCGTATGCTGGCGCGCAGCCGTTCCAGTTTGGCGTTCAGATTCACCTGTGCCCGACCCTCTACCCAGCCGGCTTCGCCCTGGGCGGTGAGCGTGCCGCCCGTGCCTTTGTCGCCTGCACCCTGCAAGCTGAATTCGTTGATGCGCAGGCGTGTGCCGTCCAGCCGCGCCCGCAGGCGACCGTTGCCAAATTCAATGCCATCGACGACCGAGCGCAGCGCCAGGTCGTTGGCCTGCAACTCGCCCGCGAGTTGGGGTGCAGCACGCGTGCCGCTAATGGCCACATCGGTCCCCAGCGAGCCGCGCAGCCGCCAGCCGGGAGGTGCCAGCACCGACCAGACGCCAATGCGCGGCAACTGGGCACGCAGCTGGCCATTGAGCGGCGCATCCGCCGGCCAGAGCCAACCCCCCACGCCGGTGCCTGCAGGCGCGCGCGCCAGGCGGGTCAAAAGCCGTCCGTCGGCCGTGCCCGCGCGTTCGCTGTCCCAGCGCAAGGCCAGTGTCAG
This sequence comes from Polaromonas sp., assembly GCA_036506595.1. Classification (GTDB taxonomy): domain Bacteria; phylum Pseudomonadota; class Gammaproteobacteria; order Burkholderiales; family Burkholderiaceae_C; genus Polaromonas. The sequence continues at coordinate 5,499 of DASXRN010000354.1, read as the reverse complement.
TGCATCACCTTCGCTGACCAGCGAGACGCGCGCCTGCCTCACGCCAGCCGCCACGCGTGCGGACGTGCCTTGCGCGGTTTCGGCCTGAACCGTGATGTCGCCGCTGCTGCGCGCCAGGCTGGCTTTCAGGCGCAGGGTGTCACTGAGCGTGGCATCCCATTCGCCGTCAAGCAGCAGCTTGCCTGCGAGACCCGCGCCCGCCATTTGCGGGCCGGCCAGCAATTCAACCCAGGCCATGGGCAGGCCGGTGAGTTTGCCGGCGGTGATGAGCTCGCCGGGGCGCCAGCGCACGGGTTGCCAGGCGAGCGTGGCTTGTGAAGAGTCCATGGCGGCCGGCGCACTCAGCAGGGCTTCGCCCGCACCGCTTTCGAAGGCGCCGCCGGCGCGTGTGGGCGTCCACTTGAGCGGCACCGCGCCGCGCGTGGCAAAGCGCCATGCGCCCGCACCCAGGGCGGGATCTTCCACCGCCACGCTGAACTGCTTGAGCAGGCCCTGCCAGGCCGACTCGCTCAACGGGGTGTTGCGCGCGCTGCTGGCATGGCCTGCTTCGGCAGCCAGTTGCAGGGCGTAACGTCGTTGATCCGCCTCGAGACGGCCCTGCAGGCTGAGCTGCGCCTGGCTCAAACGGCCGGAGAGCGTAGCTTGTAACGCGCGGACTTTCAGTGCGCTCGGGGTTGGGGCTGTCGTGGTTTTTGTGGTTTTTGTGCTTCCTGCGGCGGGAGGCGAGGCCTGGGCACCCACTGCCGCCGCACGCCAATCGAGTGAAGGAATTTCCAGCCGCGCCTGCAACGCTGGGTCACGCCAGCCGCCTTGCCAGCTGGCCTGCAGCTCAGCGCTGCCGCTGGCAGAAGCGGTTTGCACGGCGGCGGGCATGCCCGGCAATTTTTGCAGCCAGCGCAAAGCCTGCGCCGCATCCCGGCCATGCAAGCTTAATTCACCACTACCGGTGCTTTGTCGCAACTCGCCCTCAAGCTTCGCGTCCAGTCCGGGTGCCGTCAACGACAACCTGCCTTTGCCGCCTTGTGCGGCGGGCTGGGCTTCCAGCTGGCCACTCAGCTCGGCCTCATCGCTGCGCACGCGCAGGGCCGACAGCCGCAGTGTGCCGCCAGCCTGCTGGGCGTTCCAGCTGCCGGTGGCGCTGGCCTCACGAAGCTGCAGCAGGTGCAAGGCCCCTGGCGATTGGCTGACAACGGTGCCTGTCGCCCGCACACTGGCGTCAAAGCCCACCGCCGCGCCCTGGCTGCGCACGGTGGCCCGGCCGTCCAGGGGCAGGGCAGCGAGCTGACTGTGCAGCATGGCCGGATCAAGGCCTTGCAGCGTGGCCTGCAATTGCCAGGCTTGCGGCTGTGCGGTAGCGCTGCGCCATTCGCCGCTGGCCTGCAGTTCGCCGCCGCCCAGTTGTGCCTTGAGTGCGTGTACCAGGCCCACGCCATCGCGCCATTCGCCATTGGCTTGCAGACGTTCCAGCGGCAGCCGTTGTTGGTCCCAGGGGCCGGGCAGGCGGTTGGCCAGTTGCAGCTGCAGCAACCAGGCATGGCCAGCGGCAGCGGTGTTGTCTTGTGGTCGTACGCTGGCACTGCCGCTTAGCTGTGTCTGCGGCGCACCCGGCCACAGTGCGGCGATGTCGAGGTCGCGAAAGTTCGCATCGGCCTGCGGCAGCGGCTGTGCGGCCCAGGGTGTGATGCGTGCGCTGGCACTGGCTTGGGGCTGCGCCTGTGTTGGCTTCTTGTCGGCTGCTGGCCGGGCCGTCATTTGCAGCGCGGCGTTCACCAGCAGCTCGGTCAGCGGCCCGCGCGCCGTGGCGCTCAACGCAAGTGGCACAGAGGTTTTGCTGTCGGGCAGGGGGGCCGTCAAAGCGCCCGACAGGCTCGCATCCAGCATGAGCGGAGCGCGGGAAGACAGGACGGCGCGCCCGCTGTAACGGCCGCTAGCCACATCCGCGCCAGTCAGGTCCAGCTGATGCTGCAGCCCATTGAATTCATAGCGTCCAGAGATGCCGGAGGCTTCAAACGCCTTAAATGCTTCCTGCCCGCTCAAGCGCAACTGGCCGACTGAAAACGCGCTCAGCGCTACCCGCAGCGGAAGGCCCAGCGCATGGGGGGGCGTGGCCGGGGTGACAGACGCTGCGCGCTGGTCGTCCACCTGCAAGCTGGCAACGGCCAGGCGCTCAAATTTGAGCATGCCCTGCAACAGTGCCCCGGGCTGCCAGGCCAGGCTGACGTCGTCCGCTTGCACGGTCAGCCCGTCCTGTTGCCACACCAGCCGCTCAATGTGTCCCCCCGCCCGCAGTGATCCGGTGGTGCGCCCGGCGCTCAGGGGCAGCGACTGCTCTGCCCAGCGCAGCGCCGTGGCCAGCGAGCCGTCGGTGCCCGCCCACCACCAGAGCCCACTGACTGCGAGCACGGCCAGCAAGACGGTACCGCCCCCGGCCAGCGCAACGGTTTTCAGCCAGCGCCGTCCTGGCTTTGCCGGCATCGCAGCCTGCCCATCGTCAGTGGCGTTCAGGGTGTTCATCAGAAAATAAAACCCACACTCATGTGCAGTCGCAACTGTTTGGGCTTGACGCCGTAGGCCAGATCAATTTGCAAGGGGCCAATCGGGCTTTTCCAGCGGACACCTGTTCCCACGCCGACGGAGGGGCGCAGGTCCTGCGGCTTGTCGGCCACGGCACCGGCATCCAGAAACACGGTGTGCTCCCATTCACTGGGCAGGCCGTCACGCAGCATGGGGCGCTGCCACTCAATGCTGCCGACGGCCATGTAGCGGCCGGGGCCGACCACGCCATTGGGCAGCTTGATGCCGATGTCGCGCAAGCCATAGCCGCGCACGGTGCTGTCGCCGCCGGTGCGAAACAGCTGGGTGCTCGGGATGCGGGCCGAGTCTTTTGCCAGCACGGCGCCCGCTTCTGCACGCATGGCAATGCGCCCACGTTCCAGCGTCTTGATGCCCAGCCAGCGACCCACTGTGCGTGCATAGGGTTGGCGGCTTTCGCCAAGCGTGGTGCCGCCGCCGATCTCGACGCCGAGGCCATAACCTTTGCTCGGGAACGGCAGGCTGTCGAAATAGCGGCCGGTCCAGACGTAATTGGCACTCAGGGCCGAACCATCGCCCGCCTCTGCCGCCGTATTGCCCAGCACGCCAGCGCCATGCACGCGCGCGCGGTCGTATTGCAGGTAAATATTGCGGTCGATGCGTTCACCCGCCTGGGTTCGGCCAAAGCGCAGGCGTTGGGCCTGGGTAATCAGCTCGTTGTCGTTCAGGCGTTCCGCACGGCCCAGCGCGACCCAGCGCCAATTCGACTCGTCGGGGATCGAGGTCCACTCGGTTTGGGCAAACGGTGACTTTTTCTCCAGCTGCAATTTGGTCACGGCGCGCCAGCCTATGCCCGGAACCTGATGGTGGGTGTGCTCCACGGAGGCGCGTGGTCCGCTGTCGGTCGTCACGCCCACGCCGAAAATGATTTTTTGCAGCTTGGCTTCCCGCACTTGTACCTGGACCGGAGCGGCCAGCGGATCGCTCTCGGGGTCTATAAAAACAGTGGCCGCATCAAAGTAACCGCTGGAGGCAAGCCGTTGCTGGGCTTCCAGCAACTGGTTCTGGTCGTACACCGCACCCGCATTCAAGCGGGCCAGCCGTGGTACCAGCACCGGGTCGTAGCGTTGCACGCCGCTGACCTGCATAGCGCCCAGCCGGTACAGAGGACCTGAGTCGAGTTTGAGTGCCAGGCTGGCCGTGTGCGCCGGTGCATCCACGTCGGCAAGGCTTTCAGCCAGTTTGCCGGCGGGGTAGCGGCGTGCCACCAGCGCGCGCAGTGCCTGGGTTTTAGCACCATCCCAGGCATCCTGCGTGAAACGCCTGCCCGTGGGAAGCCGCCAGTCGCGCTGGATTTCGTTGCGTTGCAGGGCAGCATCTGGATCGGATGATTCAGCAATGTCACCCGCAAAGTTGATGGCGACGGGGCCTACCAGGGTGGCCTCACCCGGATTAACGCTGACCGCGATGGTCGGGCGCTGGTTGGGATCGCCCTCGCGTGTGATGCGGATGTCGGGGCTGAAGTAGCCCAGCGTGCCGACAAGGTTGCGCACATTGCGCTCGGCCAGCACGATCAGGCGGGCCAGTTCGGCGTCGTCAAGATCGGTCACCGCGCGGTAGCGCTGCAGTTCGATGTGCTTTTCGAGCAATTCGCGGAGTTCCTTAAATTCCGGCGGGGTGCGCACAGCAATGTCAAAGGCGGTCACTTCGGGCTCGGCGCTGGTGGGGCCTACGGCGCCTGGCGGTGTGGCTGCTGGCGCTATTTTTTCAGGCGGTGGCTCAGGTGCCGGTGCGGTTTGCGTGACGCCGGAAGGGGGTGTCGAAACGGCGTTGAGGGAGGGGGTGGCAGGCTGTTTGGGCGTGACCGTTTGCGCTCCGGCCACAGACACAAAGCAAATCGCGGACAGGGCGAAAAACAGGATGCTGGCGAGGGCTGAGTGTGCGGCCGTCCGCGCGCAGCGTGTACGGGTGGGGTGGGTCACGGCGCCCAGTTTACTTGAGCACTACTTGGATAGCAGTCGCATCCCTCTTCAAGGCTCTTGATGGGCAGGGGGACATGCGCTGGCTCACCAGCTGCTGGATCACGCTGATGCTCTGGCGGTATTGCCAGATACCTTCGGGATGTCGACGAGGCCTCCGAGCGTCACGAACTCGTCTCAGAACTGAATGCCTCTCGCATCACTCATGACGGTGGCCAACCGCCTGCCAGGCGCCCAACAGAGAGGCGGTCCTGTTCGCCCCGCTAAGGCTGAGGTAGTCCACGCCCAGCATGCCCTCACAACGTGGATGTCAACGGTTTACAGAGGCTGAAGCGAGCTGCTTTTCGGGTAAACACCTATATTTAGGTGGTATTACTTAACTAAGATACATAGGTGGCCTTACCACTCGGCCACCATACTGAAAAATAACCAAAACCCCAAGGATGAAAGCATGCCTATCCAAATGGTTTCCACCCAGCGCCTGTACCGGCAGATTGCGGAGCAGATCGCCGATTTGATCCGCCGCGGCGAGTTCAAGCCTGGTGACCGGCTGCCCGCGGAGCGCGAACTGGCTGCTCAGTTCGGTGTCAGCCGTCCTTCGGTGCGCGAAGCCTTCATTGCCCTCGAAATCGATGGCCTGATCGAAGTCAGGGTCGGGACCGGCGTCTACATCAGCGCCGTGCCGGCGCCGAAAGCGCCCATCTCCACCATGGCCGACCCTGGCCCGTTCGAGGTGGTGGCCGCGCGCGCCTTCCTGGAAGGGGAGACCGCAGCCCTGGCTGCCCAGAACGCGACGGCGCTGCAGCACCTGCGCATCCGGGAAACCCTTGCCATGATGTCTGATGAGTTCCAGCTGAAGAACTCCGGGCTCGATGCTGACTGCCTTTTTCACGTTCGCATTGCAGAGGCTTCCGGAAACAGCGCGTTGGCCCATCTGGTCAAGAACTTGTGGGATTTCCGCTATGGCCCGATGTTTCGCAAGCTTGAC
>DASXRN010000353.1:0-3498 GCA_036506595.1 Polaromonas sp. | reverse complement strand
GCGGTGATCACGCCGCAGCAGATCGGCCAGTAGCGGCGCCAGGTCCAGTGTTTCGCCATCCACCTCCACGCCCAGCGTTAGCAGCCACGAACCTTCGCGCGCCGACAAGCCCAAAGCGCTCACCACAGGCGCACGGCCATGCATCTGCGCGGCGACTTCTTTACCCAGCACCTCGCCGGTCTCGGGGCTGATGACCAGCCGCCACGCATCCACCGGCACGCTTTCGTGGGCAAACCCGGGCCGCACCACCACCGCCCAGCCCTGGGCCTGCAAGACGGGTAACTGCTCAGCCCAGAAGTCCGCAAAAAACGCTTCCTGCACCAGCGACCACAACGGTTCATGGTTGATGGCCAGCTCATCACTGCGCCACTGCAGTGCATCGGCCGGCACGGGGTGAAGGCCGAGCTTCCACAGCTGCTCCATCGCTTCGGCTTCGGCCATCAAGTCACGCCGCAGGCTTACCGGCTGGCCCTGTGGGGTCTTGAGGGCTTGGGTGGGCGATGCGCGGCTGTTGAGCACCGTGATCGGGGCCGGCGTTTCCCAGTGCAGGCCATCGCCTGTGGTGTAAGTCCAGTCCACCAGCACCACGGTCACACTGTCGCCACGGGGGCCAAACGGCCCACTGGGTTTCATGCCCAGCAGGCCATCGCCACGCGTCAGCGTCTGCAAGGTCAGGCGCGGACGAAATTGGCCCGAAACAGCCGATTCAACGGGTGCCGCTGACGGAGCGGATCCAGGTTTCATCCGTGCAGCAGCATCACCTCGGATTGGAGAGCGCTGAGTGGAAGTTTTCTTACTGGCGGGCATTGACCTGATTGTCCACGCACGCTGAAAAACCGGCGTGGCAATCCGTTCTACAATTTGCGCAGTGTTTGCAAGAACGCTATCGCTGGGGGTGTTGCTGCCTGCCGTCACGACAGGCAGCGACTGAGAAAGTCCCTTTGAACCTGACTGAGGTAATCCTCGCGCAGGGAAGCATGTTCCAGATGCCCGCTTATTCGGGTGTCCAGCAGGCCGACCTGCCATTGAAGAACGGAACTGTTCATGGCATCAACTCCGACATCCCCAACATACTCCGCTGGCGGCAACACCGCGCTCACGCCGCTGCCCGCAAGCGACCGCTTATTCGGATGGCGCGACCATACCGCACTCTGGCTCAGCCTGGGCGTGGGGCTGCTCGTCATGCAGGTTGGGGCCTACCTGGTCCCGGCGCTGGGCGCCCAGGCAGCACTCGCGGTCATCGTCTGCGGCTCGGTCCTCGGTGCGGGCCTGCTGGCCTGGACCGCCAAGATTGGCTGCGACAGCGGTCTGTCCAGCTCCGGCCTGATGCACGCCACCTATGGCAGCAGCTTCGCCCGCTTGCCGGTACTGCTGAACATCGTGCAGCTCATCGGCTGGACCACCTTCGAGCTGGTCGTCATGCGCGACAGCACAGTGGCTATTGCACGCCAGTCGGGCAATTTCACGGGGGCTTGGTGGCCATTGCTGGCAACGCTGCTCTGGGGGGCGGTACTGCTGGCCTTGCTGTCGGGCTCCATGGTAAAACTGGTGCGCAAATTCATTGGCCGCTACGGGCTGCCGCTGGTCATTGCTTCATTGCTGTGGCTGAGCTGGCAGTTTCTTGCCAAAGGCGGCACCCAGGGCTTTTCTGAACTGTGGAATCGCCCCGGCCAGGGAGGCATGAGCACGCTGTCGGCACTCGATCTGGTGATCGCCATGCCGGTGTCGTGGCTGCCACTGGTGGCTGACTTTGCGCGCCATGGCCGTGACGGCAACAGCGCGCTGCGGGGCACCTGGCTGGGTTATGCCATTGCCAATATCTGGTGCTATGCACTGGGTGTGCTGGTCGCCATCACCACACCCAGTACTGACCTGGTGGCTGCGCTGTTGCTGGCGCAAGGTGGCTTGATCGCTTTGGGCCTGATCCTGATTGACGAAGTGGACAACGCCTACGGCGACCTGTACTCAGGCTCGGTCGCGGGCCACAGCCTGAAGCCCGGCTGGAACGTGCGGCGCTGGGGCATGGCGCTGGCCGTGCTCTGCACCGCGCTGGCGCTGGTGCTGCCCATGCACAGCCTTGAACCCTTCTTGCTGATGCTCAGTTCGGTGTTTGTGCCCTTGTATGGTGTCATTCTGGCGCGTCTGGCCGGCCATGCCCGCGTGGTGTCGCTCGTCACGGAGCGCAAGGTGAACTACAGTGCCGTCGCAATTTGGCTACTGGGCATCACCTGCTACCACCTGTGCGCGCAACTGACGCCTGGTTGGGGCGCTGCCCTGCCCACGCTGGTGCTGACTTTTGTGCTGGCGCGTGTTAGCCGCACCAGCAATTCCGGCACAGGCATCACCGCAGCGGCTTAAGCCGCATGACCACGGGCGCATGACCGTGGTTCAGCGGCCCGCCTCCAGCGCCGGTGCGTACCTTGGCACCCGCCTCCAGCGCTGCGCGCACATAGGTACGTGCAGCCTGTACAGCCTCAAGCAAGGAGGCCCCGAGCGCCAGGTGCGCGGCAATCGCGGACGACAGCGTGCAGCCTGTTCCATGAGTATTGGCACTGTGAATACGCGGCGCACGCATCCAGTGCAGTTCACCGTTTTGGGCGGCCAATAAATCACTCACCACCTCACCCGCCAAATGCCCGCCTTTAAGCAGCACTGCATGCGCGCCCTTTGCCAGCAGCTCCTGGGCGGCTGCTTGCATCTCACGCTCGTTGGTCAACACTCTACCGACCAGCAATGAAGCCTCATCCAGATTCGGCGTGATGACGGCGGCGCGCCAAAACAATTCACGCACCAGCACTGCAATGGCCGGGTTGTCGATCAGTACCGCGCCGCTGGTGGCGACCATCACCGGATCCAGCACCACTTTTTTGAGCGCATGGCGATCAATCGCATCAGCAACCGTCTGAACAATCTCGGGCGCATGCAGCATGCCTATCTTTACGGCATCCACACCCAAGTCTTCGACCACTGCGTCAATCTGGTCGCGCAGCATTTGCGGCGGAACGCCATGAATGGCCCGCACACCCAAGGTGTTTTGTGCAGTCAAGGCAGTAATCGCCGTCATGCCGTAGCAGCCAAGCGCCGAAAAGGTTTTCAGATCCGCCTGAATGCCCGCCCCGCCGCCACTGTCTGAACCTGCAATGGAGAGCACGCGCGGGTATTCAAATTCAAAAGCTTGCTTAGTCACTTGTTCATTCTGGCGCATTTAACGCGTCTTCACAAAATAGTCTGCGGTCAGCGTCCGTGAACGTGGACCATCCGCCGCGCACAGCACTCTCAAGACGGCCGCACCGTATTTTTGTCGATGTAGAAAAGATCGGACCCGGCCAGCCATAAAAAAAAAACACTTAGAGCGTTTGCGCTAAGTGCTTCTTGTACAAAATTTTGGCTCCTCAACCTGGGCTCGAACCAGGGACCTACGGATTAACAGTCCGGCGCTCTACCAACTGAGCTATTGAGGAATGCAGCCTTAGATTATAGCGTTGATTTTCTGGCTTT
>DASXRN010000352.1:0-23528 GCA_036506595.1 Polaromonas sp. | reverse complement strand
GGCGATCAGATTCAGAAACCGCACCATGGCGGCCTGGCTGTCCAGCATGGCCTCGTCCATGTTGATGTCGATGATCTGCGCACCGTTTTCGACCTGCTGGCGCGCCACCACCAGCGCCTTTTCGTACTCGCCATTGAGAATCATGCGGGCGAAGGCCTTGGAGCCGGTGACGTTGGTGCGCTCGCCAATGTTGACAAAGAGCGTGTCCGCGCCGATATTGACCGGCTCCAGGCCGGACAGCTTCATGGGGGGAACGGTTTGCGGGGATTGAATTTCGGACATGGACTCACCTTGGAACAAAGGTGAGCGTCGTTGCGAAGGGTTCCATGAGGAAACCCGGTCTACCCAAGCCTGACGAAACGGTGGGTTTCGCTGCAACGCTCCTTGGGTGGCCCGTATTTTAAAGGACTCCGGCCATCAAGTCCTGATGACGGCCTTTAAGCCGCTTCCTGATAAAAAGCGCGGCGCAGGCGCGGTGCCAGCGGCCCCACCGCCTGGTGAATCGCGCCAATATGCTCAGGCGTGGTGCCGCAGCAGCCGCCCACGATGTTGACCAGGCCCTCGTCGGCAAACTCGCGCAGCAGGCGCGAGGTCACGTCGGGCGTTTCGTCAAAGCCGGTGTCGCTCATGGGGTTGGGCAGGCCGGCGTTCGGGTAGCAGCTGATGTAGGTGTCACCCGCCACCTTGGCCAGCTCCTGGATGTAGGGGCGCATCAGGGCCGCACCGAGCGCGCAGTTCAGGCCAATCGCCAACGGCTCGGCATGGCGCACGCTGTGCCAGAAGGCGGTGACGGTCTGGCCGCTCAAAATGCGGCCCGAGGCATCGGTGACGGTGCCGCTGATGATGAGCGGCAGGCGCTCGCCGGAATTATCGAAGTACTCGTCGATCGCAAACAGCGCCGCCTTGGCATTGAGCGTGTCGAAAATGGTTTCGACCAGCAGCACATCGCTGCCGCCCTTGACCAGCGCCTCGGTCTGCTCGTAGTAGGCCTTGCGCAGCTCCTCAAAGCTGGTGTTGCGCGCGCCCGGGTCGTTCACGTCGGGGCTGATGCTGGCGGTCTTGGGCGTGGGGCCGAGCGCGCCGACGACAAAGCGCGGCTTGTCGGGCGTCGAGAACTTGTCGCAGGCGGCGCGAGCTATGAGGGCCGATTCGTAGTTCATCTCGACCGCCAGATCCGCCATGTCGTAGTCGGCCTGGGCCACGGTGGTGGCGCCAAAGGTGTTGGTTTCTATCATGTCAGCACCGGCGGCCAGGTAGCCTTCGTGGATGTCCTGAATCACGTCGGGACGCGTCAGGCTCAGCAGCTCGTTGTTGCCCTTCACGTCCTTGTGAAAGTCCTTGAAGCGCTCGCCGCGGTACTGGGCCTCGTTCAGCTTGAAGCGCTGGATCATGGTGCCCATCGCGCCGTCGAGAATGGCGATGCGTTGTTCCAGGATGGCGGGCAAGGCTTGGGCGCGGGTGTATTTGACGGGCTTCATAAGGCCTGTATTGTAGAAAGTGTGGCCCGGACCGCGCTTGGACGGGGGTTTTCCCCGGACAATACCGGCATGAAGAACCTGCTCCCCCAAGAGGCTTGGGCCCTGATCCAGCAGCAGCCCGACACCTTGTTTGTGGATGTGCGGATGGAAATCGAGTCGCTGTATGTGGGCCGCCCGCCGGGCGTGGAAAACATTCCTTGGTATGAATACCCCGACCTGACGCCCGATCCGGCCCACTTCGCGGCCGCCGTGGCGCGCGAGGCCGGCTGCAAAGACCGCCCGGTGTTGCTGATCTGCCGCAGCGGCAAGCGCATGCTCCATGCCGGCCTGGCACTGGAAGCCGCCGGCTTCACCGACGTCGCGCACGTGGTGCATGGCTTCGAGGGCGATCTGGACCAGGCCTTTCGCCGCTCCACCCTCAATGGCTGGCGGCACGACGACTTGCCGTGGGAACAGATGTAAGCGGTTTCAGTCCAGAACGATGCTGCGCGCCTTAAAGCCTGTTCACGCGCTCGCGCTGACAGCGCCCACTAAGACACCAGTCCCGCACGGAAGCTGCGCGCAGGCACGCAACGACCAACAACCGCGGTTTTTTGGCATTACCGCCGTTTTTGTCAGTAGTGTCTTGTTCAATTAATTGTAAACATCAATGTAAACATTAACGTAAACACTAATGTCGATTTTTATGTCGACCATTAGACTTCCACTCCATGGTGTGACGTCCGGACCGCCAACAAACAGGAGTAAGTGTTTATGAGAGATTCACCGAGTACAACCGCAGTTTTACAGGGCGCGGCCACCGTTGCCGATGCCGATGCAAGCGCAGCGCCCACCAAGGTGCGCTGGAAGATTTTCCTGATGATGCTGTTTCTCATCTCGATCAACTACATCGACCGGGCCTCCCTGTCGGTGGCCATGCCCTTGATCGCCAAGGAGTTCGACATCGGTCCCGCGACTCAGGGTCTGCTGCTCAGTTCGTTCTTCTGGACCTATGCCTTCATGCAGATCCCCGGAGGCATGCTGGCCGACCGCTTCGGGCCGCGCGTCGTGATCGCCGGCGCCACCCTGGGCTGGGGCTTCTTCCAGGCCATCGCCGCGGTCTGCACCGGTTGGGTTCCCCTGTTGCTGACACGGCTGGGCCTCGGTGCGGCCGAAGCGCCGATCTACCCCGCCGGCGGCAAGCTCAACGGCATCTGGATGACGCAGACCGAGCGTGGCCGCGGCGCGACCTTGCTCGACGGCGGCGCGCCGCTGGGCGCGGCGCTGGGCGCGATCCTGATCTCGGCCCTGATCGCCTCGCTCGGGTCCTGGCGCATGGCGTTCGTGATTGCCGGCATCGGCACCATCATCGCCGGCTACTTCGCCTGGAGCTACATCCGCAACCATCCGCGCGAACATGCTGGCGTCAACGACGCCGAGGCACGCTACATCGAAGCCAGCCATGCCCATGATGCAGCAAAGGAGTCGCCGGACGCGAGCGGCCGTGTGCTGGACTTCTTCAAGTACCGCTCCGTGTGGGGCATGTTCTTCGGCTGGATGTGTTTCAACGCCCTGTTCTACGGCCTCTTGACGTGGATGCCGAACTACCTGTCCAAGGTCCACGGCTTCGACATCAAGCAGATGGGTGGCGCGGTGTTCATCATGTTCTTCTCGGGCTTCGTCGGCGAAATGGTGGGCGGCTGGCTGGCCGACAAGTGGATGGCCGCCGGCGCCTCGCAAAGCAGGGTGCTGCGCACGCTGTTCGGCATCTCGTCGATCATCGCCACGATCTCGATCTACATGGTGGCGCAGATCAAGGACCCGGTCGCCGTCGTCGTGCTGCTGTCGGTGACGCTGTTCTTCCTGCGCTGGTGTGGTCTGTTCTGGTGCGTCCCGTCGATCCTCGGCACGCGCGCCCGCGTCGGCTTCCTCGGCGGCACGATGAACCTGGGCGGCAACGTGGCGGGCATCGGCGTGCCGATCGCCGTCGGCCTGATCGTGCAGGCCACCGGTTCCTACTTCCTCGCGCTGATGTTGTTCGCAGCGGCCGGCGCAGGCTTGTTCATCTGCTCCACGCTGCTCATCGACTACAGCAAAAAGCTGCCGGTCTAACCCCGCAGCACCTGCGAGCGCCGACGCCAGCCGCGGCGCACGCAGGGTCGCCTTCACCTCACAGGAGTTTTCGATATGTCTGCACTCACCATTCCTGCCTGCTTTCGCCATCCGACCGTGCGCGCCGCCCGCTTTGCCGCCGCCGCGATTGCGCTGCAGGCCTGCTTCGTCAGCGCCGCGACGGCCCAGGTCACCGCCGATGCTGAGCCCGGGATCGAGACCGCTGCACCAGAGACGGTCGGCGTCGACTCGGCGCCCTTGGTGCATATGTCCGAATGGATCCGCAAGGACAAGCTGGACGTGCGCAGCCTGCTGGTCATCAAGGACGGCAAGCTGATTTTCGAACGCTACAGCGGTGGCCTCACCCGCCAGCACAATTACGAGTTGTATTCGGTGACCAAGACCATCACCGCACTGACTTTCGGGGTGCTGGCCGGCCAGGGCAAGATCGCGACCTCCGACCGCATCGCACCCTGGGTCCTGAAGGCCCATCCTGAATTCAAGGACGCGCTCGCCGACAAGAAGGATATCGAACTGGGACATTTGATGTCGATGTCCAGCGGGCTGCTGTACAAGCAGGTCGAGGGTTCGGACCCCCTGTACTTCGAGGCGCCGAATCGACTCAAGGTGGCGCTCACCACGGTGCCCCGCATCCCGCCCGCCACGCTGTTCGAGTACACCGACGCCAATCCGGTGCTGGTCGGCGCGGCGATCGCGACGGCCGCCGGCCAGCGCGAGGATCGCTACGCCGAGGAGCACCTCTTCAAGCCCCTCGGGATGAAGAACTACCGGTGGACGGGCGCCGACAAGACGGATACGGTATCAGGCGGCTGGGGCCTGCGCCTGCGCGCTATCGATATGGCCAAGCTCGGCGTGCTGATGCTCGACGGGGGTCGTTGGCAGGGGCAGCAGGTCGTCCCGGCGGCCTGGATCCGGCAGATGGCTACGCCATCGCCCAAGGCTACGGCGCAGGATTACGGTTACTACACCTGGATCAACCACATCGTCGAGTCAGAGCCCGAGTTCGGCGCCATGGGCTTCAAGGGCCAGTTCATCACCGTGCTGCCCAAGGAACGCGCCGTAGTGGTCATGACCGCCATTCTGCCCACCGATGGCGGGTTGCGCACCGGCACCTATCTGAACATGTACCGGCGCATGGTGAACGACTACATCCTGCCGGCGATGCAGACGATCCCCAGACCGGCGCCCACCGAAAAGGCGCGGCAGGCCTTGCGCCAGGAGCTCGATCTGAGTGCCCAGGCTCAGGGCGTGCCCGGCACCGGCCTCGCATTTAACGACGCGCCCGAAAAATAACCCCGCATGAAACGCCGGCCCGCGGCCGGCACATGCGCTCTAGCGCCTCACGGAGACCCCTTCATCATGAACACCGTCAAATTCCCCAGCCGGCGTTGAATCCACAAACTGTTACGGAGTCTTGTATGCGTATCCTTCTGATCAATCCCAACACCTCCCAAAGTGTTTCCGACCTGATTGCGTCCGAGGCGCGTCGGGCGGCATCGGCGTCCACCCAGATCGAGGTCGTGACCGCGCCGCTGGGCGTGGCCTATATCGAAACCCGCTTTGAGGCGCTGATCGGCGCCTACGCCGGTGCCACGCTCGCCGCCGAGCACGAGGCCAGGCACGACGCACTGGTGATTGCCGCCTTCGGCGACCCGGGCCTGGCGGGCATCCGCGAGGCGGTGGATATTCCTGTGCTCGGCCTGACCGAGTCGGCGTTGATGAGCGCCTGTCTGCTGGGCAGCCGCTTTTCCATCATCGCGATCTCACGCCGCATCACGGCCTGGTACCGCGAAACCGTGCAGGCCAACGGCCTGGTGGACCGGCTCGCGAGCATCCGCTGCCTCGACCAACCGCTGCGCGACATCGGCGCGGTGCAGGAAGACCACGAGGCCCGGCTGCGCGAGCTGTGCCTGCAAGCCGTTGAGCAAGACGGCGCCGACGTGTTGATCATTGCCGGCGCGCCGCTCGCGGGCCTGGCACGGTCGATTCGCGCGGACATCCCGGTGCCGCTGGTCGACGGCGTGTCCAGCGCCGTGCGTCATGCGGAAACGCTGATCGCGCTGGCGCCGGGCCGTGCGCGCGGCGGCAGCTATGCGCCGCCGCCGCGCAAGCCCAACCAGGGCTTGCCGCCGGCGATGCAGGCCTTGCTGGCACGCGAACGGCCGCCGGCCTGAGCGCCCGCAGGGCTGGCCGCTAGAATGTCGGCTGGCTAGCCCGCCTCCCGCTGGCGCTGCCCCAATGCCCCGATCCTCTGCACGGGCAGCGACACCGTTTCCCAACCATGCCACTAAAAGCCGCCCCCACCCGCGAGAAAACCGCCCCCGTTTCGGAAAAAACCGTCGAAGAAATCGTCGAGAAGATTTACGCGGCCATTCTTGAGCATCGTCTCGCGCCCGGCACCAAGCTCGGCGAGGACCGCCTGGCCACGATTTTCAGCACCAGCCGCGCGCGCATCCGTGAAGTGCTGGCGCGCCTGGCCAACGAGAGCGTCGTGGACCTGATTCCGCAGCGCGGCGCTTTTGTCGTCAAACCCACGGTGGAACAGGCTTTCGACGTGTTCGAGGCGCGCCGCATGATCGAGCCCGGCGTCCTGCGCCGGCTCATCGCGCGGCTCGACTCCAGCATGCTCACCCATCTGCGCGAGCATCAGCGCATGGAGGCCGAGGCCCGGCATATCAACGACAAACGCGCCATCGTGCGCCTGTCGGGCGAGTTTCACCTGCTGCTGGCTGAACTCGCGGGCAATACGGCACTGGTGCGCAGCATGCGCGAGCTGACCACCATTACCTGCCTGATCATTTTCCTGTATGACGCGCCGACGGCGACCAGCTGCCGCGCCGACGACCACACCGCGATCGTGGCCGCCATCGCGGCGAAGGACACCGAGAAGGCCGAGGCGCTGATGCTGCATCACCTCGACAACATCGAGCAAAGCCTCAAGCTCGAGGGCGTTCCGATCGACAGCGATCTCGAGGCGATCTTCCAGGACCTGTGAACTGCACCTCCTGCTCGCGGCGTCGCGGTGGCCGGCCAGTCGCTGGGCACTGCCGGTTTCCCAGGACAATAAAAGGGTGAAAAATCTGACCCCGCATCAAATCAACCGTAAGCCGGCCAGTAACATGAATAGTTAGCTATTATTTTTATAGCACACTGACAAACCCCTTTTTCGCATGACTTCACAAAACAGCGCCATCCTGCGCGAGGTGTTCGGCTACGAGGCGTTTCGTGGCCCGCAGCAGGCCATCGTCGAGCACGTGGTGGCCGGCGGCGACGCGCTGGTGCTGATGCCGACCGGCGGCGGCAAGTCGCTGTGCTACCAGATTCCGGCCATAGCCCGGCAAAACGCCGGCCATGGCGTGACGGTGGTGATCTCGCCGCTGATCGCACTGATGCACGACCAGGTCGGCGCGCTGCACGAGGCCGGGGTATCGGCCGCGTTTTTGAATTCGACCCAGACGTTTGAAGAAAGCAGCCAGCTGGAAAAGCAGCTGCTGCGCAACGAGCTGACCCTGCTCTACGCCGCCCCTGAACGCATCAACACGCCGCGCATGAAGGGCCTGCTGGCCTCGCTGCACGAGCGCGGCCTGCTCAGCCTGTTTGCGATCGACGAGGCGCATTGCGTGAGCCAGTGGGGCCACGACTTCCGGCCGGAGTACCGCAGCCTGAGCCTGCTGCACGAGACCTTTCCCGATGTGCCGCGCATCGCGCTGACGGCCACCGCCGATGCGCTGACCCGGCAGGACATGGTCGAGCGGCTCAAGCTCGAAGACGCGCGCGCGTTTGTCAGCAGCTTTGACCGGCCCAACATCCGCTACACCATCGTCGAAAAAACCGACGCGACGCGCCAGCTGCTGCGCTTTATTGAATCCGAGCACGAGGGCGAGGCCGGCATTGTGTATTGCCAGTCCAGGAAACGCGTTGAAGAGATCGCCGACACCCTGGCGGACGCCGGCATCAAGGCGCTGGCCTACCACGCCGGGCTGGACGCGGGCCTGCGCCAGCAGCGGCAAGACCGCTTCCTGCGCGAAGACGGCATGGTCATGGTTGCCACGATTGCCTTTGGCATGGGCATTGACAAGCCCGACGTGCGCTTTGTGGCGCACCTGGACATGCCGAAAAACATTGAAGGCTATTACCAGGAAACCGGACGTGCCGGACGCGACGGCCTGCCCGCGAACGCCTGGATGGCCTATGGCCTGCAGGACGTGGTGAACCAGCGCCGCATGATAGACACCAGCGAGGTCGCCAGCGAAGCGTTCAAGCAGGTGATGCGCGGCAAGCTCGATGCACTGCTGAGCCTGGCCGAAGACACGCGCTGCCGCCGCGTCAGCCTGCTGCATTACTTTGGCGAAGACAGCCAGCCCTGCGGCAACTGCGACAACTGCCTGCAGCCGCCTGCGGTATGGGACGCGACCGAGGCGGCGCGCAAGATGCTGAGCTGCGTTTACCGCGTGCAGCAGATGAGCGGCATCAGCTTTGGTGCCGGCCACATCATGGACATCCTGCGCGGCAAGGCCACCGAAAAAGTCGTGCAATACGGCCATGACCAGCTCAGCACCTTTGGCATTGGCACCGACCTGGCCGAAGCCCAGTGGCGCGGCGTGCTGCGCCAGCTGATTGCCAAAAACATGGTGCGCGTGGATGCCGAAGCCTTCAGCACTCTGCAGCTGCTGCCCGATGCACGCCAGGTGCTCAAGGGCGAGGTCAGCGTGGTGCTGCGCGAGCAAGCCCTGGGCGGCAAAAGCGATCGCCGCAAGCGTGTCACCAAGACCTCCGTCAAGGGGCTGGCCGAGGCCTCACTCAACGCCGGCGCGCTGGAGCGGCTGGCCCGCCTCAAGGCCTGGCGCGCCGAGATCGCGCGCGAACACAACCTGCCGGCCTTCGTGATTTTTCACGACGCCACGCTGCGCGCCATCGCCGAGCGGGCACCGCAAAGCCTGCATGACCTGGACGGGATCAGCGGCATCGGTGCGAAGAAGCTGGAGGCTTATGGAGCCGAGGTGCTCAGGGTGTGTGCGTCGGCTTAATGCCTGACAGTGGGCCTGTTGCAGAATAAGGCTGCGCGAGTTTTCAAAAACGACACGAGGAGGGAGCTTTTGATCGCTTTTATGCAGCAGGCGCTGGTGCGGCTCATCCTGTTGACCGCCATGGTCACCCAGCCGCTGTACGCCCAACCAGCAACCACCCTGGTGCTGGACCACGACGTCGCCCAGGTTCCGCTGGACGCTTCGCTTGGCTTGCTGTTCGATGCCAGCGGCCAGCTCACGGTGGACCAAATCGAAAAGCAGCCAGGCCTGCAGTTCGCGCCCGCTGTACGCGGCCAGCGTCACCTGCTGGGAGACGGCGCCCTGTGGATGCGCTTTGATGCGGTAATCAAAAGTCCGGCGCCGCATTGGCGGCTGACGATGCCGATGCCCACGCTGGACGACGTGACCCTCTACTACCGTGACCCGGCGGGCCAGTGGGTCCGGCAGCAGGCGGGCGATACCCGGCCCATGAGGAGCTGGGCACAACACGGCCGCTACCCGGTGTTTGACCTGTCGCCCGAGACTGCTCAAACCGTTCGCTATTACCTGCAAATACGGCACGCGCGTGTCCCCTATTCAATCCTCCCACGCATTGTGAGCAACGCGCAATTCATCGAAAGCCGCCAGAACGAGCACCTGCTGCTGGGCATTTATTTCGGCCTGGCCATGCTGGTCATCATGCTGGCGCTGGCCAATGCGCTGGCCTGCCGCGATGCGGCCTTCGGCATTTTCGCGCTGTATGTCGCCATGTTTGCCGGCGCGCAGGCCACCTATACCGGCCTGGCCAGGCTGTACGCCTGGCCGGATTGGCCCAGCCTGAACAACGCCTGCGTCACTTTGCTGTTGCTGTTGTCATCCGCGACGGCGCTGTGGTTCGCGCGTACCGTGACCACGCCGCGACGGTATTCGCGTGCACTGGACGGCTTGATGCTGGCGCTGATGGGCCTGCTGCCGCTGGCAGGCGTGCTGGATTTGCTCCTTTCCACGCCGGAGAGTTTTTTAATGCTCAACATCCTGGGCGGCGTGAGCATGGCCGCCCTGACGCTCGGAGTGAGCCTGGCATTGTTCGAGGGTGACCGGGATACCCGCTGGGTTGCCCTGGGCTTTTCGCCGATTCTGTTGGCCACGCTGTTCCTGATGCTGCGCAACCTGGGCGTGATTGCCACCGGCTTCTGGACAGAGTACGGCCGGATGATTGCTTCGGTGGTTGAAGTACCCATTCTGTTTTACGGGCTGCACCGCCGGGTGTCACAAAGCCGCAACCTCAGCGCCCGCACGACCGCGTTGCGCAATACAGATCCGCTCACAGGCCTGCACTCGGCCAAAGTGTTGCTGCGCAAAATGCGCCAATCACTGGCCACGGCCGGGCGTCAGCAGCGGCCTTGTGCGCTGCTACTGGTTAACCTGACGAATCTGGCCCGCCTGCAAAAGCAGCACGGACGCGAAACGGCAGACCGCGCCATGGTGATGGCGGCAGCCCGCATTCGCGAGATAGCGCACGCCACCGACACGGTGGCGCGGGTCGGCGACACCCAGTTTGCCCTGTTGATGGAGGGCCCGATCAACACCGAAGCAGCCAACAATGTGGCCACCAAAATTCTCGCCAGCGGCCTCAGGCCATCAAACCAGCTGCCCGACGCCGAGCCCCTGCGCTTTCATATCGCCATCGGCCATCTGGGCGATACGGCCCATGTGGCAGAAGCCGAGGCCTGCCTGGCGCGCATGCTGCAGGCGCTCCAGGCCATGAATGATGGCTCGCGCAAGGCGATCCGCCTGGTGAAGCTCTGATTGTTAAATCAATGTGCGCCCTGGCCCAGCAAACACGGGCGCAGGCAGCTATAAAAATAGTAGCAACAAATCCGCCTACTGCACAAACCCGATACCGCGGGACGCGCGCACCTCGGGCTTGATACGGTGCTCGGCCTCCAGCTGCGACAAAAATTCTTCCGCCGACAACTCGTCCGACAAAATTTCGACCTGCCGCTTCACCGCCGCAAAATCGCCGGGACACAGTTGCGCCAGCCTGGCCAGCCTTGCGCGCAGCGCGCCCGTCAGCAAGCTGGCATTGCCGCCCAGCGCTTCGGTGATGAACATTTTTTCGCGCTGCTCGCCGGTCAGCGGCAGGAACTTGATCTTGAAAGTAAAGCGCCGCAGCGCGGCCTGGTCCAGGCTTTCGAGAAGATTGGTGGTGCAGACAAAAATGCCGGCATAACGCTCCATGCCCTGCAGCATTTCATTGACCTCGGTCACTTCATAGCTGCGCTGCGCACCGCGCCTGTCCAGCAAAAAACTGTCGGCTTCGTCGAGCAGCAGCACGGCTTTCTCCAGCTCGGCTTCGCGGAACATGGCGGCCATGTTCTGCTCGGTTTCACCGACGTACTTGCTCATCAGGTCGCTGGCCTGTTTGATGATGAGGGGCTGCTCCAGCGCCTGTGCAATGTGTTCGGCCAGCGCGGTTTTGCCGGTGCCGGGCGCGCCGTAAAAACACAGGTTGCCGTGGCCCCTGGCCTTGAGTGCCGCCACAATGCGCGGCACTTCAAAGCGTGATTCGACATTGAGCATGGCGAGGTCATAGGTGGTGACGCTGCGGCGCGCGCCCACCTCGTGCGGGCGGCTGCCCAGCGCCTGGTCAGAGTTGCGCAACTGGCGCTCAACCAGCTCTTCCATCGACGCATCGGCCGACTTCGCCAGCCCGGCAAAGCGCACCGCCGTGCGAATCTGCGCGGGCGTCAGGCCTTTGCGCGCGGTGAGTTTGGCCACAAACGCCTCACTGACCTGCACGCCTTCCAGCGTCTTGCGCACCACGCCTTCGCGCGCACCGGGCGGCGGCGAACGCAGCTCCAGGTGGTAGGCAAAGCGGCGGCGAAAGGCCGGGTCGATCTGCTCGATGCGGTTGGTCACCCAGAGCGTGGGCACCGTGTTGGATTCCAGGATCTGGTTGACCCAGGCCTTGCCGCTGACCGAACTGTTGGCCGGTGCCGGCAACTGCTCGGAGCGCGCCATGAGCTGCGCGGCCTCGCTCGAAATCGGCGGGAACACGTCTTCGACCTCGTCAAACAGCAGGGCCGAATGCGCACTGCCCTTGAGGAAAACCTGCGCGATCTGCAGGGAGCGGTAACGGTCACGCCCGCTCAGCGAGTTGCCGTCGCGGTCGGCGTATTCGACCTCAAACAAATCCAGCCCGGCGGCCTGCGCCACCACCTTGGCCAGCTCGGTCTTGCCGGTGCCGGGTGGCCCGTATAGCAACACATTGATGCCCTGCTCCTTGCCCGCTACGGCATTGCGCAGCAAGGCCACCAGCACCTGGGCATCGTCCTGCACAAACGCAAAATCCGAAAGGCTCAAGGGGCTGCGCGCGGCCGGACGGGTAAAGACCGCCATCAACTCGTTCTGGTCGCGGTATTCGCGCATCAGCACGGGCGGCAGCTTTTCGCTGACCTTCATCAGGTCGGCCAGGTCGGTGATGTTGTGCTCGGAGATCAGGTTTTCCACCATGCCAATGCGCTCCAGCCGCGAGCCGGCACGCAGCGCTTCGGCGACCTCAGGCGCCTTGACGCCGGCCACGTCGGCAATGGCGGCGTAGGCCTCGGGAGCGTTGCTGACCTTGAACTCGACCAGCAGCGAACGAAGGTCCCGTTGATAGCGCGCGAGGGTTCCATAGAGCAGCAGCGCACGCTCGGCCTGGTTGAGTTGCAACAGGCTGGCCAGCGCATCGATGTTTTTTTCGACCAGCGTGGACTGCTTTTTCAGCGCATGCGTGAGCCAGTCGCCGGTGGCGCTCAGCACCGACAGCAAATCCTTGGGCTGGTCCTTGGCGTGCTCGTCGAGGTAGAAAAACAGGGTGCCCTCTTCATACGGGCCGCGCCATGCGCCGTAGCGCGCCATGAAGTCGGCATCGCCCAGGGCTTCGTGGCCGCGCCACAATTCGTTGTCCTTGCAGCGGCGCCCCAGGAATTCGCGCAGGCGCTGCATGGCGGGCAAGGGCCAGACCAGATGCCGGCCGGAGAGCGACAGCAAACTGTTGAGGTCACGCCGCACATTGAACTTGGCACCCTGGCGCGCCGCCAGCGTCAGCACAAAGTGCGAGCACATCAGGTCCAGCACCGGCGCTTCTTTCAGCCCCGGGGACAACAGCCAGTGTTGCGAATGATCACTGACGGAACGCTTGCTCATGGCCAAACCTCCAGTTTGTAAAAACACGGCGGGTTCACAATCTTGGCTCTCGCAGGCTCCACCATAACGCAGCTTGAAGCATCATGGAAGACACTACTGGTAGCCCGCCGTGTAAATTGCGCCGCTCAAGAAGCGGAAAATAACACCATCAAGGTCACCCCCGTTGCCACAAAGGACTTTCATGCTCAGCCTGAACGATATTGAACAAGCCGCCCAACGCCTGCAGGGCCATCTGCTCAACACCCCTTGCGTAGAGTCAAAGACACTGTCGCAGCTGACCGGGGCGCAGATTTACCTGAAGTTTGAAAACCTGCAGTACACGGCCTCTTTCAAGGAGCGTGGCGCTTGTAACAAGCTGGCGCAACTCTCATCCGACGAACGGCAGCGCGGCGTGATCGCCATGAGCGCGGGCAACCATGCGCAGGGTGTGGCCTACCACGCGCAGCGACTGGGGATTCGCGCCGTCATCGTCATGCCGCGTTTCACCCCCGGCGTGAAAACCGAGCGCACCCGCGGCTTTGGCGCCGAAGTGGTGCTGTACGGCGACACCCTCGATGAATCGCGCGCCCACGCGCTGCTGCTTGCAGAACGCGAGGGCCTGGTCTTTGTCCACCCCTATGACGACGAGGCCATCGTGGCCGGCCAGGGCACCGTGGGACTGGAAATGCTGCAGGCCGTGCCCGATCTCGACACCCTGGTGATCGCCGTGGGCGGCGGCGGGCTGATTGCGGGAACGGCCACGGCGGCCAAGGCACTCAAGCCCGGTATTGAAATCATCGGCGTGCAGACCTCGCGCTTTCCCGCCATGGTCAACGCCATCAAGGGCACGCATTACCCGCAGGGCAGCAGCACGATTGCCGAGGGCATCGCCGTCGGCACGCCCGGCGTCATCCCGCTGGCCATCATTGCCCAACTGGTGGACGACCTGGTGCTGGTGGATGAAGGGGACATCGAGCAGGCCATGGTGATGCTGCTGGAGATTGAAAAAACCCTGGTCGAGGGTGCGGGCGCGGCCGGGCTGGCGGCGCTGCTCAAATACCCGGCACGATTTGCCGGCAAAAAAGTCGGCCTGGTGCTGTGCGGCGGCAACATTGACCCGCTGCTGCTGGCGGACATCATAGAGCGCGGCATGGTGCGCGCCGGGCGGCTGGCGCGCATCAAGGTCAGCGTGCGCGACGTGCCCGGTTCGCTGGCCAAGATCACGGCGACCGTGGCCGATGCCGGCGCCAACATCGAAGAAGTGCACCACCAGCGCGCCTTCACCATGCTGTCGGCCCAGAACGTGGAAATTGAGCTGGTGATCCAGACGCGCGGGCGCGAGCATATCCAGCAGGTGCTGGCGACCCTGAACGCAGCCGGATTCGAGGCCTCAGAGCAGCACTGAACAGTCAGTCAGCGCGTCAGCGCCGTGACGCGGAAGCCACCGGGTAAGGCGCAAACCGGCTCTGGTTTTCGTTGACGTCCAGCGCGCCGCCTATGAACGGAAACGCGCGCTGCGGGCAGGCTTCGCGTTCGCAGACCTTGCAACCCATGCCGATGGGCGTGGGCACCTCCGGGTCTTTCAGGTCCAGCCCCTTGGAATACACCAGCCTTTCGGCGTGGCCTATGTCGCAGCCCAGGCCGATGGCGAAGGTTTTGCTGGGTGCGCCGTAGCCGCCATGCCCCTGCGACACGGCACGGGCAATCCACAGGTAGGCGCGCCCGTCGGGCATGCGGGCCAGTTGCGTGAGGATGCGGCCGGGCTGAGCAAAGGCCTCGTAGACATTCCACAGCGGGCAGGTGCCGCCCATTTTCGAGAAGTGAAAATGCGTGGCCGACTGCCGCTTGGAGATATTGCCGGCCCGGTCAACCCGGATGAAGAAAAACGGCACGCCGCGCGCGTCGGGCCGTTGCAGCGTGCTCAGGCGGTGACAAATGGTTTCAAAGCCCACGCCGAAGTGCTGGCCCAGCCGTTCAATGTCATAACGCATGGCTTCGGCGGTGTCCAGAAACTGCCGGTAGGGCAGCACCAGGGCGCCGGCGAAATAGTTGGCCAGGCCAATGCGGGCCAGGCCGCGGGCCTGCTCGCCCGACAGCTCTGCGTCGCCCTCGGTCAGCTGTTGCAGCAGCTCGCCCATCTCGAGAAAAGCCAGCTGCGTGGCCATCTGAAAGGCTTGCTGGCCGGGCTCCAGATGCGGTGACAGGCGCAGCACGCGGACCTTGGGGTCGTACTGGCGCTGTACATCGGTTTTTGCGTCAGTATTTGCCCCGGTTTTCGGCAGGACCGCATCGCCGTCGGCATGGACCACCTTCACGTCATGCCGCTGCGCCAGCCGGCGCATCAGCCCCTCGCTGGTGTTGCCAGCCTCCAGCCGGCATTCGATGAACAGGCGCTCGGCCTGCTCGTCCAGTTCGGCGATGTGGTTGTGCCGTTCGATAAAGAAGTTGCGCACTTCTTCGTAGTGCAAGGGCTGCACGCCGGGCAGGCTGCCGCGGTCATCGCCCAGGCGCGCGGCCAGGGTTTCCAGCCGCTCGATCGCATCGCGCCAGCGGCGGTGCAGGCCGATCAGGCTGCGGCCCACGGCCGGCATGTTGGCGGCCAGCTCGCGGATTTCGGCCAGCGACACCGGATCGGCGGCCGCCACATCGGCCAGTGCCTCACGCAGGCCGGCAATCAGGCGCGCCTCTTCGTCCTCTGAAAACATCTGCACATCGACGCCAAACGCGGCATTGATTTTCAGCAGCACAGAGACCGTGAGGGGCCGCTGGTTTTGCTCCAGCTGGTTCAAATAACTGGGCGACAGCCCCAGCGTGTGGGCCAGCGCGAGCTGGGTCATGCCGCGCTCTTCGCGCAGGCGGCGCAGGCGTATGCCCATGAAGGTTTTTTTCATCTCGAGCGCTCCGGATCATCTGCCCGCATGCTACCGCGATTTTTATTCGCAAAATTTGCAAAATTGGCAAAAAACCTTCGCACTCCTTCGCCAATTCAGTCCTTCCGCAAGTCAATGCTTCAGCGTAAATTGCGAACCCATGACTTCTCAAGCACTCGAAACCCGGTGGGTGGAAATGATTTTTCCGGACCAGACCAATCACTACGGCACCTTGTTCGGCGGCAACGCGCTCAACCTGTTGAGCAAGGCCGCCTTTCTGGCGGCAAGCCGCCATGCGCGCGGTGATGTGGTCATGGCCGCCTGCAGCAGGGTGAAGTTTCTTGCGCCTGTGCGCCTGGGCCAGTCGCTGGCGCTGACCGCCCGCATCACACGCAGCGGCCGCAGTTCGATGACCGTCAGGGTCGAGGGTGAAGCCCAGACCCTGGCCACTGGCCAGAGCCTCCCGGTGCTTGAAGGTGACTTCGAAATGGTGGCCGTCGATGCCCAGGGCTGTGCCACCGAGTGCAAACATTTCAAGGAGATAGCATGAGTGAGACTGCGCAAGCCATTGGCCTGAAGCCCAAAAAATCGGTCGCGCTGTCGGGCGTGACGGCCGGCAACACCGCCCTGTGCACCGTCGGTAAAACCGGCAACGACCTGCATTACCGCGGCTATGACATTCTGGACATCGCCGAGGTCTGCGAGTTCGAGGAAATCGCGCACCTGCTGGTGCATGGCAAGCTGCCCAACAGCGCCGAATTGCGCGCCTACAAAACCCGGCTCAAGGCCTTGCGCGGCCTGCCCGCCAGCGTGAAGGAAGCGCTGGAACACCTGCCCGCGTCAAGCCACCCGATGGACGTGATGCGCACCGGCGTCTCGGCCCTGGGCTGCGTGCTGCCCGAAAAAGACGAGCACGGCACACCCGGCGCGCGCGACATTGCCGACCGGCTGATGGCTTCGCTGGGCTCCATGCTGCTGTACTGGTACCACTGGTCCACGCAGGGCCGGCGCATCGAGGTCGAGACCGATGATGACTCCATAGGCGCGCACTTTTTGCACCTGCTGCATGGCCACAAGCCCTCGGCCAGCTGGGAGCGCGCCATGCACACCTCGCTCAACCTCTATGCCGAGCATGAGTTCAACGCCTCCACCTTCACCAGCCGCGTGATTGCCGGCACCGGCTCGGACGTCTACTCGGCCATCACCGGCGCCATTGGCGCGTTGCGCGGCCCCAAGCACGGCGGCGCCAACGAGGTCGCGTTTGAAATCCAGAAGCGCTACGACTCGCCCGACGAGGCCGAGGCCGACATTCGCCGCCGCGTCGAAGCGAAGGAAGTGGTGATCGGTTTTGGCCATCCGGTCTACACCGTGTCCGACCCGCGCAACGAGGTGATCAAGCGCGTGGCCAGCCAGCTGTCGCAAGAGGCCGGTTCGATGAAGATGTTCAACATCGCCGAGCGGCTGGAGACCGTGATGTGGGACGTGAAAAAGATGTTTCCCAACCTCGACTGGTTCAGCGCCGTCAGCTACCACATGATGGGCGTGCCCACCGCCATGTTCACGCCGCTGTTCGTGATTGCGCGCACCTCGGGCTGGGCCGCCCACATTATCGAGCAGCGCCTCGACAACAAGATCATTCGCCCCAGCGCCCACTACACCGGGCCGGACGACCTGGCGTTCGTGCCGATTGCCGAACGCGCCTGATTTTTTCATTTCTCTCACTCCATCAAGCACCAGTACACATGTCCGCACACATCAGCAACGTTCGCCCCGAATGGGACCCCGTCATCGTCGATATCGTCGATTACGCACTCAACTACAGCGTCAAGTCCGCCCTCGCCTACGACACGGCACGCAACATCCTGATTGACACCCTGGGCTGCGGCCTGGAGGCGCTGGAATACCCGGCCGCCTGCAAGCTGCTGGGCCCTGTCGTCAAGGGCACGGTCGTCCCCCACGGCGCCAGGGTGCCGGGCACGCAATTCCAGCTTGACCCGGTGCAGGCCGCCTTCAACATCGGTGCGCTGATCCGCTGGCTGGACTTCAATGACACCTGGCTGGCGGCCGAATGGGGCCATCCCAGCGACAACCTGGGCGGCATCCTCGCCGTCGCCGACTGGCTCAGCCGCAACGCCGTGGCCGCCGGCAAGCCGCCGCTGACCATGCATGCGGTGCTCACGGCCATCATCAAGGCGCACGAAATCCAGGGCGTGATCGCGCTGGAAAATTCCTTCAACAAGGTCGGGCTGGACCATGTGCTGCTGGTCAAGGTCGCGTCCACGGCCGTGGTGTCGCAACTGCTGGGCTTGAGCCGCGACGAAACGCTGGCCGCCGTGTCGCTGGCCTGGGTCGACGGCCAAAGCCTGCGCACCTACCGCCATGCCCCCAACGCCGGCAGCCGCAAGAGCTGGGCCGCGGGCGACGCCACCAGCCGGGCCGTGCGCCTGGCGCTGATCGCGCAGACCGGCGAGATGGGCTACCCGTCGGCGCTCACGGCCAAGACCTGGGGCTTTTATGACGTGCTGTTCAAAGGCCAGGCCTTCAAATTCCAGCGGCCCTACGACAGTTATGTGTCGGAAAACGTGCTGTTCAAGATCAGCTTTCCGGCCGAGTTTCACAGCCAGACGGCGGTGGAAGCCGCGGTCACGCTGCACCAGCAACTCAAGGCGGCGGGCAAGCGGGTCGAGGACATCGAACGGATCACCATCCGCACCCACGAAGCCTGCATCCGCATCATCGACAAACAGGGGCCGCTGAACAACGAAGCCGACCGCGACCACTGCATCCAATACATGGTGGCCGTGCCGCTGATCTTTGGCAACCTGACCGCCGCCGACTACGAAGACCGTGTAGCGGCGGACCCGCGCATTGACGCCTTGCGGGCCAAGATCCATTGTGTGGAAGACAGCCGCTACACCAGCGACTACCATGACCCGGAAAAACGCAGCATCGCCAACGCGCTGACGGTGGCGTTCAAGGACGGCAGCAGCTTGCCCGAAGTCGCGGTCGAATACCCGATCGGCCACAAGCGCAGGCGCGCCGACGGCATTCCGCTGCTCGAGGCCAAGTTCCGCACCAACCTGGCACGGCGCTTTCCGAAAAAGCAGCAGGAAGCGATTCTGGCCGTGAGCCTGGACCAGAAAAAGCTGGAAGCGATGCCGGTGCACGAGTACGTCGATCTCTACGTGATCTGATCATGAGCACGAGAAAAAAACTGCGCGCACTCGCCGAAGCCCGCCGCGGCCTGCTGGTGCCGGGCGCGTTCAATGCGCTGTCGGCCCGGGTCATTGAAGACCTCGGCTTTGAGGCGATTTACGTTACCGGCGCCGGCGTGACCAACATGTCTCTGGGCCTGCCCGACCAGGGCTTCATGGGCCTGGCCGAGATCGCCGACCACACGGCGCGCATCCGCGACGCGGTGGCGCTGCCGCTGATCGTCGATGCCGACACCGGCTTTGGCAACGCCCTCAATGTGCGCCACACGGTGCGCGTGCTGGAGCGGGCCGGGGCCGACTGCATCCAGTTCGAAGACCAGGTCGCGCCCAAGCGCTGCGGGCATTTTGCGGGCAAGGAAGTGATCTCCACCGAAGAGGCGGTGGCCAAGATCAAGGCCGCGGTCGATGCGCGCCACGACCCGGACCTGCTGATCATGGCCCGCACCGATGCCTGCGCGGTGCACGGCTTCGAGGCCGCGATCGAGCGCGCGCACAAGTTCGGCGAGGCCGGTGCCGACATCCTGTTCGTCGAGGCCGTGACGACGGCCGATGAAATCCGCGCGCTGCCGCAGCGTTTGCCCAAGCCCCAGCTGATGAACATGGTGATAGGCGGCAAAACGCCGATCTTCGACACCGAAGAGCTGGCCGGGCTCGGCTACGGCATCGTGCTGTATGCCAACGCCGCGCTGCAGGGCGCGCTGGCGGGCATGCAGAAAGCCCTGACCGTGCTGCGTGACACCCGGCGTATTGACGAAGACCCGGCGCTGGTCGTACCGTTTGCTGAACGGCAGCGGCTGGTGAACAAGCCGCTGTACGACGCGCTGGAGCGCCTATACACCTGACTGACAAGCCTTTCAGGCCTCTAGCCCATATTGAATGGGCGCAACCAGCTATTAAATTGATAGCAATTCCACATCAACAGGAGACAAGCATGAACCCCATCCCCACCGTCAAGCTGCTGATAGGCGGCCAGTTCGTCGAATCCACCACCACCGAGTGGCGTGACGTCGTCAACCCCGCCACCCAGCAGGTGCTGGCCCGCGTGCCCATGGCCACGCGCGCGGAGGTCGATGCCGCCGTCGCGGCCGGCAAGCAGGCCTTCAAGACCTGGCGCCACACGCCCATCGGCGTGCGTGCCCGCATCTTTCTCAAGTACCAGCAGCTGATCCGCGAACACATGAAGGAAGTGGCCGCCATCCTCACGGCCGAGCAGGGCAAGACCCTGCCCGATGCCGAGGGCGACATCTTCCGCGGGCTGGAAGTGGTGGAACATGCCGCCAATATCGGCAGCCTGCAGATGGGCGAGCTGGCCAATAACGTCGCCACCGGCGTCGACACCTACACCGTGCAGCAGCCGCTGGGCGTCTGCGCCGGCATCACGCCCTTCAACTTTCCGGCCATGATTCCGCTGTGGATGTTCCCGATGGCGATTGCCTGCGGCAACACCTTTGTGCTCAAGCCCTCCGAGCAGGATCCGATGAGCACCATGCGCCTGGTCGAGCTGGCGATTGAGGCCGGCATTCCGCCCGGCGTGCTGAACGTGGTGCACGGCGGCGAAGAGGTGGTCAACGCGATTTGCGACCATGCCGACATCAAGGCCGTGTCCTTTGTCGGCTCCACCCGCGTGGGCACCCATGTCTATCATCGCGCCTCGCAGGCCGGCAAGCGCGTGCAGTGCATGATGGGCGCGAAAAACCACGCCATCATCCTGCCCGACGCGCACAAGGAGCAGACGCTGAACAGCCTGATCGGCGCGGGCTTTGGGGCCGCCGGCCAGCGCTGCATGGCGGTGTCGGTCGCCATCCTGGTCGGTGAGGCCCAAAGCTGGATTCCCGAGCTGGTCGAGCGTGCCAAAAAGCTGTCGGTGGGCAACGGCGCTCTGGCTGGCACCGACGTGGGCCCGGTGATTTCCTGCGCCGCCAAGGACCGGGTCGAAAGCATGATCGCGCGTGGCGCGGCCGAAGGCGCGCGGCTCGAGCTCGATGGCCGCCAGCCGCCGCTGGACCGCAGCGTCGCCGAAGGCAACTTCGTCGGCCCCACCATCTTCTCGGGCGTCAAGCCCGGCATGGCGATTTACGACCAGGAAATCTTTGGCCCGGTGCTGTGCATTGCCGAGGCCGCCAGCCTGGACGAGGCGATTGCCCTGATCAATGCCAACCCCAACGGCAACGGCACGGCGCTGTTCACCCAGTCGGGGGCGGCGGCGCGCAAGTTCCAGGAAGAAGTCGACGTGGGCCAGGTCGGCATCAACGTGCCGATCCCGGTGCCGGTGCCGCTGTTTTCCTTCACCGGCTCGCGCGCCTCCAAGCTCGGTGACCTCGGCCCTTACGGCAAGCAGGTGGTGCTGTTCTACACCCAGACCAAAACCATCACCGAGCGCTGGTTTGACGACAGCAGCGTGGCCGGCGCCGTCAACACCACGATCAGCCTGCGCTGAACAGAACCGAATGAACTTCGAACTGTCTGACGAGCAGCGCGCCTTCCAGCACAGCGCGCGCGACTTCGCCGCGGGCGAGTTCGCGCCGCATGCGGCGCGCTGGGACGCGGAGGGCATCTTTCCGCGTGAAGCGCTGGCCGCGGCGGGCCGGCTCGGCTTTTGCGGCCTGTATGCCGACGAGCGTTACGGCGGCCTGGGCCTGCCCCGGCTCGATGCCACGCTGGTGTTTGAAGAGCTGGCCGCGGCCTGCCCCTCGACCACAGCCTACCTGACGATTCATAACATGGCGACCTGGATGGTCACGCGCTGGGCCAGCCCCGAGCTGGCGCAGGACTGGGGCCCGCTGCTGAGCGCTGGCGAGAAGCTGGGGTCTTACTGCCTGACCGAACCCGGTGCAGGCTCGGACGCTGCCGCACTGCGCACCACGGCCCAGCGCGAAGGTGAGCACTATGTGCTCAACGGCAGCAAGGCCTTCATCTCGGGCGCCGGTGCGACCGATGTGCTGGTGGTGATGGCGCGCAGCGGCGGCGCAGGCGCGGCCGGCATTTCGGCGCTGCTGGTGCCGGCCGACACGCCCGGCATCAGCTTTGGCCGCAAGGAAGAAAAAATGGGCTGGAACAGCCAGCCCACACGCACCATTGCCTTTGACAACGTGCGGGTGCCGCTCAACCATTTGCTGGGCGAGGAAGGCGAAGGCTTTCGCATCGCCATGAAGGGGCTGGACGGTGGGCGCATCAACATCGCGACCTGTTCGGTCGGTGCGGCCCAGGGTGCGCTCGACGCGGCGCGGCGCTACATGCACGAGCGCAGCCAGTTTGGCGCCAAGCTCAGCAGTTTTCAGGCCCTGCAATTCAAGATTGCCGACATGGCGACCGAGCTGGTGGCCGCGCGCCAGATGGTGCGGCTGGCCGCGGCCCGGCTCGATGCCGGCTTGCCGCAGGCCACGGTGTATTGCGCCATGGCCAAGCAGTTTGCCACCGACATCGGCTTTCGCGTCTGCAACGAGGCGCTGCAAATCCACGGCGGTTACGGCTACACCCGCGAGTACCCGCTTGAGCGCTACCTGCGCGATGCGCGCGTGCACCAGATCGTGGAAGGCACCAACGAAATCATGCGCGTGATCGTCTCGCGCCGCATGCTGGAAACCGACAACACAGACCACACCGAGGAGATCCGATGACCCCAACGACCTACGCAGGCCTGCAGCTTGAGCTGCGCGGCCACACCGCCGTGCTGACCCTGGCCAACCCGCCCGCCAACACCTGGACAGCGCAAAGCCTGGCCGCGCTCACGCAACTGGTGAGCGACCTGAACGCCAGGCGCGATATCTACAGCCTGGTCGTCACCGGCCAGGGCGAAAAGTTTTTTTCGGCCGGCGCCGACCTGAAGCTGTTTGCCGACGGCGACAAGGCCGTGGCGCGCGAAATGGCACGCCGCTTCGGCGAGGCGTTTGAGGCGCTGGCCGGTTTTCGCGGCCTGTCGATTGCCGCGATCAACGGCTATGCCATGGGCGGCGGTCTCGAATGCGCGCTGGCCTGCGACCTGCGCATTGCCGAGGAACAGGCCCAGCTGGCCCTGCCCGAAGCCGCTGTCGGCCTGTTGCCCTGCGCCGGCGGCACGCAGTGGCTGAGCTGGCTGGTCGGCGAGGGCTGGGCCAAGCGCATGGTGCTGTGTGGCGAGCGCGTGGACGCGGCCACCGCGCTGCGCATCGGCCTGGTCGAAGAAGTCGTGCCGCGCGGCCAGGCGCTGGCGCAGGCCCTGCTGCTGGCTGCGCGTGTGGAAAAGCAAAGCCCGACCAGCGTGGCCGCCTGCAAGCGCCTGATTCAGGGGGCGCGCACGCAGTCGCCCGCCGCCACCCTGGTGGCCGAGCGCGAGGCTTTTGTCGACCTGTTCGACAGCCAGGACCAGCGCGAAGGCGTGAGCGCCTTTCTGGCCAAGCGCGCGCCGGTCTGGCGCAACGCCTGAAATGGCCACGAAAGAAATTACGATGACCGACGTCGTCCTGTTTGACGAGCTGCCCACCGCCTGCGGCCGGCGCTTTGGCCTGGCCACGCTCAACGCACCCGCCACGCTCAACGCCTTGTCCTTGCCCATGGTGCAGGCGCTGACACCGGCCCTGCGTGCCTGGGCGGCGGACCCCGCTGTGGTGGGCGTGGTGCTGCAGGCCAGCGGTGACAAGGCCTTTTGCGCAGGCGGCGACCTGCGCGAGCTCTACCAGTCCATGCGCGACTGCGGCG
>DASXRN010000351.1:0-2858 GCA_036506595.1 Polaromonas sp. | reverse complement strand
GTCGTACGCCGCCAGGCAGTTGGCCAGGCCCAGGCCGCGCGTGTTGTGCATGTGCGCCGCGCCGGCCCGGCTGCCAATCTCGGCGCGCAAGCGCCTGAACAGGCGGCGCACCTGCGCCGGGTTGGCGTAGCCGGTGGTGTCCGACAGCCCAGACTCGTCGGCCCCGGCGGCAATGCACTGGGCGGCCAGCCAGATCACCTCGTCTTCCGGCACATCGCCTTGCAGCGTGCAACCGAAGGCCGTGGAGATGCCGGCCTCGATCTTCACGCCGGGCGCGATCTCGTTGCGCAGGGCGACAATGTTGCGCACCTCGTCGATCATCTCTTCACGCGTCTTGCGCACATTGGCCAGCGAATGCGCGGCGCTGGCCGACACCGGCAGCGTCAGCTTGTGCACGCCGGCCGCCAGCGCGGCCTGTGCACCGCGCAGGTTGGGCACCAGCGCCATCACGGTCAGGCCGGGCAAGGTGAGCGCGTGCCTGACCACCTCGGCCGCATCGGCCATTTGCGGCAGCAGTTTCGCGGGCACAAACGAGCAGACCTCGATCTCGCGCAGGCCGGCCTCGTAGAGGGCGGTGATCCAGCGTTTTTTATCGGCGGTCGGCATGGTGGCCTTGACCGACTGCAGGCCGTCGCGCGGCCCGACCTCGCTGATCAAGACATCGGGAATCGGGGCGTGGGGCATGGTTGCATTCATTTCATAATTCTGTAAGATAGAACAAAGTTCTTTCTAATGAAATACTCTCCGATTACCGAACGCTTGTCAAGCCGGCCGCGAACAACCCCAAGGAGTCACCCATGCCCCGCAAAGCCCAGACCGAATCCCTGGCCGACAGCCATGCCGCACCCGGCGGCGCGGCCGCCGTCGATCGCGCCCTGACCCTGCTGTCGGCCTTTCGCCAGGGCGATGTCTCCCTGAGCCTGGCCGAGCTGGCCAACCGCACCCAGCTCTATAAAAGCACGGTGCTGCGCTTGCTGGCCTCGCTGGAACATGCGCGGCTGATTCAAAAACTGGAAGACGGTCGCTACGGCCTGGGCGGCGAGGTGGCGCGGCTCAACGCGGTGTACGCGGCCTCGTTTTCGCTGGACCGCGTGGTGCTGCCCGTGATGCGGGCGCTGGTGGCCGCCACCCGCGAAAGCGCGGCCTATCACGTGATTCAGGGTGATGCGCGGCTGTGCCTGTACCGGATCGATTCGCCTCAGCCAATTCGCGACCACATCAAGGCCGGTGATGTACTGCCCCTGCAGCAGGGCACCGGTGGCCGCGTGTTAATGGCCTTCAGCCTCAAACCCGCAGCCAGCCTGAGCGCCCAGGACAAAAACCTGTACGCCCGCATCCGGGAACAGGGTTTCTTTGCGGCCACGGGTGACCGGCTGCCGGGCGTGGCCGGCATTTCCGCGCC
Organism: Polaromonas sp.; assembly: GCA_036506595.1. Taxonomy (GTDB): domain Bacteria; phylum Pseudomonadota; class Gammaproteobacteria; order Burkholderiales; family Burkholderiaceae_C; genus Polaromonas. Next base: position 1,456 of record DASXRN010000351.1, on the reverse strand, counting down.
TGTGTTCAAGGCCGACGGCAGCCTGGCCGCCGCCCTGACCCTGACCATGCCCGCCGAGCGCTACGACGAAGGCCATGTCCGGCATGTGCTGGAAGCCGCCCGGCAGCTGAGCGGCCAGAGTTGACGCCCGGGCCGGGGCCTGATGATTCGAGCTGCCAGTTTTGCTCCATTTTTAATAGCGATACTCGCCTGCAGAACTTGGACTTAGCCCCACAAGGCTTGAATCCGGCACAAAACGGGGGGCGCAGGGCATCAAAGCCCAAGGCCGGGATTTTTGAATTTTTCAAAAATTACATTCAATAAAGTCACAGATAAAACAATTTTGTGATTATTAATCTTTTGCCAGGTATCAAATAAAGTAAGCGTTATGGAAAAATCCCGCTTAGCCTTTGCCGAAACGCCGCGCGCCGTGCTGTTTGACGCCTATGGCACGCTGTTTGACGTGTACAGCGTGGGTTTGGCGGCGGAGCAGCTCTTCCCCGGTCAGGGGCAGGCGCTGGGCGTGCTGTGGCGCGACAAGCAAATTGAATACACCCGCCTGGTCACCACCAGCAATGGCGGGGCGCACTACCAGCCGTTCTGGGACCTGACCCGGGCCGGCCTGCGCTACGCCTGCAAGCGCCTCGCGCTGGACCTGACGCCCGAGCGCGAACAGCAGCTGATGAACCAGTACCGGCATCTGAGCGCTTTTCCCGAGAACAAAGAGGTGCTGCAGGCGCTGAAAGCCCGCGGCATCATCACCGGCATTTTGTCCAACGGCGACCCGGCCATGCTGGCCGTGGCCGTCAAATCGGCCGGGCTGGACGGCCTGCTCGACCATGTCGTCAGCACCGACAGCATCCGCACCTACAAAACCGCCCCCGAAGCCTACGCGCTGGGCGAACAGGCGACCGGCCTGGCGGCGCGGCAGATAGGTTTTGTCAGCTGCAACAGCTGGGACGCACTGGCCGCCACCTGGTTTGGCTACCGGACGCTCTGGGTCAACCGCTACCAGTTGCCGTTTGAAGAACTGGGCACCCAGCCCACCCACACCGGCAGCAGCCTGCGCGATGTGCTGACCTTGCTGATGCCGTAACCTTGTAGCAAGCTTCGCTTTATCCGCTTTATCGCTTTATCTTTAGTCACATTACTTTTCAAGGACGACACCATGACCACCCCCACATCCACCCCGCGCACCGCCAGCCACCGCCTGCAGGTGGCCACGGTGCTGTACCGCTTCATTGAAGACAAGGTGCTGCCCGGCACCGGCGTGGCCAGCGACGCATTCTGGAAGGGCTTTGATGCCATCGTCGCCGACCTGGCACCCAAAAACATCGCCCTGCTGGCCGAGCGCGACCGCCTGCAAACCGAACTGGACCGCTGGCACAAAGCCCACCCCGGCCCGATTCAGGACATGCCGGCCTATCGCGCCTTTCTGGAAAAGATCGGCTACCTGGCGCCGCAGCCCGCCAACGTC
>DASXRN010000350.1:0-3139 GCA_036506595.1 Polaromonas sp. | reverse complement strand
TTCCAGGCCATCACGCGCCACGACCTGAATGAATTCGAGCAAGGCGAAATCCAGGTCGAACTGGTGCGCTGCAAGCCCGTGGCACGAGCCTGGCTGGTACGCAAGAACCTGCGCGAGTTCCCCCACCGGCGCTGTTACCTGCTGTTTGTGGAACTGCCAGGCCTGGCTGATGAAGACCGCTACCACCTGTGCCGTGAACTTGAGCGTTCTCTGGGCCTGCCGGGGCCAGCCCTGGCCCTGTGGGCCGGCCACTCGCCCACCTTGGGCGACATCGAACGAAACGCCTTCGCGCCCCTCTATATTCGCAGCCTGGCCTGAGGCGGCCGGGTCGGGTGGGACAATAGGGGCTATGCATCCTAAAGCCTTACTCGACAATTGTTCCGAGCTTCTCAAGCAGGTTCTCAAATTTGACCATCCCGCGGACATGGTGGTGTCGCGCTATTTTCGCGAGCTGCGCCTCGGCCCCCGCGAGCGGGCCACCCTGGCCGAAACAGTCTACGGCGTGCTGCGCAAAAAGTTGCTCTATACCTACCTGGCCCAACACGGCAGCGGCCCGCTGGAGCGGCGGCTGGCGATCTTGGGTTTTGCCGCGGAGCGTGACTTTCTGCTGGCTGCGCTCACCGAACAGGAAAAAGACTGGCTAAGCCGCTGTGACCAGGTCAAGCCGTCTGATTTGATGGAGCTGCACCGCCACAACCTGCCGCAGTGGCTGGTGGAACCGCTTAAAGAGCAACTGGGCGGCGATTTCTGGCCGCTGGTTGAAAGCCTCAATGCCCCGGCAGGGCTGGACCTGCGGGTCAATGCCTTGAAGGATAAAAGGGCCGAGGTCCAGAAAGAGCTTGCGAAGGCAGCTATCAAAACAGTAGCAACCCCATACTCGCCCTGGGGCCTGCGTGTGGTGGACAAGCCGCAGCTGGGCAAGCTGGACGCTTTCACGCGTGGCGCGATTGAAGTGCAGGACGAAGGCTCGCAGTTGCTGGCCCTGCTGGTCGATGCCAAGCGCGGCGAAATGGTGGTGGACTTTTGCGCCGGCGCCGGCGGTAAAACCCTGGCCATCGGGGCTTCCATGCGCAATACCGGGCGCTTGTACGCTTTTGACACCTCAGGACACCGGCTGGACGCCCTCAAACCGCGGCTGGCACGCAGCGGCTTGTCCAACGTCCATCCTGTGGCCATTGCGCATGAGCGTGATGAGCGCATCAAGCGGCTGGCCGGCAAGATAGACCGGGTGCTGGTGGATGCGCCCTGCTCGGGGCTGGGCACGCTGAGGCGCAATCCCGACCTGAAATGGCGACAAAGTCCCAAGGCGATTGAAGAGCTGACGGCCAAACAAACCGCCATTTTGCAGAGCGCCGCACGCCTTCTCAAGCCCGGCGGGCGGCTGATTTACGCGACCTGCAGCGTTTTGCGCGAAGAAAACGAGGCGATTGCCGAGGCCTTCGGCCAAGCCAATAAAGAGTTCAACCTCCTTGAAGCCGGGCCCTTGTTGACCCATCTAGGCGTTGAGAAGGCTGAAAAACTCTGCCGCGGCCCCTACCTCAGGCTCTGGCCTTACCTGCACCAGACGGATGGTTTCTTTGCCGCAGTCTGGCAAAAAGCGTGATGAATTTGGATGGAGATAGGCCTAGGTAAGTAATAGTTAGGCGTTTATCGGTAGTGTTGGCGTTTTTCGCGGCATGTGGAGGCTGCGCAAGGCGGCTTGGCGTTTTGCGTCTGCGGCCTTACAATACTGGGTTGTCTGGTGCAGCCTTTTGGAGACGATGCTAAATGCATGGCTGGTGCAGATTGTTTAAAGGACTTTTATGATCTTTTTTGATGCCGCCCTCGACTGGCTGGCTCATGGACTGGTAGCCGCCAGCTGGTGGCAAATCGTGTTGTACACCCTGGTCACGACCCATATCACGATTGCCAGCGTGACGATTTACCTGCACCGCCATCAAGCGCACCGCGCCATGGACCTGCACGCCATTCCTTCGCATTTCTTCCGCTTCTGGCTGTGGCTGGGCACCGGCCAGGTCACCAAGGAATGGGTGTCGGTTCACCGCAAGCACCACGCCAAGTGCGAAACCGCCGAAGACCCGCACAGCCCGCAAACACGCGGCATCGAAACCGTGTTCTGGAAAGGCGCCGAGTTGTACCGGGCTGAAACCAAGAACAAGGAAACCCTGGCCAAGTTTGGCCACGGCACGCCCAACGACTGGGTTGAGCGCAATGTCTACACGCGTTACAGCTGGCAGGGTGTCGGCCTGATGATGATCCTGAACCTGGCGCTGTTTGGTGCGGCCGGTCTGGCCGTCTGGGCCGTGCAAATGGCCTGGATTCCGGTGACGGCTGCCGGCATCATCAATGGCATTGGCCACTACTGGGGTTACCGCAACTTCGAGGCACCGGATGCCAGCACCAACATTTCGCCCTGGGGCATCATGATTGGCGGCGAAGAGCTGCATAACAACCATCACACCTACCCCACATCGGCCAAATTCTCGGTCAAGCCTTACGAATTCGACATTGGCTGGGTCTATATCCGTGCCATGGAAAAAGTCGGGCTGGCAACCGTCAAGAAAGTTCCGCCCAAGCTGCAGCTGGGTGCCATCCAGCCCGTGGCTGATGAGAAAACGCTGGAAGCCCTGATTGCCCACCGCTACGAGGTCATGGCTGGCTTTGCGCGCGAGTTGCGCCGGGCCGGCAAGGCCGAACTCGAAGCGCTAAAGGCCAAGAAGGAAGATGTGTCGGTGTTGCGCGCGGCCAATCGCTGGTTGCATCGCGATGATGACAAGGTGCCGGCAGCGGCCAAGCCACAACTTGCTCAGGTGAGAGCCGAACACCCTGTGTTGGACAAAATGGTCACCATGCGCGAAGAGCTCCGCCAGATGTGGCTGACCACGTCGGCCTCGCGCGAGCAACTCGCTTCCGATCTGCAGGCCTGGTGCCATCGTGCGGAAGAAAGCGGCATTGCTGCGCTGCGCGATTTCTCGGTGAAGCTGCGCGCCGCCCGCGTCTAATCAGGTCTACTGATCCGGGCTGTCTGGCCTGTATGCATCAAAGCCGACTCAGCGAAACATCGCTGAGGCGGCTTTTTTATTGGTGCCGTGTTGTGTGGGTTTGCCGGTGATGGAGAGAGGGTGCTCACCAGTGGCTT
>DASXRN010000349.1:0-13843 GCA_036506595.1 Polaromonas sp. | reverse complement strand
CTGCGCCGAGGAGCGGAAGTCCAGACGGATCAGGGCTCGCGATTGTCTGAGCCGCAGGCGAGTTCGAGCGAGACCCCGGCTGGACTGAGCACCGCAGGGTTGAGTTATTGGGGTCAGACACCAATTTCGCTGCGGTGCGTTGCACCGCACCCTCTGGGCGAGCCATCGGCTCGGTGAATTTGGGCTCTGACCCCAAAAACTCCGCAGACAGCAGGGTCGCCTTCTCTTTGCTTACTTTCTCTTGGCGAAGCAAGAGAAAGTAAGTCGCCCGCCGGGGCGAGACCCGGCTTGCTCGCATATCGACAAAACTCAACATAGCGCCAGAGCCTCCAGACACTGCCGCTTATGCGCCTCCCCACTGCCAGGCCTGACCTCCAGCGAAGGTAAACGCAAGCCATAGTCCAGCCCCAGTTTGTCAGCCAGCAGAACCCAGGCGCACAGCCGCGAGAGTTTGTGTTCAGTATCCGCCGTACCCGCCTGCATGAAATCCAGCCAGAGCTCATGGCGCTGGGCCTGCTGGGTGTCCCGTACGACGAGCCCGTTACCCTGCTCATCGACATTGGCGGCTTTTTTCCAGACCACCAGTTTCATCGGGTCACCACGGCGGTAGCCGCGCACACCATCAAATTCGCCCGAGCTTTGTGCCCGCGCCGCAGCCACAGCGCCGCCGGAGCGGGGCTCGCCCGGCGGCAGCGGCGGTGGCATCGGTTCAGGCCGCGGGTAGACCAGGATTTGCGCAGCGGGTCGCCAGACCGTCCAGACCCGGAAGGTGCCAAGCGGAAAGCGGGTTTCGGCGGTCAGCGTGGGCAGGCGGTGCAGGCCGCGCCGCGCCGGTGTGAAGGCGATCTGCACCACGCTGCTGCCTTGCGCCGGCACATCGGTCCAGGCCCAGCGCTTCTCGCGGCTTTTTTGCGCGGCTGCGTCGTGCGGGTGCAGCACGCTCAGGCCAATGCCGTGGCGTGCGGCGCGCCTGTTATTCGTCAGTTTGACATCAAAAATGGCTATAGCCCCCGCATAATGGGCGTGAGGAGCTATTAAATTCATAGCAAGACCGCGCAGCGTGTTATGGCAGACATGCATGCCCACCAGGGCGCTGCCCGCCAGTAAAAATGTCAGCAGGTAGCCCAGGTTGAGCTGGTAGTTGATGGAGGCCACCAGCAGCACCAGCAGGGTGATGCCCAGCATCAGCCCGGCACGGGTCGGCAGGATGTAAACCGTGCGTTGTGTCAACGTGACGTTGTCGGTCAATGGCAGGCGGCTCTCAAACCATGCGTCCAGGCGTCGTCGGAGAAATGTCGCCCCCACGCTTGTCGCTTCGCGTACTGCGCGAGGCCTTGCAGGCCGCGGCTCACCAGACGCTTCGCCTCTGTCGCCTGTCCAGGCCTGCTCAAGCAGGCCTGGAGCCGCAGGCTCCAGCCCCTCGGGGGCTAATTTCCCTTGGGGCGGCCCGGCGGGAAATTGCGTTGCTCCCATGCCCATTGCTTCACCTGCGACATGAGGTTTTTCGGTCCATGGCTTCACGGCAGCGGCACGACTTCAAGCATGGCGCGCACCTGTTCCAGCGCGCCGCGGCCCGCATCGCTGACGGGAATCAGCCGGTGCGCAACGGTTTGCGGCAGCACGGCGGCAATGTCGTCGGGGGCGACGTAATCGCGGTTGCTCAAAAAGGCCTGCGCCTTGGCGGCTCGCATGATGGCGATGCCGGCGCGCGGGCTCAGGCCCTGCAAAAACCAGCGGCCCGAACGGGTGGCGGCAATAAGGTCCTGCAGGTAGTTCAGCAGCGGCTCGGCGGCGTGAACTTGCATCACTTGCTGCTGCAGATCCAGCAGGTCGTGCGGCGCCAGCACGGCCGGCAGTTTTACAAGCAGTTCGTGCCGGTCGCTGCCTTTGAGCAGTTGGCGCTCGGCGGCGCGATCCGGGTAACCCAGCGAAATCCGCATATGGAAACGGTCCAGCTGCGACTCAGGCAGGGCGTAGGTGCCGAGCTGGTCGTACGGATTTTGCGTAGCGATCACAAAAAACGGGCTGGGCAAGGGACGTGTTTCGCCTTCGACCGTGACCTGCTTTTCTTCCATGGCCTCCAGCAGCGCGCTCTGGGTTTTCGGGCTGGCCCGGTTGATTTCGTCGGCCAGCAGCACCTGGGCAAATATCGGCCCGGGGTGAAACACAAAGCTCTCTTTCTGGCGCTCGTAAATCGAGACACCTGACAAGTCGCTGGGCATCAGGTCGGCGGTGAATTGCACCCGCGAAAACTGCAGGCCAAAGGAGCGCGACAGCGCATGGGCCAGCGTGGTCTTGCCCACGCCCGGCACATCTTCAATCAGCAGGTGGCCGCCCGCAAGCAGGCAGGCCACGCAGTCTTGGACCTGCGCCGGTTTGCCGACAATGACCGTGTTAAGCTGATTCAGGAGCGCTTGAAGTTTTTCTTTGACGTTCATGCCGTCAACCTTACCGTAATTTTTCGCAAAACTTTTTCGTGATGAACGCAACTGGTTATTTCACCCACAAGGACTGCAGCAAGCATGAAATGGGTGAGGGCCACCCCGAATGCCCCGAGCGGCTCGATGCCATTGAAGACTGGTTGCTGGCAACCGGCGTAAGCGACGTGCTGGCACGGCGCGAGGCCCCGCTGGCGGCGCTGGGCGACATTGAGCTGGGCCATGACCGCATGATGGTGGCGGCCCTTCGCGGCCTGAGTGAGCGCCTGGCCGATGACATCAAGGCGGGCGGACCGGCCTATGCCCAGATCGATCCCGACACTGCGATGAATGTACACACCTGGAACGCCGCCTTGCGCGCGGCCGGTGCAGCGCTGGCGGCCACCGACAGCGTACTGGCCGGCGAGATGGAAAACGCCTTTTGCGCCGTGCGCCCGCCGGGCCACCATGCCTGCCATGACAAGGCCATGGGCTTTTGTTTTTTCAACAACATTGCCATTGCCGCCAAATACGCGCTGGAGCGCCACGGCCTCAAGCGCGTGGCGATTGTTGACTTTGACGTGCACCATGGCAATGGCACCGAAGACATCATCCGCGGCGATGACCGGGTGCTGATGGTGAGTTTTTTTCAGCATCCGTTTTACCCTTTCAGCGGAGCCGACAGCCAGGACGGCAACATGGTGAACCTGCCGGTGCCGGCCTACACCAAGGGCATGGACGTGCGTGAGCTGATCGAGATGATGTGGATTCCGCGCCTGGAGGCCTTCAAGCCCGAAATGATTTTCATCAGCGCCGGTTTTGACGCGCACCGCGATGACGACCTGGGCCAGATGGGCCTCGTCGAGCAGGACTACGCCTGGATCACCATGCGCATCAAGGACGTGGCCAGGCGCCATGCGCGGGGCCGCATCGTGTCATCGCTCGAAGGCGGCTACAACCTGCGGGCACTGGCGCGCAGCGTGGAAGCGCATATCCGCGTGCTGGCAGATCTGTAGAGAGTTTTTATGACTGCAGCATCCAGGGACTTGTCGCCGCCCCTTCTCCACACACACGACGAGCGGGGTGTTCATCATCTTGTCCTGAACCAGCCCGGCACTTTCAACGCCCTCAGTGAAGACATGCTGGCAGCGCTGCAAGCCGCGCTCGATGCCATCGCACAGGACGCCTCGGCGCGCGTGGTGGTGCTGTCCGCGCAAGGCAAGGCCTTTTGCGCGGGCCACAACCTGAAAGACATGCGCGCCCGCCCCGAGCTGGCCTACTACCAGAAGCTGTTTGCGCAGTGCACGCGCATGATGCTGGCCATCCAGCATTTGCCGGTGCCGGTGATAGCCAGGGTGCAGGGGCTGGCGACCGCCGCAGGTTGCCAACTGGTGGCGCAATGCGACCTGGCGGTGGCCGCCAGCCAGGCCAGCTTTGGCGTGAACGGGATTGACGTGGGGCTGTTTTGTGCCACGCCCAGTGTGCCGCTGGTGCGCAACATGCCGGCCAAGCAGGCCATGGAGATGCTGCTGACGGGCGAGTTCATCACGGCGGATGAGGCGCGGGCGAGGGGGCTGGTCAACCGGGTCGTGCCGCTGGAGGCGCTCGATGCCGAGGTCGAGCAACTTCTGCAGGTCATTTTGCTCAAACCGCGGGAAGCGATTGCCATCGGCAAGGCGCTTTTTTACAGACAACGTGAAACCGGCGTGGAGGCCGCTTACCAGCTTGCCGGCCAAGCCATGGCATGCAACATGGTCCATGCCGTGGCACAAGAGGGCGTGCAAGCCTTCATCGACAAAAGGAAACCCGAATGGCCAGCGCCGGCGCCGTAAATCTTCGTTCTGCCTCCCCGGCGCGTATTGACAACCTGGACGCCTGGTTTGCGGCATTGACCCAGCCCTCGGCCTTGACTGAACTGGCCGTGCTCATCGTCTGCGTGCTGCTGGCCTGGCTGGTGGCGCGTGTGGTGAGCCGCGGGCGCCCTGTGGCGGACAACGAGTCGTCCATCCTTTTTGGCCGGCGCATTGTCGATGGCGTGTTGTTTCCGCTGCTGCTGCTGTCCTTGGCCTATGCGGCCCAGGAGTTGCTGGCCCGGCTGTTTCCGTTGGCCGTTTTCAAGGTGGCCATTCCGGTGCTGCTGGCGCTGGCGCTGATTCGGCTGGGCGTCAAGGTTTTGCAGGTGGCGTTTAAAAATGCCCCGCTGGTGCGGGCGCTGGAGCGCACCATTTCCTGGCTGGCCTGGATTGCCATGGTGCTCTGGGTTAGCGGCCTGCTGCCGGTGATCCTGGAAGAGTTGGACAACATCAAGTGGAAAGTGGGCGCCACGATCCTGTCGGTGCGCACCATGCTGGAAGGCGCATTGACCGCCGGGGTGGTGCTGCTGATCACGCTGTGGATTTCCTCGGCCATCGAGGCGCGCCTGCTGCGCTCGGCCACCGGCAGCGAACTGTCCCTGCGCAAGGCCGTGAGCAATGCCACCCGTGTGGTGTTGATGTTTGTCGGCCTGTTGCTGGCGCTGTCATCGGTGGGCATTGACCTGACGGCGCTGTCGGTGCTGGGCGGCGCGGTTGGGGTGGGCGTGGGCTTTGGCCTGCAAAAGCTCGCCGCCAGTTATGTCAGTGGTTTTGTCATGCTGGCCGAACGCAGCGTGCGCATCGGGGACAACGTGCGCGTGGACACCTTTGAGGGCCGCATCACCGACATCAATGCGCGCTACACCGTCGTGCGCGCGGCGTCGGGGCGGGAGTCCATCGTGCCCAATGAGATGTTCATCAGCAACCGGATTGAAAACCTGTCCTTGACGGATTCCCGGGTGTTGCAGTCCACGGTGGTGTCGGTGGGCTACGACAGCGATGCGGAACTGGTGATGCGTTTGCTCAAAGATGCGGCGACCAAGCAAGGCCGTGTGCTGAGCGACCCCGGGCCGTCGGCGGCCTTGACCAACTTTGGCGCTGATGGGCTGGAGTTCACGCTGAACTACTGGATTGTTGATCCCGAGAACGGCCAGCAAAACCTGCGCTCCGACATCAACCTGCTGGTCTTGCAGTCCCTGCGCGATCACAATATTGACATTCCCTACCCGCAGCGGGTGATTCATACACGCGTCAGCAACGCCCCCGAGGCGCGGCAGGCCAGGCCATCCTGACGCCTGGACGACACTTTTTGACCGATACGCTTTCAACCCGGAAAATTGCGCCCTATAATGAAAATAGAACGACCGTTCGTTTTTCTCGTCAACGGCCACGGATAATCATTTGGGTAGCGGGTAGGCGCTGCCGCGCACCAAGGACGCGGCAGCATAGAATGCAAAGCTTACCTTTACGTCAACGTCAACGTTAATCAATAAACTCTGGAGCCCAGTCATGAAGGTTTTGGTCCCCGTCAAACGCGTAGTCGACTTCAACGTGAAAGTCCGCGTCAAATCCGACGGCAGCGGCGTCGACATCGCCAACGTCAAGATGAGCATGAACCCCTTTGACGAGATCGCCGTCGAAGAGGCGACGCGCCTGAAGGAAAAAGGTGCGGTCAGCGAAGTCATTGCCGTGAGCTGCGGCGTGCTGCAGTGCCAGGAAACCCTGCGCACCGCCATGGCGATTGGCGCCGACCGCGCCATCCTGGTCGAGACCGCCGAAGAGCTGCAGCCGCTGGCCGTCGCCAAACTGCTCAAGGCGCTGGTCGAGAAGGAGCAACCGCAGCTGGTGATCCTGGGCAAGCAGGCGATTGACGACGACTGCAACCAGACCGGCCAGATGCTGGCCGCGCTGCTGGGCTGGCCCCAGGCCACCTTTGCCTCCAAGGTCGAGGTCGAAGGCGGTGTGGCCAAGGTCACGCGCGAGGTCGACGGCGGCCTGGAAACCCTGGCCCTGACGCTGCCGGCCATCATCACGACCGACCTGCGCCTGAACGAGCCGCGCTATGTCACGCTGCCCAACATCATGAAGGCCAAGAAAAAGCAGCTCGACAACTTCAAGCCCGAAGAGCTCGGTGTCGATGTCACGCCGCGCCTGAAGACCCTCAAGGTCAGCGAGCCGCCCAAGCGCAGCGCCGGTGTCAAGGTGGCCGACGTGGCCGCCCTGGTCGACAAGCTCAGAAACGAAGCCAAAGTAATTTGAATCCCTTGCGGGACGGACCAAGAACTGCGAAGCAGTTTTGCGCTGCCCCCAACTGAACAGGAAAAAACCATCATGACAGCACTTGTAATTGCCGAACACGACAACGCGAGCATCAGGCCCGCCACCCTCAACACCGTGACCGCTGCCGCCCAGTGCGGCGGTGAGGTCCATGTGCTGGTGGCCGGCAAGGAGGCCGCAGCCGCCGCGCAAGCCGCCGCCCAAATCGCCGGCGTGGCCAAAGTCATCCATGTCGATGGCGTGCACTTTGAACATGGCCTGGCCGAGAACATGGCGGCGCAAGTGGTCGCCATCGCCGCCAGCTACTCGCACATCCTGTTTCCGGCCACCGCGTCGGGCAAGAACATTGCACCGCGCGTCGCCGCGACGCTGGATGTGGCGCAGATTTCCGACATCACCAAGGTCGATGCGGTGGACACCTTTGAGCGCCCGATCTACGCCGGCAACGCCATTGCCATCGTGCAAAGCCTGGATGCGACCAAGGTCATCACGGTGCGCACCACCGGTTTTGATGCGGCCGCCGCCACTGGTGGCTCTGCTGCCGTGGAAACCCTGGCCGGTGTGGCCGACAGCGGCAAGTCGAGCTTTGTCGGCAGCGAGATCGCCAAGAGCGACCGGCCCGAGCTGACCGCCGCCAAGATCATCGTCTCGGGCGGCCGGGCGCTGGGCTCGGCCGAGAAGTTCAACGAGATCATGACGCCGCTGGCCGACAAGCTGGGCGCGGCCCTCGGTGCCAGCCGTGCCGCGGTCGATGCCGGTTATGCGCCCAACGACTGGCAGGTCGGCCAGACCGGCAAGATCGTCGCGCCCCAGCTCTATGTGGCCTGCGGCATCTCGGGCGCCATCCAGCACCTGGCCGGCATGAAGGACAGCAAGGTCATCGTGGCGATCAACAAGGACCCGGAAGCGCCCATCTTCAGCGTCGCCGATTACGGGCTGGAGGCGGACCTGTTCACGGCGGTGCCGGAACTGGTTGCGGCGCTGTAATTGGACTGCTTAAGGCGTCTTGATTGACGCCTTTCAGGCGTTTCCAGAAAGAGCGTTGTTAGCCGATAGCCGTTAAACCTATTTTCCTCCCAAGCCCATAGACCGCGAAATCACCTCTTTCATGATCTCGTTGGTGCCGCCATAAATGCGCTGCACACGCGCATCGGCGTAGGCACGGGTAATCGGGTATTCCCACATATAGCCATAGCCGCCAAAGAGCTGCACGCATTCGTCCATCACCTTGCATTGCAGGTCTGAGCACCAGTACTTGGCCATGCTGGCGGTGGCGGTGTCCAGCTTGTCCTGGCAGACCAGCTCGGTGCATTTGTCCACGAACACTTGCGCAATCTGCACCTCGGTCTGCAACTCGGCCAGGGTGTAGCGGGTGTTCTGGAAAGCGGCCACGGGCTGGCCGAACACCTTGCGCTCTTTCACATAGGCCACGGTGCCGTCAATCGCGGCCTGGGCGGCGGCCACGGCGCCGATGGCGATTTGCATGCGCTCCCAGGGCAACTGCTCCATCAGGCAGATGAAGCCCTTGCCCTCATACGCCTCACCGCCCAGCAGGTTTTCGGCGGGTATGCGCACGTTGTCGAAGAACAGTTCGCTCGTGTCCTGCGCCTTCAAACCCAGCTTTTTCAGGCGCTTGCCTGTTTCAAAGCCTTTCATGCCGCGTTCTACCAGCAGCAGGCTGGTGCCCTTGGCGCCTTCGGCCGGGTTGGTCTTGGCAACCACGATCACCAGGTCCGCATGCCAGCCGTTGGTGATGAAGGTCTTGCTGCCGTTGAGCAGGTAGCTGCCGTCGGGTTGCTTGATGGCGGTGCTCTTGATGCCTTGCAGGTCGCTGCCGGCGGCGGGCTCGCTCATGGCGATGGCGCCCACCATGTCGCCGCTGGCCAGCTTGGGCAGGTACTTTTTCTTCTGCTCCTCTGTCCCGTAGTGCAGGATGTAGGGCGCGACGATTTCGCTGTGCAGGCTGTAGCCGATGCCGGTGAAGCCGCGTGCGTTGAGCTCCTCGAACTGCACCACTGAATAGAGCTTGTCCGCGCCCGAGCCACCGTATTCCTCGGGCATGGTCATGCACAGAAAGCCGTTCTCGCCGGCCTTGTTCCAGACCTCGCGCGCCACGTGGCCCTGCTCTTCCCAGGCCTCGTGGAAAGGTGCGATCTCCTTGTCGCAAAAGCGGCGAAAGCTGTCACGAAAGGCCTCGTGGTCAGGGCTGAAAAGGCTGCGCTCAATCATGGTGTTACCTACCTGCGGTTATTTATGCAAAGCGATTGCTTTGTGAAATGAATATACTTCAACAAGCCTTTTCGTTCGTTTCCGACTCCAATCAAGGAAAGCCACCATGACCGAAGCCTTCATCTACGACGCCATACGCACGCCGCGCGGCAAGGGCAAAAAAGACGGCAGCCTGCACGAGGTCAAGCCCGTCAACCTGCTCGCCGGCGTGTTGACCGAGCTGCAGCGCCGCAATGGTTTTGACACCGCTGCGGTCGACGACGTGGTGATGGGCGTGGTCTCGCCGATTGGCGAGCAGGGCTCGGTGATTGCCAAGGTGGCAGCGCTCAAGGCCGGCTGGGACTTCCGCGCCTCGGGCGTGCAGGTCAACCGTTTTTGCGCCTCGGGCCTGGAAGCGGTGAACCTGGCCGCGCAAAAAGTGCGCTCGGGCTGGGAAGACCTGGTGGTGGCCGGCGGCGTGGAGAGCATGAGCCGCGTGCCGATTGGCTCCGACGGCGGTGCCTGGGCGCAAGACCCGGAAACCAACAGCGCGACGCTGTTTGTGCCGCAAGGCATAGGCGCCGACCTGATTGCGACCCTTGAAGGCTTCAGCCGCGCCGACGTCGACGCCTTTGCGCTGGAGAGCCAGCGGCGCGCCGCCAAGGCGCGCGAGGCGGGCTACTTTGCCGGCTCGCTCGTGCCGGTCAGGGACTTTCTGGGCCAGACCATTTTGGGGCAAGACGAATTCATCAAACCCCAGACCACGCTGGAAGGACTGGCCTCGCTCAAGCCCGCCTTCGACCAGTTGGGCGCGATGGGCTTTGATGCCGTGGCCTTGCAACGCTACCCGCAGGTCGAGCGCATACACCATGTGCACCATGCCGGCAATTCATCGGGCATTGTCGATGGCGCGGCGGCGGTGCTGGTGGGCTCCCAGGCAGCCGGCCAAACCCATGGCCTCAAGCCTCGCGCCCGCATCGTGGCCGCGGCCCTGAGCGGTGCCGACCCCACCATCATGCTGACCGGCCCCATGCCGGCAACGCGCAAGGCGCTGGCTAAGGCGGGCATGACGGTAGACCAGATTGATTTGTTTGAAGTCAACGAAGCCTTTGCCGCCGTGGTGATGCGCTTCATGAAAGAAATGAAAGTGCCGCATGACAAGGTCAATGTGAACGGCGGTGCGATTGCCATGGGCCACCCGCTGGGGGCCACGGGCGCGATGATTTTGGGCACGCTGATTGACGAGTTGCACCGGCGCCAGTTGCGCTACGGGCTGGCCACGCTGTGTGTGGGCGGCGGCATGGGCATTGCGACCATCGTGGAAAGAATCTAAATGAAAACCATCCAATACACGCTTCAGGACGGCATTGCCACCCTCACTTTTGACGAGCCCGGCTCCCCCGTCAACACCATGTGCCTGCAATGGCAGGACGACTTGAGCGAAGTCACTGCCCAGGTCCTCAAAGACAAAGATGTGATCAAAGGCGTGATCCTGGCCTCTGGCAAAGGCACGTTTTTTGCGGGCGCAGACCTCAAGGCGGTGATGCGCCTGACGCCCGCCGATGCCCCTAAGGCCTATGCCGAGGTCGAGCGGGTGAAGAAGAATTTCCGCACGCTCGAAACCCTGGGCAAGCCGGTGGTGAGCTGCCTGAACGGCACCGCATTGGGCGGCGGCTGGGAAGTCGCGCTGGTAGGCCACCACCGTGTGGCGGTCGATGACAACAAAACGCTGTTCGGCTTGCCCGAAGTCACGCTGGGCCTGCTGCCCGGTGCCAGCGGCGTGACCAAAATGACGCGGCACCTGGGCCTGATGGCGGCGCAACCCTACCTGGTCGAAGGAAAAACCTTTGGCCCGCGTGAGGCGCTGGCGCTAGGCCTGGTGCATGAACTGGTGCTTGACGCCGCTCAGCTGCGCGACAAAGCGCTGGCCTGGATTGCCGCCCACCCGACAGCCCAACACGCCTGGGACGCCAAGGACTACAAAATACCGGGCGGCACAGCAGCCAGCCCCAAGATTGCCGCGGCCCTGAGCGTGGCGCCGGCCATGCTCAAAAAACAGACACGCGGACTCTACCCGGCCCCCGAGGCCATCCTGGCCTGCATGGTCGAAGGCACGCAGGTGGACATTGAAACCGCCTTTCGCATTGAAAGCCGCTACCTGGCCAAACTCATGACCGGCGTCAACGCCAAGGCCATGATCAACACTTTTTTCTTCAACCTGAATGCGATCAAGAGCGGGCAGTCGCGGCCCAGGGACATTGCGCGCTTCAAGCCCGCCAAGGTCGGCCTGCTGGGTGCCGGCATGATGGGTGCGGGCATTGCCCATGCGCAGGCCAGCAAAGGCATTGCGACGGTGCTGAAAGACGTGAGCCAGGACAAGGCCGATGCCGGCAAGACCTACAGCGCCAAAATCACCCAGGCGCGCGTGGACACAGGCCGCATGAGCGCAGACGAGCAAGCCGCCCTGCTCGCGCGCATCACCGCCACCGACCAGGTGGCCGATCTGGCGGGCTGCGAGCTCATCATTGAGGCGGTGTTCGAGCGGCGCGACCTGAAAGCCCAAGTCACCCAGGAAGCCGAACCCTTGCTGGCACCGGGCGGTTTTTTTGCCTCCAACACCTCCACCCTGCCCATCGCCAGCCTGGCCACGGCCAGCAGCCGGCCCGAAAAGTTCATCGGCATCCATTTCTTCAGCCCGGTCGACAAGATGAAGCTGGTCGAAATCATTCGCGGCAAGCAGACCGATGACGAGACCGTGGCGCGCGCCTTTGACTACGTGCAGACGCTGGGCAAGATTCCGATTGTGGTCAACGACTCGCGCGGCTTTTACACCAGCCGCACTTTCGGCACCTTTGTCATGGAAGGCGCGGCCATGCTGGGCGAAGGCATTCCGGCCGCGGCTATTGAAAACGCCGGCATCCAGGCGGGCATGCCGGTGGGCCCGCTGGCCGTGCTTGATGAAACCGCGCTCTCGCTCAGCGTGCATGTACTGGACCAGACGCGCAGCGATTTCAGCGCCGAAGGCAAAACCTACGCGGCAGCGCCGGGCGAGTTGCTGGTCGAGCGCATGGTCAAAGAGCTCAAACGCCCGGGCCGCGCTGGCGGTGGTGGCTTTTACGATTACCCGGCTGAGAAAGGCGCAAAAAAGACCTTGTGGCCCGAACTGAAAACCTTGTTTGAAAAACCAGAAACCACTTGGGACATCAACGAACTCAAGGACCGCTTGCTCTACCGCCAGGCCGTTGAAACCGCCCGCTGTTTAAGCGAAGGCGTGCTGACCACCGTGCACGATGCCAATATCGGCTCCATCTTCGGCATCGGCTTTCCGGCCTGGACGGGCGGCGCAATGCAGTTCATTTACGGCATGGGCATAGACAGCTTCATTCAGCGCTGCGACGAGCTGGCCACCAGATTCGGCCCGGGCTTTGTGCTGACCAGCGCGGTCAAGGACGCCATTCGCAAACACCAGCCCGTTTATTGACGACCGCGTACTGATCGAGGTTTGCGGCAGCTGTCAGCCCGAGTCCAAATACTTGACAAAAGCAAGCATTTGATTGACAGTGTCAATCATGGCATTGGCACCCCACTCGATTCCGGCGGAACATATCGAGGCCCTGCGTGGCTTTAACCGCTTTTATACCCAGCGCATTGGCGTACTGGACCCCTATCTCGGCAGCGAGTTCTCGCTGACCGAGGTGCGCGTGCTCTACGAACTGGCGCACCGCGATCAAACCACCGCCAGCGCGCTCGGGCGCGATCTGTCGCTTGACGCTGGCTACCTCAGCCGCATCCTGCACCGCTTTGAAAGCCAAGGCTGGTTGGCGCGCACGCCCTCGCCCGCCGACGCACGGCAAAGCCTGCTGGCGCTCACCGCCACCGGGCGCCAGGCGTTTGAGCCGCTGCAGCAGAAGTCGCGCGACGAAGCCGCAGCCCTGCTCTCGCCGCTGCCCCCGGCCGACCGGCAGCGGCTGATGGAGGCCCTGGCCACGGTTCAGCGACTGCTGGAGCCGGCCGGCGCACCTGTACCGCTGCGCACCGCCGTCCTGCGCGACCCGCGCCCTGGCGACCTGGGCTGGGTGGTGCAGCAGCACGGCGAGATTTATGCGCGCGAATACGGCTGGAACAGCGAGTTTGAAGCCCTGGTGGCCGGCATTGCGGCTGAACTCATCAAGAACTTCGACCCCGCCTGGGAAAAAGGCTGGATCGCGGAACTGGACGGCGAACGTGTGGGCTCGGTCTTTGTGGTGCGCAAGTCCGCCACCGTGGCGCAGCTGCGCCTGCTGATCCTCACGCCCCAGGCGCGAGGGTTGGGCCTGGGCGCACGGCTGGTTGACGAATGCATCGCCTTTGCCCGCAGCAAGGGCTACAAAAAAATGGTGCTATGGACCAGCAGCGGCCTGGACGCCGCCCGCGCCATTTACGCCCAGCGTGGCTTCCAGCGGGTCAAGAGCGAACCCTTTCACGGCTATGGCCATGACCTGGTAGGCGAGACCTGGGAGTTGAAGCTATAAATCTGCCCCTGCTCGCCGCAGCCGCCACCGGCGTGCAGGTCGGCGCGGCCATCGTGGCCTCGCGCTTTGTGGTGGCCGAGGTTCCGCCGCTGACCCTAGCCCTGCTGCGCTATGCCATCGGTCTGGTCTGCCTGTTGCCCTTTGTTCTCAAGCCTTTCAAGGCTTTTGCCCAGGAGCATCGGGCGCAAGGCGCTATAAAAAGTATAGCAATTCACGATCTGGCGGCCATGGCGGCCTTGGGCATGGGCCAGTTCGCCGTGCTGATTGCCCTGCTCAACTACGGCTTGCAGCACCTTGGCGCGGCCCAGGCGGCGCTGATCTTCAGCCTGTTTCCGCTGCTCACGCTGCTGCTGTCGGCCGCCCTGGGACGCGAGCGCATCACGCCCGCGCTGCTGGGCGGCGTCGTGCTGTCCATCGCCGGCGTGGCCCTGTCGCTGGTGCCCAAGCTGGGCGTCCAGCGCGCCGGCTCTTGGTGGGGCGAGCTGGCCGTGCTGGCCAGCGCTTGCACCGGCGCGCTGTGCAGCGTGCTCTACCGGCCCTATCTGCGGCGCTACCCGACGCTGCCGGTGTCAGCCTT
>DASXRN010000348.1:0-14335 GCA_036506595.1 Polaromonas sp. | reverse complement strand
AAGGCCACGACTGCCGGGGCCTTGGTGTTCAGCGCAGGGTTGATGACGCTGTCCACATGCTCTTCGGCGCCGTAGATGTTTTTCGGATCGGCCAGGAAGCGCAGCTTGTACTTGGCGAACATCCAGTGCGGAATCCAGCCGGTCACGGCGATGGCCTTGTTGGCGCGGTAGGCGCGGTCCAGTTCTGCCGCCATGGCCGGACCAGAACTGGGCAGCAAACGCATGTCCAAGCCATAGGCCTTGATGGCTTCTTCGGTCTTGCGCATGACACCTGCGCCCGCGTCGATGCCGACGATGCGGTTGTCAAAATCGGCGCGGTGGCTGTTCAGGTCAGCCAGGCTGGTGGCCTTCACATAGTCGGGCACGATCAGGCCGATCTTGGCGCCAGGGTAGTTGGCACCCAGGATTTGCACCTTGTCCTTGAAGCTGGTCAGATAGGCTTCGTGCGTGACCGGCAGCCAGGCCGACAGCGTTGCATCCAGGTCGCCCCGCGCCACACCCTGCCACATGATGCCTGCGGCCAGTGGTACCAACTCCACCGGGGTGCCCAGCTTGCTACGGATGATCGCAGCCGCCAAGTGGGTCGTAGCCACGCTGTCGGACCAGCCATCGACGAAGCCGATTTTGATCGTTGGCTTGGTCTGGGTGAAGGCGCTCGTGCCCGAGAGCGCCAGCGCGGACAGCCCCAGGGTTTGGGCCAGGAACTGGCGACGTTGGCGGGTAGAAAACGTGTGTGTGCGGGTCATGGTACGGGTACTCCTGGTTGAAAGAAAGGGCAAGAAAATCGATGTCGGGTAGCGCATATCAGGCGCCCCAGACCTCACGGAAAACACTGAGCCAGTTCCGCCCCATCACCTTGTTGATGGGGCTATCGCAGGCTTACTGAATCTGGTCTGGTTTCACCACGATCCAGTTGCGGTCGGCCGTCACCGGCAGGCCTTGGGCCTTCTGGGCTTCGGCGTGTTTTTTCTGCATGGCCTGGATCTGCACCAGGTACTTGTCTTTGCGGTTTACCCACACGCGCAGACCACCACGCTCTACATCGGTGCCGCGAAACAGCATCGGGCCGTCACTGACGGGGGTGTCACCCGCCACCAGAATGGGCTTTTTCCACTCGTCGATGTAGGTGTAAATGGCAGCCTGTTTGCCTTCAAACCAGGTCATCGGTGCCCATAGATAAGATGTCAGTTCATGGTCCAGCAAGGCGGCCTGGTTATATTTTTTCTCCGCAATGAGCTTGCGTGCATTGGTAACTTCACCGGTCTTACGGTCTTTGAGCAGCAAGCCGACACCGATGACGTTTTGCGGCTTGGCGTTGTAGCCATGCTTGGGGTCGGCCACAATCATGCGCACCAACTCCTCGCTGGCTGCACTCATCACGTACACCTCAATGCCGTTTTCCATCAACCGGTTGTAGAGTTCCTGCATGCCGGTGTAGAACTTCGGCGGCTTGACCGCAACGGTCTTGACCGTCGTGCCCTCGTAATACGTGGCCGGAATAGGTTTGCCTGCAGCCAGCATTTCATCGAGCCAGCCCTTGAGCTCGCGCAGGGTGTAGCCCGAAAATACCTGGGCCACCCAGGGGTAACAGACCTGGTCGTCGATCTCGCAGAGGCGGTAGTAATAGCTATTGAGGCTTTCCTTGTGGCCATCAATGTCCTTGAACGGAATCAGCTTCAGCGCGGGGTCGAGTTTGTCGCGGCTCAAAATTCCCTTCATTTCCAGATAGGGCAGCAAGGATTCTTCAAGATCATTGTTGTAGCTGGTGTTGTCGGCGTCGAACACGGCAAACGCGCCTTTGTGGGCGTTTGCCTGGATCAAGGCCTCCAGCTGTGCAGCCGCTTCGGCTGGCCAATGCTTTAATGCAGTCTCGGCCTGCGCTGAAACCACCAGTGCCAGACTCATCGCCCAAGCCGCCAACCATTTGGCCAGATTCGTCCTCTTCAACATTGCAGTACTCCTTTTGGAATCAATGACAAACAGCGCGGATCAGGCGCCCCAGACTTCACTAAACACACGTAGCCAGTTCCGCCCCATCACCTTGGTGATGCGGCTGGTCGACCAGCCCGCCAGCTCCATCGCGGCGGTGAGGTTGGGCATTTCGCCGATGGTGCGGATGCCCAGCGGGTTTTGTACGGTGCCAAATTTTGTGAGGCGGCGGTTCGTGCCCTTGTCGTGTGTCAGCCACTCGAAGAACTCGTCGCCATAGCCTTGGGTGAAGTCGGTGCCCACGCCCACGCAGTCTTCGCCGACCAGGTTGATCACGTAGTCCAGGGCTTCCACATAGTCGTCTACCGTGGCTTCAATGCCCCGCTTGAGGAAAGGCGGGAACATGGTCACGCCGATGAAGCCGCCGTGGTCGGCAATGAACTTGAGCTGTTCGTCGTTTTTGTTGCGCGGGTGCTCTTTCAGGCCCGCAGGCAGGCAGTGCGAATAGGTGACGGGCTTCTTGGACGCCAGGATGGCTTCTTCGGAGGTCTTGGCACCCACGTGCGACAAATCGACCATGATGCCGACCCGGTTCATCTCGGCCACCACCTCGTGGCCGTAGCCCGACAGGCCGCCATCGCGCTCGTAGCAGCCGGTGCCGATCAGGTTTTGCGTGTTGTAGCAGAGCTGGACTACGCGCACGCCCATGTCGTGGAAGGCCTCAATGTAGCCCAGCTGATCTTCGAACGCATGGGCGTTCTGGAAGCCCAGCACGATGCCGGTTTTGCCGTCCTTCTTGGCCTGCTCGATATCGGCTGTCGTGCGCGCCAGGGTCAGCAGGTCGCTGTTGTCGCGGATCAGCCGCTTCATGTGGGCGATGTTGGCCACCGTGCCTTTGAAGTCTTCCCACACCGAGACGGTGCAGTTGGCAGCACTAATACCGCCTTTTTTCATGTCTTCAAAAACCGAGCGGTCCCATTTGGAGATGATGAGGCCGTCGATGATCAGTGCGTCTTGGTGCAGGGTGCTCATGGTGAGTTCTTTCAAGCGTAGAGAGGGAAGCGGGCGGTGAGGGCTTTGACGCGGGCGTAGACCGAAGCCTCGACGGCCTCGTCACCGGCTGGGTTGGTTTTCAAGCTGTTGAAGACTTCGAGCATGAGACGCCCGACCTCTTCAAACTCGGCCATGCCAAAACCGCGCGTGGTGCCTGCGGCCGTGCCGACGCGGATGCCGGAGGTGATGGTGGGCTTCTCGTCGTCAAACGGGATGCCGTTCTTGTTGCACGTAATGCCGGCGCGTTCCAGCGCCACTTCGGTCTGGTTGCCCTTGAGCCCCAGAGGCCGCAGATCGACCAGCAACAAATGGTTGTCGGTGCCGCCCGTGACCAGGTCCAGGCCACCGGCCTTGAGCACCGCGCCCAAGGCTTTGGCATTGGCCACGACCTGTTGGGTATAGGTCTTGAAGCTGGGTTGCAGCGCTTCGCCAAACGCCACGGCCTTGGCGGCGATGACGTGCATCAAAGGGCCGCCTTGCGAGCCGGGGAAAACCGCAGAGTTGATCTTCTTGGACAGCGCTTCGTCGTTGGTCAAGATCACGCCGCCGCGCGGGCCGCGCAGGGTTTT
The DNA here is from genome assembly GCA_036506595.1 of Polaromonas sp. Classification (GTDB taxonomy): domain Bacteria; phylum Pseudomonadota; class Gammaproteobacteria; order Burkholderiales; family Burkholderiaceae_C; genus Polaromonas. The sequence continues at coordinate 10,784 of DASXRN010000348.1, read as the reverse complement.
GTGGGTGGTCGAGGTCGTCACATGCGCATGCGGCACCGGGCTGGGGTACACGCCGGTGGCCACCAGTCCGGCCACGTGGGCCATATCGACCATCAACAACGCGCCGACCTTATCGGCAATGGCCCGAAAGCGTGCCCAGTCGATGGTGCGCGGGTAGGCCGAGAAACCGGCAATGATGAGTTTGGGTTGGTGCTCCACGGCCAGGCGTTCGACTTCGTCGTAGTCGATCAGCGAGTCTTCGCGGCGCACGCCGTATTGCACGGCCTTGAACCATTTGCCTGACAGCGCCGGTTTGGCCCCGTGCGTCAAATGCCCACCCGCCGACAGCGCCATGCCCAGCACCGTATCGCCGGGCTGCACCAGCGCCAGCATGACGGCGGTGTTGGCCTGCGCACCGGAGTGCGGTTGCACGTTGGCAAATTCGCAGCCGAACAGTTTGCACAGGCGCTCAATCGCCAGGGCTTCCACCACGTCCACATGCTCGCAACCGCCGTAATAGCGCTTGCCGGGATAGCCTTCGGCGTACTTGTTGGTCAGCACCGAGCCCTGGGCTTCCAGAACCGCGCGGGAGACGATGTTCTCCGAGGCGATCAGCTCGATTTGCTCGCGCTGGCGCAGCAGCTCGTGGTTCATGGCGGCGTTCACCGCCGTGTCGGCCTGGGCAACGCCCACAGAGAAGAAACCTTCAGTTTGCATGGGAATGGTCTTTCAAACGATTTCAAACAAGGGCGTGAATACCGGGTCGGCACATTGCTGTGGACTGGTGATGCACAGCCGGTAGGGTTGCGCAGTGCGCTCCAGCAAGCGCCAGGTGTAGTCGGCAAAGCTGCGGCGGAACACCAGCAAAACGCCGGCCTCGTCGGTGCGCACCACGGTCAGCCCGGTTTTGGAAATGACGGTGCTGGCGCAACGGCCCACGGCCAGGCTCTCGAAGTCATACGGGCCCAGCTGGCGCAGCAGCATCAGATGGTCCGGCCCGGCCAGGCGCATGGTGATCAGGCCGCCGCTGTTGTCCACCACCTGGGCGAAGACATCTTGCAGTGTCGTGGTGAGCGTTGCCAGCAGCGCATCGCGGGTGGAGCGTTTGCACACCAGTAGCCATTCGTCGGGCGACGACCACAACACCACGCCCGCAGCGGTGGGCAACACGGTCATCGGCTGGGTGGGTAGCGGCTGGCCCAACACACCGGCCACGGCTTGCATGAAGGCCTTGTCGTCGGCTTTGCCGCGCAACACCAGATAACCGAGGTGGCTCAACTCACTCAGCACCACACCGCTGTGACTGGTGGGGGTTTCTACTTTGGCCGCCAGGCCAGCGGCGTGCAGGACGGATCGCAGCATGACGTTCATGGCATTAGACATTTTGACGGTCACCTTTCACATCCACAAACACGCTGGCCGCCACCTTCACCGGCGTGACCTTGCCATGGGCGTGCACGTACAGGGTTTGGTCCAGCCGCTGCAGGCCGCCAGCAACAACGGCCATGGCGATGGAGCGGCCCAGGAAGGCGCTGTGGTAGCTGGACGTCACATGGCCCAGCATCTGGTTGGGGAGGCTGACGACGGCGCTTTCCATGATTTGCGCGCCTTCGACCAGCACCACGGTCGGGTCTTCAGGCTGCAGACCGACCAGCTGCTTGCGGCCGCTGCGTGCGGTATCGCTGCGGGCCAGTGAGCGCTTGCCCAGGAAGCTGAACGGCTTCTTCATACCTACTGCCCAGCCCATGTCCAAGTCCAAGGGGCTCATCGATCCATCGGTATCCTGGCCGACGATGATGAAGCCCTTCTCGGCCCGCAACACGTGCATGGTTTCTGTCCCGTAAGGCGTGATGTCGAACTCGGCCCCGGCGGCCATCACAGCCTCCCACAAGGCGTGGCCAAAGCCTGACTCGACATTCAGCTCGTAAGACAATTCGCCAGAAAAACTGACGCGGAACACGCGGGCAGGCAAGCCGTGTACCGTACCAGCGCGCCAGTCCATGAATTTGAAGTTTTCGGCCGACAAATCGATGTCCGTGCACAACTTGGCCAGCACTGCGCGGGCCTTGGGGCCGACCAAGGCAATGGTGGACCAATGGTCTGTCACGGAAGTCATCCACACCTTGAGTTCTGGCCATTCGGTCTGGTGCCAGCGTTCCAGCCAGTTCAGTACCCGTGCTGCACCGCCGGTGGTGGTCGTCATGTAGAACTGGGTGGGATGGATGCAGGCGGTCACGCCGTCGTCCATCACCATGCCGTTTTCGTCCAGCATCAGGCCATAGCGGCACTTGCCGACCGCCAATTGCGTCCAGGCGTTGGAATAGATGCGGTTCAGGAATTCACGCGCATCCGGGCCGTCGATCTGTATCTTGCCGAGCGTAGAGGCATCCATCACCGCTACGCCGTTGCGCGCTGCCAGGCATTCACGGTTCACGGCGGCGTGCAGGTCTTCGCCCGGCTTGGCAAAGTACCAGGGCCGCAGCCATTGGCCCACGGGCTCCAGGGCCGCACCGCGTGCCACATGGGCGGCATGGATGGCGGTGTAGCGGCTCGGGTCAAAGCAGTCTTCCGTCATGGTTCCGGCCAGCGCGCCCAGACTCACCGGGGTGTAGGCGGGGCGGTAGGTGGTGGTGCCGACTTCGCCCACGGGACGTTTCAAAGCCCGTGCAGTGATGACAAATCCATTCACGTTGGACAGCTTGCCCTGATCGGTGCCAAAGCCCAGCGCGGTGTAGCGCTTGACGTGTTCGATGGAGTGGTAGTTCTCGCGCACGGCGAGTTCGATATCGGCCGCGCTGACGTCGTTTTGGTAGTCCACAAAGGCTTTGGCACCTTCGCCCTCGGCTTTTCCATCGGGCAGACGAAACATGGGTCGTGCGGCCAGACGCTTGGGTTGGATGCACCCGGGTGTTTGCAGCGTTTCCCGCCTGCCGCAAGCCGCCAGCACCTGCTGCATGGCTTGCGTGGTTTGCGCCAACGCCGCTGCCAGCTCGAACGCGCCCGTCACCGCGCCCACACAAGCCACACCCTTGCGCCCCTGGCGCGGCACGACAAAGGCGGCGACTGCCTCGTCCCACTGGGGGCGACTGCCGTCGTGGCAGAACAAATGCACCGTAGGTGACAGGCCGCCGGAACTCAGCACCACGTCACACGCAATGCGGGAGCCCGCGCCCGTCACCTCGTCGCGCTCGGCATGCAAGGGAACCAGGCGCACGCCTTTGACTTCGTTGCCACCGGTGACTTCGGCAATGCCATGGCCAGGCAACACGGTGTAGCTGCTGTTGCGAGCGACAGCGCCGTGACGCACATCGGCCACCGTGACCGTCGCACCGGCCTGGGCCAAGGCCTCGGCGCAGTCGTGGATCAGATCGCTGGTGCCGCAAATCACCACACGCCGGCCGACGCGCACGCCATAGCGCTGCAAAAAGGTCTGCCCCGCCGACACCGTCATCACGCCCGGCAGGTCGTTGTTGCCAAACACCAGCGGGCGTTCGATGGCCCCGGTGGCCAGCACGATGTGGTGGGCGCGGATCTTGTGCATACGCTGGCGCGGCATGCGGGCCTGACGCTCTGCTGGGGCGATATGGTCTTGCACCAGCTCTACCGCCTGCACCAGGTTTTGCTCGTACATGCCAAACGCGGTGGTGCGGGTCAGCACTGTCACATGCGGCATGTTTTGCAAGGCCGCCCGTACCGAGCGGATGTAGGCGTCGCTGTGGCGGCCGTCGATTTGCGCCGTGGGGTCTGACAACAACCAGCCGCCCAGCTCGTTTTGCTCGTCAAGCAGCAGAGTTTTGAGCCCCGCCTGCCCAGCTTGCAGCGCCGCCAGCAAGCCACACGCACCACCGCCCACTACCAGTACATCGACATGGTGGTGCAGGTGGTCGTAATGCTCGGGATCGGGCTCGGTGGGCGCGTCGCCAAAACCGGCGAACTTGCGGATCACGGTTTCATACAGTGGCCAGAGTTTGCGCGGCCATTTGAAGGTTTTGCTGTAGAAGCCTGCGGGCATGAAGCGTGCGCCTTGGCCCAGCACCGATTTCAGGTCAAAGTCCAGCGACGGCCAGCCTGAAGTGGAGCGGGCGCTCAAACCGTCATACAGCTCGGCCTGGGTGGCTTTGACATTGGGAATGGTCAGCGCGCCAACGCCTAATTGCACCAAGGCGTTCGGCTCTTCCGCCCCGGCGCCGATGATGCCGCGGGGACGCCCATATTTGAAGCTGCGCGCCATGCGCCGCACGCCGTGCGCCAGCAGGGCCGAGGCCAGCGTGTCGCCGGGGTGCCCGGTGTAGTCGCGGCCGTCGAAGGTGAAGGTGATCTTGCGCGTGATGTCGATGCGCGCACCTGGCTGTGAAACCCGGGTGCCGCTCATGCTGCTAGCTCCTCGGCCTGATCCGCCAGAAACAGCGCCTTGCCTTCGGCCAGCGTCCAGCTACCCGCGATTTCGTAGGTGGCGGTGTTGCGCTTCACGGCAAACACCTTGCGGCAGGCGGCGGTGTGTTGCCACTGCTCCCAGAACCAGCCCTTGGTGTTCTTGCGCATGAAATCGTAGTCGCCCCAGGTGGCGTCGTCTACCGCCTCGGGTTGGAGCGGGCGGGGGATATAGGCTTCACCGGCGTTGCTGAACTCTTCTTCGTCCCGCAATTCGCCACAGTGGGGGCAGTGCAATAAAAACATAGTCGTCTACGCTCAATGTGCGACGCCAGCGGCGCCGTGTTCGTCAATTAAGTGGCCGGTGTGGAAGCGATCGACCGAGAAGGCTTTGGCGAGGGGATTGGGCTCACCCTTTGCCAGCATGTCTGCAAACACGTGGCCTGAACCCGGCGTGGCCTTGAAGCCGCCGGTACCCCAGCCGCAGTTGAAGTACAGGCCTTGCACCGCCGTCTTGGAGATGATCGGGCAGGCGTCGGGCGTCACGTCCACAATGCCGCCCCATTGGCGGTTCATGCGGACCCGCGAGAACTGTGGAAACAGCTCGATGATGGCCGCCGCCGTGTGCTCTATCACGTGCGGGCTGCCGCGTTGGCCGTAGCCCAGGTAGCTGTCGATGCCGGCGCCAATCACCAGCTCGCCCTTGTCGGACTGGCTCAGGTAGCCGTGTACCGCGTTGGACATGATGACGGTGTCGATCACGCGCTGCATCGATTCCGACACAAAGGCCTGCAGCGGATGGCTCTCCAGCGGCATGCGCAGCCCGGCCATGCGGGCCAGCACCGAAGAATGCCCGGCGGCCACGCAACCCACGCGCTCGGTCTTGATGGCACCATGGTTGGTTTGCAGCCCGCGGATCTGGCCGCCCTGGATGTCCATGCCGGTGACTTCGCAGCCTTCGATCAGGTCCACCCCCAAGCGGCTGGCCGCACGAGCAAAACCGCGCGCTACCGCATCGTGGTGCGCCACCCCGGCGCGCGGCTGCCAGCTGGCGCCCAGCACCGGGTAACGGCGGCTGCGGCTGCAGTCGAGTTGCGGGATCTTTTCTTTCACCTCTTGCGCATTCAGCACATGGGCGTCGATGCCTTGCAGCGCGTTGGCGTTGACCCGGCGCTCGATGTCGCGCATGTCCTGCAGGGTGTGGCCCAGGTTGAACACGCCGCGCTGGCTGAACATCACGTTGAAGTTCAAGTCTTCGGTCAGCCCTTCCCACAGTTTCAAGGAATGTTCGTAGATGGCGGCGGCCTCGTCCCACAGGTAGTTGGAGCGCACGATGGTGGTGTTGCGTGCCGTGTTGCCGCCGCCCAGATAGCCTTTTTCCAGCACCGCAATGCGGCCCACCTGCGGGTGGTTTTTGGCCAGGTAGTAGGCGGTGGCCAGGCCATGCCCGCCGCCGCCGACGATCACCACGTCGTAAGAGGGTTTCAACGGCACCCGCTCCCAGGCGGGTTCCCAGGTAGTGTGGTTTTTAAAACCGTGCTTGAGCAAGCTCCAGAGAGAGTAATTTTGGCCGCGCATGGGTTCTCGTGAGGGTCCAATGAATCTGGCCTCATTGTTGGGTGCCCCCGGCGTGCCACCTTGCTCCGGGCAGACGTACACTTGTTCAAAACCGACATCGCGTCGAATCTGGATTGGCGACAGTGCGCTGGTTACCCGTGCGCCCCGCGATTTGCGTGGTTTGCCGCATGGCACGGGTGCACTGTTTTTAAATGGTGGACGAGGACGTGATGTATGCAGACAAGCTGCGCGCAGCGGGCGTGCCGGTGGATCTGGAAATTTACCGCGGCGTGACGCATGAGTTCATTAAGATGGGCCGCATCATTCCCGAAGCCAGGCAGGCGCATCTAGATGCGGCCAAGGCGCTCCGGCAGGCTTTTCATTTAACGACTTCAACATGAAACGACAAGAATTTCGCTTTCTTCACCGCCTGCGCGTGCGCTGGGCTGAAGTTGACATGCAGAAAATCGTGTTCAACGGGCACTACCTGATGTACTTCGACACGGCCATTACGGATTACTGGCGCGCCTTGGGCCTGCCGTATGAAGAGGCCTTGCAGCAGTTGGGCGGTGAGGTGTACCTGAAAAAAGCCAGCGTCGAGTTCCACGCGTCAGCTCATTTCGACGACCAAATCGAGGTGGCACTGAAATGCACGCGCGTTGGCAATTCGTCCATGCTCTTTTCGGGCGCGATTTTCAGGGGCGAAGAACGGCTCATCAGCTGTGAGCTGGTTTATGTGTTTGCCGATCCTCCATCACAAACCGCCAGGCCCGTACCCGATGCATTGCGCAGCCTTTTGAGTCGTTTTGAGGCCGGCGAGCCCATGCTTCACATCAAAACCGGTGACTGGACAAGCTTGGGAACGGACGCGGCGAAGGTGCGAACCGCCGTGTTTGTGCAAGAGCAAGGCATTCCGCTGGCGATGGAATGGGATGAGGCTGACAGCACGGCCCTTCATGCCGTGGTCTACAACGGACTGGGGCAGGGCATCGCCACCGGGCGGCTGGTGCAGCACGCCAGCGGAGTCGGCAAGATAGGCCGCATGGCCGTTCACCGCTTGCTGCGCGGCTCGCATGTCGGGCAGGAAATCCTTCAGACCTTGATGGAGGCCGCCAAAAGCCGGGGCGACACCGAGGTCATGCTCTACGCCCAACGCAGCGCAGAAGGTTTTTACCAGCGCCTGGGTTTTACGCCGCGCGGCAAGCCTTTTGACGAAGTCGGCATTGCGCACATTGAAATGTTCAAGGTGCTTTAAAGCTCATACGGGCTTTACCCGGTGTTTGCAGCCCAAAAGACACGGTAGTCGCTGACACGGAGGGGCGAGCTGACTGAACTGGCTGAGCCTGTTGAGCTGGCATGGAGGCCCTCATGCCTATGCGTTCGCTCTTCCACTTGTACATCCCAACGCCCGGCTGCTGCATGACCGTCTTGCGCGCTGGCCAGCAGCAGCGTGCTGCAGCGCGTGCCGTAGGCGTATTCAGGAACATCCACAAAGGCGCTGGACAAGGCTTCTTCCAGCGCCAATGGAACGCCGGTAGAAGGAAGCTGCTCGCGCGGGGCGCGCTCGCGGTTGGCCAAAGCCGTCCACAGTGGGGCGCGAAGCGCATCTGCGTCGGGTGCATTTGAGCCTGCGGCCAGCGCCTCTTTCAGGACATTTTTGAGTTTCGTGGTCTTGGGCCAGGGCGTATCCAGCGCAGCATTGGACAGTCCATAAACACCCGACGCCAGAGGCTGAACGTGCAAGCCCGTAGCGTTGGCGCCGGCTTTGTTCGTCACCCATGTCCAGGCATTGCGCTGAAAATCACCGAGTACCAAATTGAAGCCGCCGTAGCTTGCGCCATCTTTTTCCAGCGCTGCAGCAAAGCTCGCAGCGTCACCCGTTTCATCCAGCCAGCGCGTCACCAGCCCGCCCCTGGACAGCGGCGCGGTATGGGGCTGCGCTTCGCGCACATTGGTCAAAAATGCCACCCGTCCGCCCGGTGTGATACCCATCCATGCGCCACCAGCCCGCAAGTCGCGGCCGGAGATGATGTCTTGCCCGGATGCAGTTTGCCAGCGGGCCAGCGGCAGGGTCGGGCGGTTTAAAAACTCATCGCGGTTGGCCGCGATCACCAGCGGCCAGCGGGCCGAGGCGTTGATGGCAAACGCAATCAGGCACACGTTAAAGCCTTGAGTCCGTACTGCTCAGATATCTTCGAGCAAAGGGTAGGGCAGTGGCAGCAGCATCAAGGCAGCGCCCGTGCTGCTTCCCAGCGTGAGGGGGACCTCAACGGCATCCGCAGCGGCAGAGGTTTGCATGGACACAATCGCATCAAAGCCGCCTGAGGGGTTGGCTGCGGCGGCGGCTACCAGCCCGCAGGGTTGCTCTGCGTCCGAGGCATGAAAAACCTCTTGCCCCACAGCGGGCGTTCCCTCTGTATGCACCAGGTAAGCCCGGCGTTTCAGCGTGCCGCGGAACTGGCTGCGCGCCACGATTTCCTGGCCCGGGTAGCAACCTTTCTTGAAGTTCACGCCGCCCACGGATTCGTAATTGAGCATTTGCGGCACAAAAGCCTCAAAAATCGGCTGCGTAATCATGGCAATGCCGGACTGCACGCCCAGCCAGTGCCACTGGGCGATGTCCAGTGACACGCCTTCGGGCGGCGGCGAGCCCGCAGGGGCGCACCACAGCGCGCGCAGCTGGCCAGCGCCTGGGTACAAAAACACCAGGTTTGCATCGTTAAAGTCAGCTTTGTCCCAGGTAGAACGGGCGCCACCTGCTATTAATTCAATAGCGTTTCCGGCCACACCATAGAGTAAGAAATCAGCCGTCGCATCGCTGAGTTTGGCCTTGGTGCGCAGCACAAACATGGACAGGCGTTTGAGCGTGGCGGCCAGAATATCGCGGCTGCACACCAGTAAAATCTCCTCCTGGCTGCGCTTGAACACCACAAAACTGGCCTGCATGCGGCCCTTGGCATTGCAAAAAGCGGCCAGGCGCGCCTCCGACAAACCCAGCAAGACCACATCCTGTGTCAGCTGGCCCTGCAAAAACTTCGCAGCTTCTTCACCCACCACGCGGATCACGCCCAGGTGGGTCAGTTCGGCCACACCTGAAACTTTGGCGGCAATCTCGGTAGCAGGGCTGGCGGGGCTGGCGGGGCTGGGCAGGGTCATGGGGCGGGCTCGCAGTCGTTGAATAGATGGCCTGAATTATCATAGCCCTGTGGTTTTGGGTTGAGTTCTAAAAAGGTAGCCGGACTGTGCGTCGTGTCTTTACAAGTTTGCTGATGGGGGTGTTTGTTGTTACCCCGCTGCTATTGGGCGCGGCCTTGTGGTGGCTGCACGAACCGATTGCGCTGCGCTTGCCGCCGGGCAGCCAGGTGCTAGACCTTGAAATCGAGCCCGGCACATCGGCCAATGGCGTGGCGGCGGTCGTGGTGGCCAGCGGTGCCGATGTGCCTGCGCTGCTGCTGCAAACCTGGTTTCGTTTTTCAGGGCAGGCCCGCTTGATCAAGGCCGGCAGCTACGAGCTGGTGCCCGGCACCACGCCGCGCAAGCTGCTGAGCATGCTGGTGCGCGGCGAAGAAGCCCTCAAAAGCGTCACGCTGGTCGAAGGCTGGACCTTCATGCAGGTGCGCGCAGCGCTACAAAAAGCAGAGCAGCTTGCGCCCGATACACTTGGGCTGAGCCCTGAAACCATCATGCAAAAACTGGACAAGTCGGGCGTGCACCCCGAGGGCCGGTTTTTCCCCGACACCTACACCTACGCCAAAGGCAGCAGCGACCTGGCGGTGCTCAAGCGCGCCGCCCGTGCCATGGACAAGCGGCTGGAGGCCGCCTGGGCGCTGCGCAGCCCCGACACGCCGTTGAGGACGCCCAGCGAGGCCTTGATTCTGGCCAGTATTGTGGAAAAAGAAACCGGTAAGCCCACGGACCGGCCGCAAATCGGCGGTGTGTTTACCAACCGGCTGCGCATCGGCATGCTGCTGCAGACCGACCCGACCGTGATTTACGGCATGGGCCCGCAGTTTGACGGCAACCTGCGCAAACGCGACCTGCTGGAGGATACGCCCTACAACACCTACACCCGGGCCGGTCTGCCGCCCACGCCGATTGCCATGCCCGGCAAAGCCGCCTTGCTGGCCGCCGTCCAACCGGCACCGACCAAGGCGCTTTACTTTGTGGCGCGCAATGACGGCAGCGGCAGCAGCCAATTCAGCGTCAGCCTGGACGAGCACAACCGCGCCGTCAACAAATATATACGGGGCCAGTAGAGATATGGCCCCCACGCTCGTCACTTTGTGTACTTCGCTGCCCCCCGAGGGGGCCATGCTTGCTTGGGGCGGCCCGGCGCTGCGCATTTTGGCCCCCACGCTTTTGGCTTCGCCGCTCTTCGAGAACACTTCGTGTAGTGCGCTGCCCCCCGAGGGGGCTGGCCTTGCTTGCGGCGGCCCGGTATTTACCGTATGAAATCATGAATAAAAGTTTGAGCGGCCTCTTCATCAGCTTTGAAGGCATAGACGGTGCGGGCAAATCCACCCACATTGCGGCGCTGGCCGACGCCTTCAAGGCGCAGGGCAGGGCCCTGACCCTGACGCGCGAACCTGGCGGCACTCCGCTGGCCGAAAAGCTGCGCACCATGGTGCTGAACGACGCCATGGACCCGCTGACCGAGGCCCTGCTGATTTTTGCGGCCCGCCGCGACCACCTGGTGCGCGTGATCGCTCCGGCACTGCTGCGCGGCGAAGTGGTGCTGTGCGACCGCTTCACTGACGCCACCTTTGCCTATCAGGGCGCGGGGCGGGGTGTTGATTTGAACCTGCTGGCCACGCTGGAGCAATGGGTGCAGTCGGACGAAGGGCTGCTGGGCGACCCGGCGGGTAACTTCCCCATGA
>DASXRN010000347.1:0-5248 GCA_036506595.1 Polaromonas sp. | reverse complement strand
AATGAGGTGATCCTGTCGCCGCTGGCCAATGCCGCGGTCAAGCTGCGCGCCGAAGACTTCAGGCTGTTGACCCAGCTCACCGTCAACCCGCTGGTGATGGTGGCGCGCAAGGACCTGCCGGCCAACTCGATCGACGAGATCGTGGCGCTGGGCAAAAGCGCCGGCAGCAAGGGCCTGACCTACGGCAGCGTGGGTGTGGGCTCGATGTACCACCTGGTGACCGAAAGCATGGCGCAGCAGACCGGCATCAGCGTCACCCATGTGCCGTACAAGGGCGGCGCCCCGCTGCTGCAGGACATGGGCGGTGGCAATGTGGACATTGCCATCCTGCCCTATGCCACCAGCTACCGCGGCTTGGCCGACCAGGGGCGGCTGAAGCTCGTGGGCTGGGTTGGCGACCAGCGCAGCAAGCTCGACAGCACCATCCCGGCCTTTGGCGAAGGCAAGGTGCTGAAGAATTTCAACCAGCAGATCTGGGCCGGCATCATGGTCAAAAAGGGCACGCCGGAGGATGTGGCGGTGCGCCTGCACAAGGCCCTGGCCGAGGTGATGCAGGACGCCGAGGTGCGCAAGCTGCTGGAGGCGACCGGCTCGGAAGTCGCCAAAACCAACAGCCTGGGCGAGGCCAGCAAGCTGCTGGAGGCCGAAACCGCCAAGTTCCGCGCCATGGCCAAAAGCATCAACCTGCAGCCGCAGTAAGGGCCGCCACCATGCACGCTGTACTCGATGCCCTGAATGCGCAGGCCTATGAATTCATTGCGGTGCGGCGCGACATCCACCGTCACCCCGAGCTGGGTTTCCAAGAGCACCGCACCAGCGACCTCGTCGCCGAGCGGCTCGCGCAATGGGGTTATGCGGTGGAACGCGGCCTGGGCGGCACCGGCCTGGTCGGGCAGCTGAGGCGCGGCAGCGGCCCCAAACGGCTGGGCTTGCGCGGCGAAATGGACGCGCTGCCGATTGCCGAAGCCACCGGGCTCGCGCACGCGAGCTGCCACGCCGGCGTGATGCACGCCTGCGGCCATGACGGCCACACGGTCATGGTGCTGGCCGCGGCCAAGTACCTGGCCGAAAAAGGCGAGTTCAACGGCACGCTCAACCTGATCTTCCAGCCTGCCGAGGAAGGCTTGGGCGGTGCCAAGAAGATGATGGAAGACGGCTTGTTCGACAAGTACCCGTGCGACGCGATCTTTGCGATGCACAACATGCCTGGCCATCCGCAGGGCCGGCTGCTGCTGCGCGATGGCGCGGCCATGGCCTCGTCCGACAATGTGACCATTACGCTCGAAGGTGCAGGCGGCCACGGCGCGCTGCCGCACCGCGCGGTCGACCCCGTGGTCGCGGCGGCCAGCATCGTGATGGCGCTGCAGACCATTGTGTCGCGCAACGTCGACCCATTGCAGACGGCCGTGGTCAGCGTGGGCGCGCTCAACGCCGGCAAGGCCGGCAACGTGATCCCGCAAACCGCGAGCCTGCAGCTCAGCGTGCGCTCGCTCGACCGGGACGTGCGCGAGTTGCTGGAGCAGCGCATCAAGGCGCTGGTCCACGCGCAAGCCGAGAGCTTTGGCGTGCGCGCCAGCATAGACTACCGGCGCGGCTATCCGGTGCTGGTCAATACCCCGGCCGAGACCGACTTTGCCCGTCAGGTGGCGCTGGAGCTGCTGGGAGCGGATCGCGTGGAATTGCATGCCCGCCCGCTGACCGCCAGCGAAGACTTCGCCTTCATGCTCGAGCAGGTGCCCGGCAGCTATCTGCTGATCGGCAACGGCGATGGCGACAGCGCCGGCGCCTGCATGGTGCACAACCCGGGCTATGACTTCAACGATGCCAACCTGCCCATAGGCGCGGCTTACTGGGCGCTGCTGGCGCAACGCTTCCTGGTGTGAGCCAACAATTGGTGCCCCTGGGCATCGAGCCGACGTCGGGCACGGCGGGAAGGACCGCGGGGCGTGGCCCCGCCGGCGCGTCGCGCTATGCCGGCGGCAACGCGGCGTTCGTCGGCAGGATCCCGGCGGCGGACTGCAGCACCCAGGGGGTCGCCAGCACGGCGAGCAGCCGCGCCAGCATCACCTCGTGCGGCTGCCACTGCGGGCGCGGGCCCAGCAAGTTGAAGGTCGCGACGCAGCGGCCACCGGCGAGCAGCGGCACGTTGATCACCGCGCGCAGGCCCAGCGACGCGATTTGCGCATGGTCGTCGAAGACCGCGGCCAGGGCCGCGTCGCCCTCGCCAACGAACACCTCGCCGCAGCGCAGCAGCTGGCGCGCCCAGGGCGTCATGGGCTTGCGCTTGCGGCCGGCCACCGGATAGGCCGCGGGGTTGGATGACCATAGGCGCTGCAGTTCGACCGCCTCGTCGTCGGCGCACTCCGGCGTGGCGTTGAGGTTGACCGTCAGCAGGCCGTCGCCCAGCAGGGACTGCCGCACCTGCTCGAGAATGCGCAGCGCCGCGTCCGGGCCGGGCGCGCGCGGCAGGTCCTGGCACAGCGCCGCGCAGGCGGCGGGCGGCAGGCACAGCGCGTCTTCCTGGCCGGTTGCAGCCGCTGCACGGACCGGCGACTCAGTCATTCTTGATGCCCAGCTCGCGGATGATCTTGCCGTAGCGGTCCGCATCCCGGCGCAGGACGGCGGCGAATTCCTGCGGCGTGCCGCTCACGATCTCCACGCCGATCGCGTCCATGCGGGCGCGGACATCCGGGTTGGACAGGGCCTTGTTCGTCTCGGCGTTGAGCCTCGTCACCAGGTCTTTGGGCATGCCGGCAGGGCCGAAGGCGCCGTACCAGACACCGAGTTCGTAGCCGGGCAGCGTCTCGCCGACGGTCGGGACGTCGGGAAGCAGGGTGGAGCGCTTTGCCTCGGTCACGCCCAGCAGGCGCAGCTTGCCAGACTTGACGTGCGGCAGGGTCTGGGTGCCAGCCGAGAACAGCACCTTGGTCTGGTCGCCGACGGTGTCCAGCACGGCGGGCGCGCCACCCTTGTAGGGCACGTGCAGCATTTCGATACCTGCGGCCTTTTCGAACAGCACCGCGCTCAGATGATTGGTGGAGCCGGCACCGGCCGAGGCGTAGGACAGCTTGCCCGGGTTGGCCTTGGCGTAGGCGATGAGTTCCTTCACGTTTTTCGCCGGCACCGAGGGGTTGATCACCAGCGTGTTGACCACATTGGCCATCTGCGCGATGGGCGTGAAGTCCTCCACGCCCCGGAAGGGCATGCTGGGCATCAGCGCCGGGTTCATGGCGTGAGTGCTCATGGAGCCGATCAGCAGCGTGTAGCCGTCGGGCTTGGCCTTGGCGACGAAGTTCGAGCCGATGTTGCCGGAGGCGCCGGCACGGTTGTCGACGATGACCGGTTGGCCCAGCGACTTGGTCAGCTGCTCGGCTAGTGCACGGGCCAGGATGTCGGTGGAGCCGCCGGCGGCCCAGGGCACGATCAGTGTGATCGGTTTCTCGGGCCAGGCGGCGCAGGCCAGCTGGGCAAAGCCGCACAGTGCGGCCAGGGTCATACAGCGTCGGATATGGGAAAACATGGTGAGTACTCCTTCAAGAAAATGGATGGGGACGGAAGCGATGCGGACCAGCCTCAGCGTCCGACGGCATAGCCCTGCATGCCGCGCGGGTTGGCGGCTGCGCGCAGCACCAGGCGTCCCTGCGGGTCGCGGCTGCGGCTGCAGGCAGACATGCGACTCTCGGACCACGGGTCTCCGACCCGGACGTCGTGACCGGCCGCACGCAGCGCCTCGATCACGGCGGGCCCAAAGCGCGACTCGGCGGTCAGGCGGTTGAGAATGGTCTGGCGCGGCCAGAAGGACGCGGGGAAATGGTCGACATGCCAGGCCGGCGCGTCGATGGCTTCCTGCAGGTTCATGCCGTGCACGGCATGGCGCAGGAAAAAGGCGGGCGACCACTGGTCCTGCTGGTCGCCGCCGGGCGTGCCGAACACCATGTAGGGCTCGCCGTCGCGCAGCGCCAGCGAGGGCGACAGCGTGGTGCAGGGCGGCACGCCGGGCGTGACGGTGTTGGGCAGGCCGTCGTCCAGCCAGGTCATCTGCAACCGGGTGTTGATGGGAAAGCCGAGCGCCGGGATGGCCGGGCTCGACGACAGCCAGCCGCCTGAAGGCGTGGCCGCGACCATGTTGCCGTCCCTGTCGATCACGTCGATGTGGCAGGTGTCACCGACGAACACCTCGCGCTCCAGCCATTCGGACACGGGCGGCAGTGCCGCGAAGGTCGGCTCGCCGACGCCAAAGCGGGTGTCGGCCGTGAGCAGGGTGCGGCGGCCCACGTCGAGGTCCGGCAAGCGCGGCATGCGGCCGCCGGGCGCGCCGGGCTGCAGTTCCCGCGCGGCCTGGTCGTTGACACCCTGCCAGCGCTGCCGCAGGTAGTCGTCCGACAGCAGCGCCATCTGGGCCTCGCGCGAGGCGCCCGGTGCAGCACCGTACCAGGCCAGCCGGTCGGCCATTGCCAGCTTGGCGGCCTCGGCGATGCGGTGCACAAAGCCGGCGGTGTCCGGCGCATGCTGTTCCAGACCGGCGTGGCGCAACATGCCGATCTGCTGCAGAAAGGCCGGCCCCTGGCTCCAGAAGCCGCACTTGGCCAGCGTGTAGCGGCCGAAGTCTATGGTCAGCGGTGCCTCGACGGCCGGTGTCCAGCGTTCGAGGTCCTCGTAGCGCAGCAAGCCGCTGTGCCGCTCCCCGGTACCGTCCTGAATCTTTTCCGTGCGGTAGTAATGATCAATCTCCTGCGCCACAAAGCCGCGGTACCAGGTCTGGATGGCGGCGTCTATCACCGCCGTTCGCGTTTGGGCCTGGCCCTCGGCCGAGCGGATGATGCGCTCATAGGTGGCTGCGAGCGCCGGCAGACGGAACAGCGCACCGGGCGCCGGCACCTGTCCGCCGGGCAGCCAAACCTGGGCCGACGACGTCCACTGCTGGCGGAACAGGTCCTGCACCGCCATGATGGCCTGCACCGCGCGCGGGATCAGCGGAAAGCCGTCGCGCGCATAGCCGATGGCCGGTGCCAGCACGTCGGCCAGCGACCAGGTGCCGTGGTCGCGCAGCATGGTCAGCCAGGCGCCGAAGGCCCCGGGCACGGTGGCCGGCAGCAGCCCGATACCAGGCACCTGCTCCAGCCCCAGTCGGCGGAAGGTGCCGGCCGACGCTTCGGCCGGCGCCGGACCCTGGCCGCAGACGGACAGCATCCGCCGCTCGCGCTCGCTCCACAGCAGGATGGGCACCTCGCCGCCCGGGCCGTTGAGG
>DASXRN010000346.1:0-8150 GCA_036506595.1 Polaromonas sp. | reverse complement strand
AAAAAGCTGTCGTGGAAGCCCGAAGAAATCGGCGCAGTGATGCTGGCCGTCGAAGGTGGTGCCAAACCTGATGCAGCGGCCGAAAAATGGATTGCAGACAACCCTGCCCGCGTCGCTAGCTGGCTCTCCTAAAACCTCTTGAAATTCTGAGGACGCGCACGATGCACCCCCAACTCCCCATTGAAGTGGACGCCGACACAGGCGTCTGGACCACCGACGGTTTACCGATGATTTATGTGCCCCGGCACTTCTTCGTCAACAACCATGTCGAAACCGAGGCCGTGGTGGGGCGGGAGGTGTATGCTCCTGCGCTGTACAAGGCCGGACACCGCTCCGCCTACTTCTGGTGCCAGCAAGAATCGGCGACCCATGGCCTCTCCGGCATGGCGGTGTACGAGCACTACCTCAAGCGCTTGTCGCAACGCGGTTGGGGGCTGTTTTCCTTCGTTGAGGCCGATGCGGCCACAGGACACGCACAAGTCAAGTTGGAGCATTCGGTGTTTGTATTGGCGCAAGGCATTGCCGGAGTGCCGGTAGACCACAGCAAGGTCTGCTACCTGTTTGCCGGCTGGTTCTCGGGCGCCATGGACTGGGTACTGAAGACCAGCGGTTCGGCCGTACGCACCACCAGCGTTGAGACGCAATGCGCCGCAGAAGGCCACAGCCACTGCATCTTCACCGTCAGCCCACTCTAGAGTTTTGCCATGCGCTACCCGCATTTGTTTGAGCCCATCCGCCTGAACCAGGTGTTGCTGCGCAACCGCATCGTCAGCACCGCGCATGCCGAGGTGTATGCCGAAGGCGGCAACCCCACCGAGCGCTACATCCGGTACTACGAAGAAAAGGCCAAAGGCGGTGTGGGCCTGGCGATTTGCGGCGGTTCCAGCCCGGTGTCCAGAGACAGCCCCTGGTCGTGGTGGAGCTCCATCAACCTGGCGAAGAATTCGGTGATCGAGCCGCTGAGCCGGTTGGCTGACACCATGCACAAACATGGCGCCAAGCTGATGATCCAGGCTACCCACATGGGGCGGCGCAATGCCTGGCATGGCTTTGACTGGCCACATCTGGTCAGCCCCTCGGGTATCCGCGAACCGGTGCACCGCGGCAATGCCAAAACCATCGAAATCGAAGAAATCCGCCGCATCGTGGCCGACTATGGTCGGGCCGCCAAGCGCGTCAAAGACGCCGGGCTGGATGGCATCGAAATCTCTGCCGCGCACCAGCAACTGATCGACCAGTTCTGGAGCCCTCGCGTCAACCACCGTACCGACGAATATGGCGGCAGCCTGGAGAACCGCCTGCGCTTCGGCATGGAAGTGCTGCAAGCCGTGCGCGAACAGGTTGGAGCCGACTTCTGCGTCGGCATGCGCATGTGCGGCGATGAGTTCCATGAAGACGGTATCAGCCACGAAATGGCCAAGGAAATTGCCCAGGCCATGTCCGAAAGCGGACTGATCGACTTCCTGAGCGTGGTGGGCTCCGGTGCCGACACCCACAACACCCTGGTGAACTGCATGCCACCGATGGCGCTGCCGCCCGAGCCCTTTGTGCACCTGGCCGCCGGCATCAAATCGGTGTCCAAAGTGCCGGTCATGCACGCGCAGAGCATCCGCGACGCGTCGCAGGCCGAGCGCATTCTGGCCACCGGCATGGTGGACATGGTGGGCATGACCCGCGCGCAGATCGCCGACCCGCACATGGTCATCAAGATTCGCGACGGCAAAGAAGACCAGATCAAACAATGCGTCGGTGCCAACTACTGCATCGACCGCCAGTACAACGGCCTGGATGTGCTGTGCATTCAAAACGCCGCGACCAGCCGCGAAGAAACCATGCCCCACGTGATCGAAAAGACCACCGGTGTGCGCCGCAAGGTCGTGGTGGTAGGTGCTGGCCCTGCCGGGCTGGAAGCCGCACGCGTGGCGCGCGAACGCGGCCACGAGGTGGTGCTGTTCGAGAAGAATTCCGTCGTTGGCGGGCAGGTGAACCTGGCAGCCAAGCCACCGAAGCGCGAGCAAATGGCCGGCATAATCCGCTGGTTCGACATGGAGACCCAGCGCCTGGGCGTGCAGCGGCGTTTGGGCGTGGCCGCCACCATGGAGATGATCCAGGCCGAGCAGCCCGACATCGTAGTGCTGGCCACCGGTGGCCTGCCGCACACCGGCCAGACGCCGGCCTGGGGCGCGGCCGAGGGCCTGTGCGTCAGCAGCTGGGATATCCTGTCGGGTGCGGTCGCACCGGGCGAAAACGTGCTGGTCTACGACAGCATCAGCACCCATGCGGGTACCGGCGTAGCCGACTTCATCGCCGCGCGCGGCAAGCTGGTGGAGATCGTGACACCCGACGTCAAGGTCGCCGATGACGTGGGCGGCACCACCTTCCCGATCTTCTACCGCCAGCTGTATGCCAATGGCGTGATCCAAACGCCTAACTTCTGGCTGGACCGCGTCTACCGTGAAGGCGACAAACTGATTGCCGTATTGAAGAATGAGTACACCGAAGCGCTGGAAGAGCGTGCGGTGGACCAGGTGGTGATTGAAAACGGCATTCTGCCCAACGATGGTCTGTACTGGCAGCTTAAGCCGCTATCGCTCAACAAGGGCCAGACCGATATCGACGCCTTGTATGACGCGCTACCGCAACCCGGTTTGAGCCAAGCCACCGGCAACGGGGATTTTCTGCTCTACCGCGTCGGCGACTGCGTCTCGATGCACAACATCCATGCAGCGATTTACGATTCGCTGCGGCTGTGCAAGGACTTTTAAGATGCTGCCGCACCTGGTAAGCACCGTGTTCTGGCTGGCGGTCCTGGGCCTGGCCTGGGGCATGGCGCGGCGGGCTGTTATATGGAAAACAGGCCGTTCGCGCCATGTGGACCTGCGCGGGCTGCTACAAATTCCGAAGCGTTACTTTGTGGATCTGCACGACGTGGTGGCACGCGAGCCGTTTGTGGCGCGTGCCCACGTCGGCGTGGCGGGCGGTGCTTTGCTGGCGCTGGCGCTGGTGGCCCTCAACTACGGACTCGGTTTGTACTGGCCCAGCCTGGATGTCGTGTTGTTGCTGGCAGGCCTGATGATGCTGGCCGGCGCTACCGCCATGGCCTGGCGGCGGCGCAGCGCACCCGCGCGCCTATCAAGAGGCCCGTGGAGCCGCTTGCCCTATTCCCTGGTTCTGTTTGCGCTGGCGGTGACGCTGGTGGGCGCTGTGGCGCTGACCGGCACCGCACTCGCGCCTTGGCTGGCGGGTTTGATTGCTTTGGCGTTTGCGGCGGGAGCAGCTGAACTCGCACTGGGCGTGGGATTGGGCGGCCCCATGAAACACGCGGTGGCGGGCCTGTTGCACCTGGGCTTGCACCCCCGGCCCGAACGGTTTGGCGATAAGCGCTTCGCCACGGCCCTGAAACCCCTGCGTTTGACCGCCGACGACATGGGCGTGGGCAAACCGGCAGATTTCGCCTGGAACAAGCTGCTGTCGTTTGACGCCTGCGTGCAGTGCGGCAAATGCGAAGCCGCCTGCCCTGCATTTGCCGCCGGCCAGCCGCTGAACCCGAAAAAACTGATCCAGGATTTGGTCGTGGGCATGAGCGCCAAGAGCGACGCCCACTATGCAGGCAGTCCCTACCCCGGCCAACCCATAGGTGAACACGCCGGCTCCCCCGGTCTGCCCATCGTGAATGGCCTCATCAACAGCGACACGCTGTGGTCCTGCACCACCTGCCGCGCCTGCGTGCAGGAATGCCCGATGCTGATCGAGCATGTGGACGCGATCGTCGACATGCGCCGCCACATGACCCTGGTCGGCGGCGTGGTGCCGAACAAGGGCATGGAAGCGCTGGAACAGCTGCGCGACACCGACACCGTCGGCGGTTTCCCGCTCACCGCACGCCACCATTGGGCAGCCGACTTGAACGTGCCGGTGCTCGATGCGGGTGCACAGGCGGATTGGCTGGTGCTCGTGGGTGAAGGCGGTTTTGACATGCGCTACCAGCGCACGCTGCGCGCCTTTATCAAGACGCTGCAAAAGGCGGGTTTGAACATTGCCCTGCTGGGTGCGGCAGAAACCGATTGCGGTGATTTGGCGCGCCGCCTGGGCGATGAGGCGGGCTTCCAACGCCTGGCCGCCCAGTTGACCGCCACCTTGAAGACGCGCCGCTTCAAGCACATCGTGACACCCGACCCCCACATCTTCCACTCGCTGAAGAACGAGTACCCGGCCATGGGCGGCGACTTCGAGGTCTGGCACCACACCCAACTGCTGGCCGACTTGCTGGCCAAGGGCGCGCTGCAACCCACACGCGCTGCCAGCACCGAGGCCGTGACCTACCACGACCCCTGCTACCTCGGGCGCTATGGCCGCGAAGTGGACGCACCCCGCGCCGTACTCAAGGGCATCGGCATCAAGGTCATTGAGATGGAACGCAGCCGCGAACGGGGCCGCTGCTGCGGCGGTGGCGGCGGTGCGCCGTTCACCGACATTCCCGGTGCCACCCGCATCCCGGACATCCGTATCGCAGACGCCAAAAGCACCGGCGCAGGCGTGGTGGCTGTCGCCTGCCCGAACTGCACCGCCATGCTGGAGGGCGTGGTCGGACCGCGTCCCGAGGTGCTGGATATCGCCGAGCTGCTGGCCCACGCATTGGAGGCGGCATGAACACACACGCACCCTCAGCACCCACACGCCGCGTAGACCCGCGCCGCCCCGCCATCATCACACCGGCAGGCCTGCGCCGCATCGTGTTGGGCAGCAGCGAAGGCGAACGCTTCAGCGCACACAGCACATCACGTCAAGCCGCTGCCAAAACAGTGCGCAGCGCAGGCCCGTTCACCCATGCCACTCTGGTCGTCACCCACGCCGAGCGTGGTGCATTGACCGATGTGGCGCGTCAGGCCATTGCGGCGGCGGCGATTTTGGCCCCTGCCGATACGCAAGTCATCGTGGCGGTACTCGGTGCCTGCCATGACGACGTGGCCGCGCTGGGTGTGGACCGCTTGCTGGTGTTGGAAAATTTCGATGCCAGCCGCTACCAGCCCACGGCCTGCGTGCAGTGGCTGCAAGGCCTGCAGGCCACTCGGACCCCACGGCATTGGCTGTTCGCTGACAGCGGAGCCGACGGCCAGCTGGGTCGCCGTTTTGCGATCCAAGCGGGGCTGAGCCTGGCCTGTGGCGTGGTGGAACTGGGGACCGACGCTTTGCGCGTGCCCGCCAGTGCCAGCCAGGACTGGCTGCGCCCGCATACCCAGGTCATGCTGCTAGCCAAAGGTGTAGCCAGTACCAAGCTGCCGTTTGTAGGGCTGGGCCTGCGGGACGTAGCTGCCGCGCTGCCCGATGCATTGGATGCCGGGATCGAAGACCTGGGCGCACAAGCTGGGGACCCGCAGACACTGGCGCTGGAAGAAGCCGACTTCATCCTGGCGGCCGGCAATGGCGTAACCGACCTGCCTCTGTTCCACTCGCTGGCGCTGGAGGTAGGTGCCGCCGTCGGCGCCTCGCGCGTCGCGGTAGACGATGGCCGCTTTGCCCGCGCACAACAAATTGGTGCGACCGGGAAAACCGTGTCCGCCTCGGGCTATCTGGCCCTGGGCATCTCAGGTGCGGTGCAGCATCTGCAAGGCATCAAGGACTGCCGCCACGTCATTGCGGTGAACCTGGACGCCTCCGCACCGATTGCGCGCCGCGCCGACCTGACCGTGGTGGAAGACAGCGCGGCCTTGATGCAGGCCCTGCTAGAACTGGTACGCCAACACAAGGAGAGCGCATGAGCATCATCACGGTACTGGTTGCGACGCGCACCCACCCCGCCAGCGGACGGCTCACGCGCAGCCGTGCCGATGCCACGGCGGCGGCCCTGGCTTTGGGGCTGTCCGTTCCGGTGCGCCTGCTCACCGCCGGTGCGATGCCAGACACCGTGGCCCGCGACTACCTGGCCTTGGGCGCCCCCTTGCTGGAAATTTTGGAGGCTGAGGCCGATGTGCTGGCGACCTTGCTCCCGGCCTTGCGCGATGTCCCTTGGGTGTTGACCGGCACCCGCTCCGAGGCCGAGCATGGCACGGGTGTTTTGCCCTATGCCTTGGCCGCAGCGCTGGGGCGCCCCTTGGTCAGCGACGTGCTGGCCGTGCAGCCCGACGGCAACGCCTGGATCGTGACCCAGGCCCTACCCAAAGGAGCCCGACGGCATCTTCGGGTGCAAGCCCCGGCGGTGCTAGCGGTGAGCGCGGCAGCCCCCCAGACATTGCGCCATTCACTGGCCGACGCCATGGCGGGCCAGATCGTGCGAACGCCCGTTCAAACCTCTGGGCCTGCAACCGCGCCTGCAGGCCAGCGTGTGCCCAATAGCAAGCGCCGCAAGTTACTGGAGGCCAAGACAGTCCAAAGCGGCCACGCCCGCATGCTGGGAGCGATTGAGTCGCCTTCGACCGGCGGCACGGTGCTCCAGGCAGGCAACCCACACACCAAGGCGCAGGCGGTATTGGACTACCTCCGAGCCCATTCTCTTGTGCATTTTTGAAGAGACACCCACCATGACAAAAACCATTTCTGCACAAACCCTGCTCACGCGCGAGTTGCTGGCGCGGCGACGCCCCGGCTACAGCCTGGAGGCGCCGTTCTACCTGAGCGATACGCTGCTCCAGGCCGACATGGAACACATCTTCGGCCAGCACTGGATCTTCGTCGCGGTCGAGCCGCAGCTACCGGAAGCCGGGGACTACATCACCGTGGACTTCGGGACCAACTCCATCCTGATCGTGCGCGACGACGACATGCAGATCCAGGCCTTCCACAACGTCTGCCGCCACCGGGGTTCGCGCCTGTGCGCCAGCCAGCAGGGCGTGGTGGGCAACATCGTCTGCCCCTACCACCAGTGGACCTATGACCTGAAAGGGCAATTGATCCACGCCAAGCACATGGGCGATGATTTTGACCCCCGTGGCCTGGGCCTCAAACCAGTGCATGTGCGCAGCATGGCCGGGTTGATCTTCATCTGCCTGGCCGAGCATCCCCCCGAAGACTTTGAGCAGATGGCGACGGAAATGACGCCCTACTTGGCACCGCACCAGCTCAACCAGTGCAAGGTAGCGGCCCAGGTCGATCTGGTGGAAGACTGCAACTGGAAGCTCACCATGGAGAACAACCGGGAGTGCTACCACTGCATGAGCAACCACCCGGAGTTGACCATCTCCTTGTATGAATACGGCTTTGGCTACCAGCCGGACGAACACAACGCTGCCGGACTGCAACGCTTTCAGGACATCATGGCCGCCAACCACGAACGCTGGGAGGGCATGGGCCTGCCATCGGCCGAGATCGACACCTTGGATGACCGTATTACCGGCTTCCGCACCCAGCGCCTGCCGATCGACCGTTCTGGCCAGTCGCAAACCATGAATGCCGAAGTGGCATCAAAGAAGTTGCTGGCCGACTTTGTCGATCCCGCCCTGGGTGGCCTGTCGTTCTGGACCCAGCCGAATTCCTGGCACCACTTCATGAGCGACCACATCGTCAGCTTTTCGGTGTTGCCGATTTCTGCCACCAAGACCTTGGTGCGCACCACTTGGTGCGTGCACAAGGATGCGGTCGAAGGCGTGGATTACACCGTGGACAACCTGACGGCGGTGTGGAACGCCACCAATGCGCAAGACCGCCGCCTGGTGGAAGAGTCGCAGATTGGCATTGCCACCGGCGCCTACGAACCCGGCCCTTACTCGCCCTTCACCGAAGGTCTGGTCGAAAAATTTTGCAACTGGTATGTGAACCGCTTAAGCACGCTAACCCGCTGAGCATTTGCCCTTCCCGATGTCCACACCACTCCACGCTCCCGACCTGGCAGCCCCCGCGTCCCAGCCCTGGTCTGCCGACCAGGACGAAACCCTGCGCTGCGTGCAAATCCGCCAGGAAACCGTCGATGTCAAAACTTTCATACTGGCCGCCAAGAGCCCACGCAGTTTTCGCTATCTGCCGGGCCAGTTCATCACACTGGAGCTGCAAATCAACGGCCGCAGCGTGAATCGCTGCTACACGCTGTCTTCCACCCCCACCCGTCCGGACCTCGTAAGCATCACCGTCAAGCGGGTGCCGGGCGGCGAGGTGTCCAACTGGCTGCACGAGCACTTGCGCGTGGGCATGGACTTGGGCGCGATGGGGCCCTCCGGCGA
>DASXRN010000345.1:0-6717 GCA_036506595.1 Polaromonas sp. | reverse complement strand
ATGTCCAGCGCACAAGGCCCGCTTTGCGCGTTGCGAAAACCGGCCAGCAGGGCGGGCAGGATGTAGCTGCCAATGGTGTTGCTGGCCGCCACACGCAACTGCACGCCCGAGGGCAGTGGCAGGCCCTCCAGCTCATGGGCCTGGTCCAGCAGCGACAGCGCCCTTGGAAACAGCATGCGCCCCGTCTCATTGATCACCAGCCGCCGCCCGAAACGGTCAAACAGGGCGCTGCCCAGTGCTTGTTCCAGATCGGCCAGCGCGCCGCTGACCGCTGATTGCGACAGCGCCAGTTCGTGGGCGGCTCCGACGGTCGTGCCATGCTGGGCCACGGCTGCAAACACCGAGAGCTGGCGCAGCGTGAGACGAAGAGGGCGGGTTTTCATATCGTTAATACAGATAAGTAATACTCATATTACTGATTTTACTTATTGGGGCGCGCAACTTAGGCTTGGGGCTGTCTTTATCCGGTTCCTGCATGCCTTCACTATCCACTACTCCCCGCGCCGTCCCAGCTCTCACCGTTCCAGCCGACCAGGTTGCGCCTTGGCTGGGCTTTTTACCGCTGGGCCTGGTGGCGGCCCTGATGCTGTGGCTGGCGCGCTGGCCGCTCTTGTCGGGCACGGGTTTGTCGGCGCTGACCTTGGCCATTGGGGCCGGCATCCTGGCCGGCAATTTGCTGCCCAAACGCTGGCTGCTGCCGCTGGCTCCCGGTGCGGGCCTGGCGCGCCAGCACCTGCTTCGGCTGGGCGTGGCCCTGTATGGCTTGCGGCTGACCTTTGCTGCTGTCGTGGCGCTGGGCGCGGCGGGCGTGGTGGTGCCGCTGCTGATGCTGGCGGGCACCTTGCTGGCAGGCCTCTGGCTGGGCACCCGGCTGCTGGGCCTGAGCTGGCGCGAGGCCTTGGTGATCAGTGCGGGCAGCGCCGTTTGCGGCGCGGCGGCGGCCATTGCGGTGGCGTCGGTGCTGCGCAGCGACGACCGTCAGACCGCCGTGGCGGTGGCCACGGTGGTGCTGTTTGGCACCTTGGGCATGTTTTTGTACCCGGCTTTGCATGAGCTGCTCGTGAATCAGTGGCAGTGGCCCGTCAACGCGCGCCTGTTCGGCATCTTCACGGGCGCTACCTTGCACGAGGTGGCGCAGGTGATTGCTGCCGGACAGATGGTCAACCCGGCCGTGGCTGATGCAGCCGTGGTGGCCAAGATGGTGCGGGTGCTGGCCCTGGCCCCCTTGCTGCTGCTGATTGCCTTGTGGCCGCAGGGCAGCCGCCAGCCGGCAAGGCCCGCCAAGGGACCGGCAGGGCGCGCATACGCGGTGCTGAAGTCCGCGCCCTGGTTTGCACTGGGCTTTATTGCCGTCATGGCACTGCACTCTGCGGGCTGGGTGCCGGCCGACTGGAAACCCGCCTTGATCACCTTCGACGACTGGTTGCTGGCCTGCGCCATGCTGGCGATTGGTTTGCACACGCGTTTGGGCGACTTGCTGCACGCGGGCCGCCGCCCCATGGTGCTGGCCGGTTTGCTGTTTGTTTTTCTTGTCAGCGCCGGTGCATTGCTGTGCTGGGCTGCCGCCTGAAGGCCGGTGATCTTTCGGTTATGGTTTGTCAGTTTTTATCAAAGGAGTATTGATTCATGGATTTGTCCCGTTTCCCCCGCCGCCGTTACACACAGGGCGCCACCCCGCTGGAGTTTTTGCCGCATTTCACGAAAGCCCTGCGTGCAAGCTGTGATGCTGGCGGCGGCCCCAATGTGTGGATCAAGCGCGACGACATGCTGGGCCTGACGCCCGGCGGCAACAAAACGCGCAAGCTGGAGTTTTTGGTGGCTGACGCGCTGGCGCAGGGCGCCGACACCTTGATCACCTGCGGCGCACCGCAGTCCAACCATTGCCGCGCTACGCTCAGCGCCTCCATCAAGGAGGGCATGAAATGCCGCTTTGTGATTGAAGAGCGTGTGCCGGGCAGCTACAAGCCGGACGCCAGCGGCAACAACTTTCTGTTTCGCCTGATGGCTGTGGAGGCGATCACCGTGGTGCCGGCCGGCAGCAACATGCTGGAAGCCATGCAAAAGGTGGCAGCAGACCTGGCCAAAGAAGGCCGCAAGGGCTACATCGTGCCGGGCGGCGGTTCCAACGCGATTGGCGGGCTCGGTTATGTGGCCTGCGCGCAGGAGCTGCAACAGCAGTTGTTTGAGCAGGGCGTGCAGATCGACAAGATTGTCGTCGGCTCGGGCAGCTCGGGTACGCATGGCGGCCTGCTGGCGGGTTTTCTGGGCAACCGCATCAACATCCCCCTTGTCGGCATTGGCGTGAGCCGCGACCCGGCCGACCAGGACCCGCTGGTGCACAAGGAGGCGCAGGCCGTGGCCGATTTGTTAGGCCTGAACATGACGATTCCGCGTGAAGCGGTACTGAGTTTTGGCGACTGGTGGCGGCCCAAGTACTCGGTGCCCAACCAGGCCATGGTGGAAGCCGTGCAAATGCTGGCGCGCACCGAGGCGATTCTGCTGGACCCGGTCTACACCGGAAAAATCATGGCCGGTTTGATCGGCCTGGCGCGCAAGGGCTATTTCAAGCGTGATGAAAATGTGCTCTTCATCCACACCGGTGGCGCGCCGTCTTTGCACGCCTACGAGTCCGAGGTACTGGGCCTGACCGAGCTGACGAGCTGACGGCCTGACGCTTGAGGTTCAGGCTTTATGGAGGCGCTGCGCCCGGGCACGGGCCAGCGCCGCTTCGATGACCGCGCGTTTGCGCTCAGCCACGGCGGCGTCAGTTTCTGGCCTGGCGGGCAGGCCCGGCGCTTGCTGCAGCGCTTGGGGCGCCGTTTCTTCTTCCGATTCCTCAAGCTTTTTAGGGCTGTCGCCCTTATTCTGCGGGCGCTTCAAGCTATGAAATGCATAGCGGGTTCTAGCCATGTCGGCCTCGGCCTGTGACCAAGCGCTCCAGCCGGTGCGTGTGCCGCTGACGTTTTCCAGGCTGATGCAATCGACCGGACAGACCGGGATGCAGAGCTCGCAACCGGTGCAGTAGGGCTCGATCACGGTATGCATCATCTTGTTGCTGCCCATGATGGCGTCGGTTGGGCAGGCCTTGAGGCACAGCGTGCAGCCTATGCACCAGGCTTCGTCAATGACGGCCACCGCACGCGGGCCTTCGACACCGTTGGCCGGGTTCAGGGGCAGGGCGGGCAGGCCGGTGATGGCGGAAAGCCGCTGCACACCCTCGGCGCCGCCGGGCGGGCACTGGTTGATGGCGGCCTCGCCAGCGGCGATGGCTTGTGCGTAAGCCGCGCAGTCGGGGTAGCCGCAGCGCGTGCACTGGGTTTGCGGCAAGGCAGCGTTGATGCGCTCAAACAGCGCACGGTCAAAAGGGGGGCAATCGGCGGAAAGGGTCACCCGCCTATTGTCCCGCCTTTGCCCATCACTTGGCGCTTGCGGCTTTTTTGGCAACGGGCTTTTTGACAGCGGCCGTTTTGGCCGCAGGTTTGCCGGCTGCGCCCTTGGGCGTGGCGGCCTTGCGGGCAGGCGCGATGCTGGCAGCGGGTGCCTTTGGCACGACGGCCGCTTTGGCCGACGGCGTGGCCGCCGGGGCTTCGTTTTTTGCCGGTGCCGGCGAGGATTCAAGTGCGGTAACCGCCACAACGGGGTTGGCATCCGCTATGGTTGTGATAGCTGGTTCCGTCCGTTCTGCATGGACTGGAGCCTGATTTTGTTCATGAATAAAGCTTTTGACGGCCGGGTAGACGATGTCGCGCCAGCGGCGGCCGCTGAAGATGCCGTAATGCCCGGCCCCCTTGACTTCCAGATGCTTCTGGCGCGCCTTCGGGACGTTGTAGCAAAGGTCGTGGGCGGCTTCGGTCTGGCCGGCCCCGGAAATATCATCCAGCTCGCCTTCGATGGTGAAGTGGGCCGTGGTCTTGATGTCCTCGGGGCGCACGCGCTCAAGCTTGCCGTCTACGCCCTTGACGTCCCAGGTGCCATGGACCAGCTTGAACTTCTGGAACACCGTCTTGACGGTCTCCAGGTAGTAATCAGCGTCCATGTCGAGCACCGCGTTGTATTCGTCGTAAAACCTGCGGTGGGCCTCGGCGCTGGCACCGTCGCCCTTGATCAGGTCCTGGAAGTAATCGTAGTGGCTGCTGGCGTGGCGGTCCGGGTTCATGGCGACAAAGCCGGTGTGCTGCAAAAAGCCCGGGTAAACGCGCCGTCCGGCACCGGGGAAATTGCTGGGCACGCGGTAGATCACGTTGTTTTCAAACCACTCGTAGCTCTTGTTCATGGCCAGGTTGTTGACGGCTGTCGGCGACTTGCGGGCGTCAATTGGCCCGCCCATCATGGTCATGCTCAGGGGGGTCAACTCGCCGCGTGACGCCATCAGCGACACGGCGGCCAGCACCGGCACGGTGGGCTGGCACACGCTGATAACGTGGCAGTTGCCGTAAATGCCCTGCAGGTGGCGGATGAATTCCTGCACATAGTTGACGTAGTCGTCGAGGTGGAAAGCACCCTCGGACAAGGGCACGGTGCGCGCGTTCTTCCAGTCGGTGATGTAGACCTTGTGGTCCTTGAGCATGGTTTTGACGGTGTCGCGCAGCAAGGTGGCGTAATGGCCCGACAGGGGGGCGACGATCAGCACGGCCGGTTGGCCCTTGAGCCTGGTCAGCGTGGCCGGGTCGTCGGTAAAGCGCTTGAAGCGGCGCAGCTCGCAAAACGGCTTGTCAATTTCAACCCGCTCATGAATGGCGATGTTGGTGCCGCCAACGTCCACCGACCGGATGTCAAAGGCCGGTTTTTCGTAGTCTTTGCCCAGGCGGTAAATCAGGCTGTAACCTGCCGCTACGCGCTGGGCAAACGGGTTTTGCCCCATCGGCGACAAGGGATTGCTGTAGAGCTTTGCGGCGGCTTGCGCAAAATCAACAAAGGGCTCCATCAGCGTGCGCTGGGTTTCATAGACTTGGTACAGCATGGGCGACGCCTTTTTTTAACCGGGGTAATTGAATATGTTGCAATGCAATATAGCAGGCGCTGGGAACATTTTGTCGAGGACAAACACCAATTCGGGTGGGTTTGAGTGGTTTGCTGTAATTCTGCTGTCAGTTCAAGTTCTCAGGGCTTGCAGGCCTGCCAAATCCCGCCAAACCTTGGCTCGCACACCCCGTGATAAAAGCACTTAAAAAAACACCTAACATGCAGCGCAGAACTCTCACCGCAGCCGCCCTTGGGCTGGTGATGACTCCCACAGGAACACTCATGAGCTCATTTGCCGACGCCGCCTCGCTGACCCAGCTTCAATCGCTGCCCAAAACCGACAGGATGCCGGTGTTTTTTGTCGGCCATGGCAGCCCCATGAACGCGATTGGCGACAACGAATACCGCCGCAGCTGGCAGGCGCTGGGCGCCGAATTTGGCAGCAAATGGCCCACGCCCCAGCTGATTTTGTGCATTTCGGCCCATTGGCTCACCGAAGGCTGGTGGCTGACGGGTATGGCCCAGCCCAAGACCATTCATGACTTTGGCGGCTTTCCGCAGGAGTTGTTTGACCAGCAGTACCCCGCGCCCGGCGCGCCTGCCGCCGCCCGCGAGATCAGCCAGGCTGTCAGGCAGCGCGCTTCCGCGCCGCTGGGACTGGACCTGAAGGAGTGGGGGCTGGACCATGGCACCTGGTCGGTGCTCAAGCCCATGTTTCCCAAGGCGGATATTCCCGTGCTCCAGCTCAGCATGGACTACAGCCGTGCGCCCGAAGAGCATTACGCGCTGGCGCAGCAACTCAAGGGCCTGCGCGAGCGCGGCGTGCTGATCGTGGGCAGCGGCAACATCGTGCACAACCTGCGCCAGACGCAGCGCGGCGCTGCGGCGCATGAGGCTTACGACTGGGCGCTGGAGTTTGACCAGACAATTGGCGGCTACCTGCAGCAGGGCAACCTGGATGCCTTGCAGGGCTTTTTAAAGCTCGGGCAGCTGGCCAAAATGGCTCACCCCACGCATGACCATTATTTGCCCTTGCTGTATGCCGCAGGGGCCGTTGACAGCAAGGAACCGGTGCGGTTTTTCAACACCAACTTTCAGGCTGCTTCGATTTCGATGCGTTCCGCCGTTTGGGGCTAAGCTCGGCGGCTTCCCAAAGGAGTCCCCATGCCAAGCCGCCAGACCGTCCAGCAATTTATTGCGCTAGTCGAACAGGCGAAATACGTCGAGGCCATCGAGCAGTTTTATGCACCGCATGCCTCGATGCAGGAAAACAGCCAGCCACCGCGCCAGGGCCGCGACAAGCTTGTAGCGCATGAGCGCAGCGTGATCACAACTTTTGCCCAGATGCGCACGCTGCCGGTTGATTCATGCCTGATTGACGGCGACTTGGTGGTGATCCACTGGGTGTTTGAATTCACCCGGGCCTCGGGCCGCGTGGTGCGCATCGACGAGCTGACACACCAGCGCTGGGAGGGCGAGCAGATTGTCGAAGAGCGATTCTTTTACGACACAGCGGCGATGGCGGCTGGTTGATTTAGCTAGCTGTGCTATTAATTTGATAGCTGTTTGCGCCAGTATTTAATGGGCTACAGCCATTTTTCCTTCAAGGAAATTTCAAAAGCAGCCAGCAGGCGGTTTAGCGGCGGACCTTCAGCCAGTCCCAGCGCGTCCGGTAGTTCTGCGCCTTTTGCTCGAACAGCGGGCGGTGGTTACACAGCGGGTTGGGGGCTAGAAGCCCCTGGGCTCAAACCGACG
>DASXRN010000344.1:0-2219 GCA_036506595.1 Polaromonas sp. | reverse complement strand
CTGGTGTGCCTGCTGCCGCTCACGCCGCAGACGCAGGGCTTCCTCAACGCCGGACTGTTCGCCAAACTGCCGCGCGGCGCGCACCTGATCAACGTCGGCCGCGGCGACCACCTGGTCGAAGCCGACCTGCTGCCTGCGCTGGAAAGCGGCCAGCTCTCGGGCGCCACGCTCGACGCTTTCTCGCAGGAGCCGCTGCCGCAGGACCATCCGTTCTGGGGCAACGCGCGCATCCTCATCACGCCGCACATCGCGACCCGCACCGACCGCCTGGTCATTGCACAGCAGACGCTCGCCAACCTGGCGTCGTTGCAACAGGGTCTGCGCCCTGTCAACCTGGTTGACCTGAAGCGCGGCTACTGAGCGGCGGCGCACTATCCTGACTTCACTGACTTCATCTTGCAACAGGACCCGTCCATGAACACATCTACCCATGGAGAGAACGCTGCCCACGACATCGCGGCGCATCTCCATCCCTTCACCAATCTCGCCACCCATCCGCAAGTCGGTCCGCTGGTGATCCAGCGCGGCGACGGCATTTTTGTCGAAGACGATCAGGGCCGTCGCTACCTGGAGGCCATGTCGGGTTTGTGGTGCGCCTCGCTGGGCTTCAGCAATGCGCGGCTGGCCAGGGCCGGCAGCGACGCGCTGCATGCGCTGCCCTACTACCACACCTTCAACCATCGCTCGAACCCGGCCGCCATCGAATTGGCCGAGAAGCTGCTGTCCATCGCGCCGGTGCCGATGTCCAAGGTGTTCTTCGCGAACTCCGGCTCCGAGGCCAACGACACGGCGGTCAAGCTGGTCTGGTACTACCACAATGCCATCGGCAAACCGGACAAGAAAAAGATCATCGCGCGCAAGAACGCCTACCACGGCGTCACCGTGGCGGCGGCCAGCCTCAGCGGCCTGGTGCCCAACCACCGCGACTTCGACCTGCCGATAGCCCGCATCTTGCACGTCGACTGCCCGCACCACTACCGCTACGGCCAGCCGGGCGAAAGCGAGGAAGCCTTCGCCACCCGGCTGGCCGAAGCGCTGGAGCAGCGCATCCTCGCGGAAGGCCCGGACACCGTGGCCGCCTTTTTTGCCGAGCCAGTGATGGGCGCCGGCGGCGTGATCGTGCCGCCAGCCACCTACTTCGAAAAGATCCAGGCGGTGCTGCGCAAGTACGAGGTGTTGCTGGTGGCTGACGAGGTGATCTGCGGCTTCTGCCGCACGGGTGAGATGTTCGGCTCCACCACCTTCGGCATGCAACCCGACATCCTGACCTCGGCCAAGGCCCTGTCCTCGGGCTACATGCCGATCTCGGCCGTGATGGTGTCCGAGAAGGTGCATGCGGCCGTGGCTGCCAACAGTGGGAAGATCGGCACCTTCGGCCACGGCTTCACCTACTCGGGCCATCCGGTGGCCGCCGCTGTGGCGCTTGAGACGCTCAAGGTGTACGAAGATGAACACCTGCTCGCGCATGTGCAGTCGCTGGCGCCGCAGTTCCAGCAGGGCCTGCAGCGCTACGGATCCCGCCCGCTGGTGGGCGAGGTACGCTGCGTGGGCTTGATCGGCGCCGTCGAACTGGCGGCAGACAAGGCCCGCCGAACCCCCTTCGACCCCGCCAGCAAGACCGGCGCGCGCCTGGCCCAACTGGCCCAGGAGCAAGGCCTGATCGTGCGCGCCATGGGTGACGCGGTGGCGTTCTGCCCGCCGCTGATCATCACGGCCGCACAGGTCGACGAGATGTTTGCCCGCTTCGACCGGGCCATGGTCCGGCTGGAGCAGGAGCAGCCGTGATGCAGGCCTTTTTTGCCGACGACCAGCTGCTGCACGACCCGCAGCAGTTCATGCGGCTGGGCCGCCTCTGCAAGCCGACCGACCTGCCGGCCCGGGCCCACGCCCTGCAGGCCGCGCTGGCAGCCCATGGCATAGCCGTGGCCACGCCGCCGGACTATGGGCGCGTCCCGCTGGAGACCGTGCACAGCGCCGACTACCTCGACTTCCTGGAGGGTGCTTACGCGCGCTGGATGGCAGTCAAGCAGCCCGGCCTCGAACCCGGCATCGAGGTGCTGCCCAACCTGTCGCCCTATGGCGGCGCCGGACAGGCGCAGCGCGGACCGTGCCCATCGCCCTCCGTCGTGGCTCAGGCGGGTTACTACCTGCGCGACCTGTCCTGCCCCATCGGTCCCCACACCTGGCATTCGGTGCTGCGCTCGGCGCACAGTGCCGTG
>DASXRN010000343.1:0-2913 GCA_036506595.1 Polaromonas sp. | reverse complement strand
GCATGGGTGCCCACAATGGTCGGGATGGAGGTAAAGCCAAAGCGGCCGTGCAGTTCCGTGTTTTTGGCCACCTCAGCTTTTTGTGCATCGATGCTGCTGCCCGCGCTGATGCCGCCTTTTTTCGCCAGCATCGACGCTTCGTGTTCGTTCATGGCGGCCACCGGGTCTGCAGCGGCCAGCAAGGTGGCGCCCTGCGCCGTGCTGGCCGGGTTCAGGATACCGACAGGAATCCAGACGAATTTGGCCTGCGATTTGAGCGGCTTGGCCGCTTCCCACAGCGCCACGCAGTGCGGACACTGGGCATCAAAAAACACGTAAACCGTGCGCGCGATCATCGGGCTGCCCACGGTGAAACCCTTGGCTTCGGCCGCGATGGCCCCAAGCGAAACCGGTGTGGCGGCGGCCTTGGCGGGCGCTGCGTCGGACGCGTCCTTGCAGCCAGGCAATAAAAGACTGGCCGCCAGCAACGCGGCAGAAATAAGGGGAAAGGGTTTGAATGTCATAAGCGTCTTCAGGCTGAAACTGGCAAGGATAGCGCAGTGTGTCGGCCCCGTTTCGCCGGCTTCAGCGCTTCAATAAAGTCACCGACTCAGCCCCGGGGCGCTTCCCCTGCCCACCCAGCGTGCCCCAGGTCAGCAGCAGCGCCAGCAGCGGCCCCGCCGTCATGCCAATCACCATGGGCAGCGGTGTGCCGTCGCTGAAGCGGCCGACCACGGCCATCGCCGTCGCACCGGCCAGCATCTGCAGCGTTCCCATCAGGGCCGATGCGGTGCCGGCGATGGCGCCGTGCGCGTCCAGCGCCAGCACCGCCGTGGTTGGAATCACCAGGCCCATAAAGCCGCTGGCAATTAAAAAGAGGCCAATCAGCACGGCCAGCCGATCCACGCCGCCAAGATATAGCCCCAGCAGCGCAAGCATGACTGCCGCACACGCCAGAACGCCGCCCTGCACCACGCGCACCAGGCCAAAGCGTGCACACAGCATGCCGGTGAACTGCGAAACGCCGATGAACGAGGCCGCGTTGGCGGCGAACGCCAAGCTGTACTGCGTTGGCGTCAGGCCGTAGTGATTGATCATCACAAAGGATGAATTGGCCAGGTAGGTGAAGAAGCCGGCCATGGCAGACGCGCCGATAAAGACCAGGCCAAGAAAGTGCCGGTCGCGTATCAGCAAGGCATAGGCGGCCAGCGCGCTGCGCACGCTGCTTTCCACCCGGTCTTCGGGCGGGCGCGTTTCGTTGAGTGTCATGCCGGTCAGCAGCAGCCCGGCGATGCCGGCCACGGTCACGGCCCAGAACACCGCACGCCAGCCGCCCAGCGCAATCACCCCGCTGCCCACCAGCGGAGCCAGAATGGGCGACACGCTGAACACCAGCATCAGCAGCGACGTCAGCCGCGCCGCGTCGGTGCCGGTGTGCAGATCGCGCACCACCGCGCGCGGTATGGCCATTCCGGCGGCCGCGCCCAAGCCCTGCACGAAGCGCAAAACCACCAGAGTCTGGATATCGGCGGCCAGCGCGCAGCCCACGCTCGCAGTGGTGAACAGCGCCAGACCGAAATACAGCGGTGGCTTGCGCCCCACCATGTCCGACACCGGACCGTAAATCAGTTGTCCAACACCGATGGACAGGAAAAAGACAGTCAGGCTCATCTGCACCGCGCCGATATCCGTCTGCAGGCTATGGCCTATCTGCGGCAAGGCCGGCAGGTACATGTCGATGGCGAACGGCCCGATGGCCGACAGAAGGCCCAACACCAGGGCGATTTTGAAGAAACGGGTTTGCATGAGGGGGCGTATTCTAGTGGGGTGTTGCATGCTATCCCACAGGCAACGCCGCGCCAGCGGGCGGGGCTATAAAACGCTATCAATTCAATAGCTGATTGCGTCCGTCTGACAGTGGCTATAGCCTGATTTGATCATTAAATTGGGTTATGAAGCATCAAACAAACCTGGCTCTTCGCCAAAGCGTGCGCCTTCGATCTGCAACATGCGCAGCTTGGTCGCCACACCGCCGCCCGCAGAAAATCCGCCCGAGCGCTGGCCCGCAGCCAGCACGCGGTGGCATGGCACGACGGGGGCAAACGGATTCGCCCCGAGCGCCTGGCCCACCGCACGCGACGCGCCCGGCTCGCCCAACTCCCGCGCCAACTCGCCGTAGGTACGCGTGCAGCCGGGTGCAATCGCGCGCGTGATCTCGTAAACACGGCGGTGAAACGGCGGCACGCCGGTCATGTCGAGTGCGATGGCGTCAAGCATGCGCGCCTCACCGCTTAAAAGCGCCACGATGCCATTGATGGCCGCCTGCACTTGGGCGGGTGGCGGCAAGGCGGGCAGATCCGGAAAGCGCCGCAACAAACGCGCCCGGGTTCCGGCATCGCTGCTTTCGGGCAGCTGCACACCCGTGATACCGCCCGGCCCCCAGCTGATGCCGCAGCGGCCTACCGGGGTATCAAAAAGCGTGAAACCTTCGGTGCTCATGAACGGGATTATGGAAGCTTCTGAGCATGAACGCACAGCACAGGAAATCCCGGGACTCATGCACAACCAGGCATCAAAAACTTGAGAAGAAGCAGGCTTGACCACTGTTTGCCTGGTTCTTTTTTATCCGGACTCATGCTATTGCCCTGAATTGGGCCGCAAGCTGATACGGTCAACATTACGTTGGGTTGCTTAGGAGAGCACATGAAGTCTGGATGGATACGCCTTGGCATACTGGTAACGGTAATTTGGCTAGTTTGTGTTGCGGCCTTATCAGGCTATGAATTCTCGTCGCGCAATGTGTTCTGCCAGTTTGCCGCGCCCGGAACCCTAGACCCTCTCTGTCAGCACTACTTCTGGCACTGGATTTCAAGTCCTGAAAATGGTGGCTCACTCGCTCTGAATATCGAACGTATGCTTTCGTTTGCTGTCGGC
>DASXRN010000342.1:0-12441 GCA_036506595.1 Polaromonas sp. | reverse complement strand
GCAAGAACTGCTGCGCCATGTTGATGATGACGTAGCGCGAGCCTTCCGGGTGCGGGATCACATGCACGCGGTAGGGCAGGATAAAACTCAGGTAGCCGCGCCTAAAAGGCCGCACCGTGCCCGCCACGTTCTGCTCGGTGTCGCCCTGCAGGCTGATCTGGATCTGGAAATACTCATGCCGGTGCGGACGCACCAGCGGCGGCCGCACCAGTTGGGAACGGATGTCAAAGTCAAGGTGGTCTGCCCGCTCGGACATGCCGTAGGTCTTGATCGCTGTCATGGCGCGCGTAGGGGTAAATCAGTGCGCTTTTTCCCAGTTTTCACCCACCCCAATCTCGGCCAGCAGGGGCACCTTGAGATCGGCCACGCCAGCCATGAGGCGGGGGATTTCGGTCTTGACCCATTCGACTTCAGCTTCAGGCACTTCAAACACCAGTTCATCGTGCACCTGCATAATCATTTTGGTGCCGCGTTTTTCGGCGTCGAGCACTTGCTGCACCTTGACCATGCTGAGCTTGATCAGGTCGGCCGCCGTGCCCTGCATGGGCGCGTTGATGGCGGCGCGTTCGGCACCGCCGCGGCGCGGGCCGTTGGGCGAATTGATCTCGGGCAAGTAGAGGCGGCGGCCGAACACGGTCTCCACATAGCCCTTGCTTTTGGCGCTCTGTTTGGTTTCATCCATGTACTGCTTCACGCCGGGGTAGCGCTGAAAATACCTGTCGATGTAGGCGGCGGCGGCCTTGGTTTCGATGCCCAGGTTGCGCGCCAGTCCAAAGCTGCTCATGCCGTAAATCAGGCCAAAGTTGATGACCTTGGCATAGCGGCGCTGCTCGCTGCTGACCTGCTCCACGCTCACGCCAAACACTTCGGCGGCCGTGGCGCGGTGCACGTCGATGCCTTCGGTGAAAGCGCGCAGCAGCGCTTCGTCGCCGCTGATGTGGGCCATGATGCGCAGCTCGATCTGTGAGTAGTCGGCGCTGGCAATCATGCTGCCGGCGGGCGCCACAAAGGCCTCGCGCACGCGGCGGCCTTCGGCGGTTTTGACCGGTATGTTCTGCAGATTCGGGTCGTTGCTCGACAAGCGGCCGGTCACGGCGACGGCCTGCGCGTAGTGCGTGTGCACCCTGCCCGTTTTGGGGTGCGCCAGCTGGGCCAGCTTGTCGGTGTAAGTGCCCTTGAGTTTGGACAGGCCCCGGTGCTCCAGAAGTTTGGCTGCTATTGGATGATCCTCAGCAAGCTTTTCCAGCGTTTCTTCGTCGGTACTGTATGCGCCGCCAGGCGTTTTTTTGCCGCCGGGCAAACCCAGTTTGGTGAAGAAAATTTCGCCAATTTGCTTGGGTGAGCCCAGGTTGAATGGCTGGCCGGCCAGCTCGTGCACCTCGGCTTCCAGTTGCAAAATGCGCGCGCCGAGCTCGCCGCTTTGCTTGGCCAGCGTGGGGGCATCAATCAGCACGCCGTTGCGTTCTATGCGGTACAGGCTTTCGCTGCTCTGCATTTCGAGGTCGTAAATAAAGCGCAGCTTGTCATTGGCCGCTATCTGGGGCCACAGCACCCGGTGCACGTCCAGCGTCTGGTCGGAATCTTCACACGAATACTCGGCCGCCTTGGCAACATCGACCTGGTTGAACTTGATCTGGTTTGCACCCTTGCCGCACAGGTCTTCGTAATTGATGCCGCTGCGCCCCAAATGCCGCTCGGCCAGGCTGGCCAGGCCATGCGGTTTGTGCACCTCCAGCACATAGCTCTGCAGCATGGTGTCGTGGGCATAGCCCTGCACCTCGATGCCGTGGTTGGCAAACACATGGCGGTCGTATTTGACATGCTGGCCCAGCTTGGGCTTGGCCGGGTTCTCCAGCCAGGGCTTGAGCCTGGCCAGCACCTCGTCACGCGGCAGCTGCTCGGGGGCGCCGGGGTAGTCGTGCGTGAGCGGGATGTAGGCGGCCTCGCCGGGCGTGACGCTAAAGCTGATGCCGACGATTTCAGCCAGCATCTCGTCGAGCGAGGTGGTTTCGGTGTCCAGCGCCACGAGTTCGGCCGCTTCGATTTTTGCCAGCCAGTGGTTGAATGCCTCCCAGGTGAAGATGGTGTCGTAGGCCAGCGTGCTGGCGGGTTTTTCCGGGACGGCAGCGGGATGCGGCGCGTCTTCAGGCTCGTCAAACAGGCCGGGCTCTGATTTTTTCGCTTCGGGCGAAGGCTTGGCCGGTGCTGAAACCTGGGGCTGCGCCGCAACGGCATTGCCACCCAGGGATTTGACCAGGCTCTTGAAGCCATATTGCTCATAAAAAGCGGCCAAGTCCTCCATCTGCTGGTCGCCTATAGCTATCGAATCCATAGCAGGCAGGCCGTCCACATAGGCATCGAGCGCGCAATCGGTTTTGATGGTCAGCAGCTCGCGGCCCTTGGGCAACCAGTCCAGCGCCTTTCGCAGGTTCTCGCCAGCCACGCCCTTGATGTCACCGGCGCGCGCCACCAGCGCGTCGAGCGAGCCGTATTCCTGCAGCCACTTGGCGGCGGTTTTGGGGCCGACTTTTTCAACGCCGGGCACGTTGTCCACCGCATCGCCCACCAGGGTCTGGTAGTCCACCATCAGCGAAGGCGGCACGCCGAACTCGGCCGTCACACCGGCCACGTCGCGTTTTTTGCCGTTCATGGTGTCGATGATGGTGATGTGCTCGTTGACCAGCTGGCTCAGGTCCTTGTCGCCGCTGCTCACGATCACCTCAATGCCCTGCCCGGCGGCGATCACGGCCAGCGTGCCGATCACGTCGTCGGCTTCCACACCGGGCACATCCAGCACCTTCCAGCCGAGCAGGCGCACCACCTCGTGGATGGGGGCGATCTGGCTGCGCAGGTCGTCGGGCATGGGCGAGCGGTTGGCCTTGTACTCCGGGTACAGCGTGTCGCGAAAGGTCGGCCCCTTGGCGTCAAACACGCAGGCGGCGTAGTCGGCCCGCACTTCCTTGCGCAGGCTCTGCATCATATTGATCATGCCGCGGATCGCCCCGGTGGCCGGACTGCGCGGGTCGCCGGGCACCACGCGCAGGTCGGGCATGGCGTGAAAAGCGCGGTAGAGGTAGCTGGAGCCATCCACCAGCAGCAGTGTTTTTTTGTCGGTGCTCATAGCGCCCGATTGTCGGGGATATCTGTATGCTCCTCCAGACAGCCTGCAAGCCTACAATGTAGACATGAAAACCGTTTTTCGCCCCCTAGTTACCGCTGCCCTTGTCATGCTGTCGCTGGCTGCGGCCTTGGCCCAAACGCCGGCGCCCGCGCAAAATGCCGCGCCCGCCGGGGCGACAGAGGCGAAGCCGGCCGCTTCGGCGCGTCCGGACAAGAAAATCCAGCGCATTCGCACCGAAGACGCCGGCTCGCGCATTGATGAGCTGCGGGTGGGTGGCGAGACGCAGCAAATCACGGTGCAACCCAAAATCGGAGGCGCGGCTTACGAGGTCAAGCCCGCCGAGGGCGCGCGCGGCGCTGCACCCGCTGCCACCAGCACCGACACCAATGGTTCGCGCGTCTGGAACGTGCTGAAGTTTTAATTTTTTAGTTCAGGATTTAGTTTCAGGCATGGCCGTCTATACCGAGGTCTCGTTTGACGAGGCAGCCGCGCTGTTGCGCTCCTTGAATTTGGGACCCCTGCAAAGCATCAAGGGCGCTGCAGGCGGCATCGAAAACACCAACTATTTTGTAGACACCGAGCGCGGCCAGTACGTGCTGACCCTGTTTGAGCGCCTGACCTTTCAGCAGTTGCCGTATTACCTGCACCTGATGAAGCACCTGGCAGAGCGCGGCATTCCGGTGCCCGACCCGGCTGCGGACGCCAAGGGGAATATCCTGCACCGCCTCAAGGGCAAGCCGGCCGCCGTGGTCAACAAGCTGCGCGGCCACCACGAACTGGCCCCCACACCTGCCCACTGCGCGCAGGTTGGCGAAATGCTGGCACGCATGCACCTGGCCGGGCTCGACTACACGCGCCAGCAACCCAATCTGCGGGCCTTAAGCTGGTGGAATGAAACCGTGCCGGTGGTGCTACCGCACCTCTCGCCGGAGCAGCGCAGCCTGATTCTGGGCGAACTGGCTTACCAGAACCACATTGCCGCCTCATCGGCTTACCGCAGCCTGCCGCGCGGTGCTGTGCATGCCGACCTGTTTCGCGACAACGTGATGTTTGAAGACAGCCAGCTCACCGGGTTTTTTGATTTTTACTTTGCGGGTTGCGACACTTTTTTGTTTGACATGGGCGTCTGCCTGAACGACTGGTGCATTGACCTTGCGAGCGGCGCGCACGATGCGGCGCGTGCCGATGCTTTCATCAGCGCTTACCAGCAGGTGCGCCCCTTGACCGCACAGGAGCGCAGCCTGCTGCCCGCCATGCTGCGCGCCGGGGCGCTGCGTTTCTGGATCTCGCGGCTGTGGGATTTTCATTTACCGCGCGAGGCGGCCGTGCTCAAGGCGCACGACCCGGGGCATTTCGAGCGTGTGCTGCGCGAGCGGCTCACGCACCCTTGCAGCCTGTAGCACGGCTGAAAGCGCGGCCCAGTCAACGCGGCCGTGACACGGGGTTCAGGCAAACTGTGGCTTGCAGCGTGGAATTCGTCGCTATCCCTGAGTTTTTTGCAGGCTTTTTTGAACCTGGGCAGCGCCTGCCACACCCATCCCTTTTTCACCCACCATGAAACTGAATATTGTTCCCGCACGTACTGGCTTGACATGGGTCAAACTCGGCATCAAAACCTTTTTGCAACAACCGCTGGCCATGTCGGGTCTGTTTTTCATGTTCATGGCGGTGCTGTCGATCGCGACGCTCGTGCCCTTTGTGGGCGCAGCGCTGGCGCTC
Source organism: Polaromonas sp. (assembly GCA_036506595.1). Taxonomy (GTDB): domain Bacteria; phylum Pseudomonadota; class Gammaproteobacteria; order Burkholderiales; family Burkholderiaceae_C; genus Polaromonas. The sequence continues at coordinate 7,601 of DASXRN010000342.1, read as the reverse complement.
GGCCTGCTGCCCGCCGCCACGCTGGGCCTGATGGCTGCCACGCAAGAGGCGACCAAGGGTAAATTCCCGATGCCCTCGATTTTGATCAGCGCCTTCCGTGCCGGCCAGCAACGCAAGCAGGCCATGCTGGTGCTGGGCGCGCTGTATGCGGCGGGCTTTCTGGGCCTGATGGGCGTGTCGGCCCTGTTCGACGGCGGACAGTTTGCCAAGCTCTACCTGGTGGGCGGCAAGATCACCGAAGAGCTGGTGCGGCAAAGTGATTTTCAAATGGCGATGTGGGCGGCGCTGGTGCTCTACCTGCCGCTGTCGCTGCTGTTCTGGCATGCCCCTGCGCTGGTGCACTGGCATGGGATCACGCCGGTCAAGAGCCTGTTTTTCAGTTTCATGGCCTGCTACAAGAACATTGGCGCGCTCACCGTATTCGGCTTGGCCTGGACCGGCGTTTTCATGCTCGCAGCTCTCATGGTGTCCCTGATTGCCAGCCTGCTGGGCAACCCCACGCTGGCGGCGGTGGCCATATTTCCCGTCGCGCTGATCATCGTGGCCATGTTTTTCACCTCGATTTACTTCACGTTTCGTGATAGTTTTGTGGCCACCCCGCCCGATACCCTGGATGCCGTTGTGAGCCCAGGAGACTCTTCATGACCCAGCACCTGCTGCAAGGCCGTAGCGAAAAAGAAGTTGTGTGGTTTCAAAGGCGTGATGCGCTCAAGGCCGCTGCGGCCAATGGCAGCCTGCTGCCGGCTACCTGAACCACACCGACGAAGGTTAGACCACCGTGAGTTTGGCCACACTCAAGGCCAGCCACTTCACGCCATGCCGCGTGAAATTGATCTGCGCCCGTGCATCGTCGCCGCTGCCTTCCAGCATCTGCACCTTGCCCTCGCCAAACTTGGCATGAAACACGTTCATCCCGCTTTTAAGCCCGTGCGAAGGCGCGTTGCGCTGCGGCGGCACCGGTGGATTGGCAAACCGCTCCACACTGCCGGATTTTGAAGAAAAAACGCTGTTGGCCCAATCACCACGGCCACCACCAGCTCCTGAATTCATAGCATCTCCCCACGGCTTTCCGCCGCCACCTAAACCGGATGCAAAGCCCTGGTTCTTCGGCGTGATCCATTTGAGCGCGGCTTCGGGCAGTTCCTCAAAAAACCGGCTCTTGAGGTTGTAGCGGGTCTGGCCGTGCAGCATACGGGTTTGCGAATGGCTGAGGTACAGCCGCTTGCGCGCCCGCGTGATGGCCACATACATCAGGCGGCGCTCTTCCTCCAGCCCGTCCTGGTCGCTCATCGAATTTTCGTGCGGAAACAGGCCCTCTTCCAGCCCCGTGATGAACACGCAGTCAAACTCCAGCCCCTTGGACGAATGCACCGTCATGAGCTGCACCGCGTCCTGCCCGGCCTGCGCCTGGTTGTCGCCGGACTCCAGCGCTGCGTGGGTGAGGAAGGCCGCCAGTGGGCTCAGGGTTTCGCCGGTCTCGCTGTCGGGCGCCAGCAACTCGGGCAGGGGCTCATCCAGCAGGCTTGCCGCGGCATCCAGCCCCTGGCTGGCGGGCGACTGGGCAAGACGCACGCCCAGCTCATCCACCGGCAGGGCCACGGCATCACGGCCAAAACCTTCCTGGCTCACAAAGGACTCGGCGGCGTTGACCAGCTCGGCCAGATTCTCCAGCCGGTCCTGGCCTTCTTTCTCCAGCTTGTAGTGCTCTTCCAGCCCGCTGTGCTGCAGCACCAGCTCGATGATCTCGCGCAGCGTAAGGCCAGTGGTCTGCTCGCGCAGCACGTCGAGCTTGGCCACAAACGCCCCCAGATTGGCACCGGCCTTGCCCGTCACCGCGCTTGCCGCGTCATGCAGTGAACAGCCCGCCGTGCGCGCCACGTCCTGCAACTGCTCTATGCTGCGCAGGCCGATGCCGCGCGGCGGAAAGTTGACCACGCGCATGAAGCTGGTGTCGTCATGCGGGTTCTCCAGCAGGCGCAAATACGCCAGCGCATGCTTGATCTCGGCCCGCTCGAAAAAGCGCAGGCCACCATACACCCGGTAAGGCACGCCGGCGTTGAACAGTGCGGTTTCCATCACCCGGCTTTGCGCATTGCTGCGGTAGAGCAGCGCGATTTCCTTAGCAGAGGTGCCATCGCGCACCAGTTGCTTTACTTCGTCGACAAACCACTGCGCCTCGGCAAAGTCGCTGGCCGACTCGTAAACGCGCACCGGCTCGCCCGGGCCGGCCTCGGTACGCAGGTTTTTGCCCAGGCGCTTGCTGTTGTGGCTGATCAGCTCGTTGGCCGAATCCAGGATGTTGCCAAAACTGCGGTAGTTGCGCTCCAGCTTGATCTGGTGCCTGACATCAAACTCGCGCACGAAGTCGGCCATGTTGCCCACGCGCGCGCCGCGAAAGGCGTAAATGCTCTGGTCGTCGTCACCGACCGCCACCACGGAGCCGCCCGGCATGGCAGGGACGCCGCCGGTCTCATCACCCTGCCCGGCCAGCATCTTGATCCAGGCGTATTGCAGCTTGTTGGTGTCCTGGAACTCGTCAATCAAAATGTGGCGAAAGCGCCGCTGGTAGTGCTCACGCACCGGTGCGTTGTCACGCAGCAACTCGTAGCTGCGCAGCATGAGCTCGCCAAAATCCACCACGCCTTCGCGCTGGCACTGCTCTTCGTACAGCGCATAAATCTCCACTTTCTTGCGGCCTTCTTCGTCGCGCACCTGCACATCCTTGGCGCGCTGGCCGTCCTCCTTGCAGGCGGCAATAAACCACGCCAGCTGCTTGGGCGGAAAGCGCTCGTCGTCCACATTGAACTGCTTGCACAGGCGCTTGATGGCCGACAGCTGGTCTTGCGTGTCCAGGATCTGGAAACTCTGCGGCAAATTGGCCAGCTTGTAGTGCGCGCGCAAAAACCGGTTGCACAGGCCATGGAAAGTGCCAATCCACATGCCGCGCACATTGACCGGCAGCATGCTGGAGAGGCGCGCCAGCATTTCCTTGGCGGCCTTGTTGGTAAAGGTCACGGCCAGAATGCCGCCGGGCGAGACCTGGCCGGTTTGCAGCAGCCAGGCGATGCGGGTGGTCAGCACCCGGGTCTTGCCGGAGCCCGCCCCGGCGAGAATCAGGGCGTGCTCATTCGGCAGGGTGACAGCGGCGTGTTGCTCGGGGTTGAGGTTGTGCAGCAGCGGGGAATCTTGGGTGACTTGTGGGAACATGGGCCCATTGTAGAAAGCCGGCAGTTGATCCACCCCTGCCCGCACCCGGGGAATGGCTAATCCAGGCTGATCTTGATCCGCTGCCCCAGTTCGCGAAACCTGGCGATGTCGGTTTTCATGGTCGCACGCAGGGCGTCGGGCCCCACAGCTACCGCTTCCAGCGACAGCTGGGCGCATTTTTCCTTCACTTCCGGCAAGGCCATGATCTCGCTGATTTCCCGCGTCAGCCGCTGCGCCACCGCCGCCGGCGTGCCCGCAGGGGCGGCGACGGCGTAGAAACCATCAAAGCTGGCCTGCGGCAGGCGCAACTCTTCCATGCCCGGTGTTTCCGGCAGGAACGCCGTGCGCTTGCCGCTGGTCACGGCCAGCACGCGCAGCTTGCCGGCCTTGATCTGCGCACTGGCGGCCGAGAGGGTTTCCACGCCCACATCAATATCGCCGCGCATCAGGCCTATCAGGGCTTCGGCACTGCCCTTGTAGGGCACGGCCTCCAGTTCGACACCGGCGGCGTGGGCCAGCAGCTCCGCGGAAAGATGGGGCGCAGTGCCGGGCCCATAGGTGGAGTAAGTCAGCGATTTGGGCTTGGCCCTGGCTTGCGCGATGACGTCGGACAGGCGCTGGTAGGGCTTGGAGGGCGCCGTGACCAGCACCAGGGGCGCATAGGTGACCAGCGCGATCGGGGTCAGGTCCTTGAGTATGTCGAAGGGCAGTTTGCTGCGCAGTCCCGGTACGACGGTGAAGCTACTGGTGCCCGAGACCAGCAGCGTGTGGCCGTCGGGGATGGACTTGGCCACGGCGTCCATACCGATGACGGTCGCGGCCCCCGGTTTGTTCTCGATGATGACGGCCTGCCCCAGGCGGGGCGCCAGGCGCTCGGCAATCAGGCGTGCCACGGTGTCTGTTGCGCCGCCCGGCGGGAACGGCACGATCAGCTTGATCGGTTTGCTGGGCCAACTCTGGGCCGAGGCCAGCGGGCTCACCAGGCTGGTCGCCAGAGCGGCCAAGGCAGTGACCAGCGTTGCGCGACGTGATGTTGATGTCATGCTGTTCTCTTTTCAGGTTAAAAACTTGAGCACAGGGCGCAGGGTTCAGTGAGCACGCGCGCTGCGCTGCCAGGGCAGACCCGGCGCACCCAGGTCCCAGTACAGCCCGGCCATGATCTGCAGGCCCTCGCGCGCGACCGAAGCCAGCAGGTGTTCGTTGGGCGCGTGCTGGGAACAGGCCGGGTAGGAATGCGGCACCCACAGCGTGGGCAGGCCCAGCACATCGGCAAACACGTCGTTGGGCAGCGAGCCCGCCAGATTGGGCAGCAGGGTGACGGGCTTGCCGCTGCTCATCGCCATGGACTGCGTGGCCCAGCCGACCCAGGGGTTGTCCAGGTCCAGCCGCGTGGCGGGGGAGTCGGCGGTAACGCTCACCGCCACGGCGTCAAAACCATGGGCATCCAGATGGGCGCGCACGATGGGCTGCAACTGCTGCCACGGCGTGCCCGGCACAAAGCGCAGCTGGCAGTGCGCCACGGCCGCGGGCGGAATCGCATTGACCGGACGCTCGGCCGAGCCCGCACCCAGCGCCAGCACTTCCAGCGTGTTCCAGCCGACCAGGCGTTCCGCCGCCGTCAGGCCGGGCTCACCCCAGGCGGGATTGATCTGCGGGTCGTCCGTGCCGCCGCCGACCTGCACGTTGCGCAGCGCGTGACGGATGTTGTCCGCCAGAGCCGGTGGGCGCAAACCCTCGACCTGGATGCGCCCGCGTTCGTCGACCATGGACGCGATGGCGTGCGCCAGCACGATGCCAGGGTTGGTCAAGACGCCACCCCAGTTGCCCGAATGGTAGGCGCGTTCGCGGCTTTGCAGGCGCAGCGAGAAATTGACCAGCCCGCGCGAGCCCAGGAACAAGGTGGGTTGCTGGGCCTGCACGCGCGGCCCGTCGCAGGCGATCAGCAGGTCGGCGCGCAGCAGCTCGCGCTCACGTTCGCACAGTTCGCGCAGCCCCGGACTGCCCGCCTCCTCGCCCATTTCCAGCAGCACCGTCACGTTGTAGCCCAGCCGACCACCGCGCGCGGCGATGGTGTGCTCCAGCGCTGCGAGGTTGAGGGTGTGCTGGCCCTTGTTGTCGGCCGTGCCGCGGCCGTACCAGCGGTCGCCTTCCGCGGTCAGCTGCCACGGGCTCAAACCTTCGCGCCAGTGCTTGTCCTGGCCGTTGACCACGTCGCCATGGCCATAGGTCAGCACCGTGGGCAGGTCTTTACCCTCGACGCGGCGCGCCACCAGCAGCGGCCCGCCGGTGGCGACCGGGTTGGCCAGCACCTCGCAGCCAAAGCCCAGCCGGGTCAGGGACGGCACGATTTCATCGCGCAGGTAGTCGCCCAAGGCTTGGCCGGGCTGGCCACTGTCGCTTTCGGTTCGCCAGGCGACGCGGCGCGCCAGGTCGCGCTGGAAATGGCCGGCGTCAAACCAGGCAGAGGCAGATTCGAGTAATTGGTCGCGCGTCATGTTTGGATCTCCTTTGAGCATTGCTAAAAGTCTAATAAACTGAAAGAGCTTTCACAATTTGAGAATAAGCAAACCTCCCTTGCGTTGGCGGCAACGCACGCAAGTCACACGGAAAGCCATCCGATGTCCTTGTCCTTGCTGGGCACAGCTACCCGCTACTTTCTGGAGGTCGCCCGCACCGGCTCGGTGACTCAGGCGGCTGAGCATCTGCATGTGGCGGTATCGGCCGTCAGCCGCCAGATCACCAAGCTCGAAGACAGCCTGGGCTGTGCCTTGTTCGAGCGCCAGGCCCGCGGCATGGCGCTTAGCGCTGCCGGGGAGCGGCTGGCCGCCTATGTGCGCACCACCATGCTCGATGCCGAACGCGTGGTCGACGAAGTCAAAGGGCTGGGCGGGCAACGCGCCAGCCGCATCCGCATCGCCTGCACCGAGGGCCTGGCCTGCGGTTTCATGGCGGAGGTCATGTCCTCGTTCCGCGCAGCCCATCCGAGCTGCAGCATCCACCTGCAAGTGGGCACGCCCGACGAGGTGAGCCGGCACCTGTTGCGCGGCGAGGTGGACCTGGCCGCCAAGTTTTCCGTGGCCCCGGAAAAGGGCCTGAAGATCGAACACAACCAGCCCGCGCCCATCATGGTGCTGGCGGCGCCCGGCCATGCGCTGGCCCGGCGGCGCAGTGTGTCGGTGGCCGACATCGTGCGCCATCCGCTGGCCGTGCCCGAGGCCGGCACCACGGTGCGGCAGATGCTGGACCTTTGCTGCAGCCTCAAGGGCCTGCACTACCAGGTGGCCTACACCGGCAACTACCCCACCTTGCTGGCGCTGACCACGCAGGGCGAGGTGCTGACGCTCTCGGCCCTGGTCAGCGCAGCCCACGCCATTCGGGCGGGTGAGCTGGTGGCCGTGCCCGTGAGCGAGCCGCAATTTCGCCAGCGCAGCCTGCAGGTGCTGACGCTGCAGGGGCAAGCGCCCAACGCGTCGGCCAGCGGTTTCAAGGACCACCTGATAGCGACCGCGCTCAGGCGCGGCCAGGCTGCGGCAGGATAGGGTTTAACGGTCGTAAGAGCCAGGCAGCCCAAACGACATCTGGGAAAATACCGACGTTGTAGGAAGCCCTGAAATGAAACACCTTGTTCTGTTGACCGCTTTGTTCAGTTGCGCCGTGCCCGGCGCCTGGGCCCAGTCGCAAGTCCAGTCATTTTGCGCCAGCGACGGCCAGCCGCAGCCGGTGCAGCTCATGGAGCGTTTCATCAACGCCGACTGCGACACCTGCTGGACCGACCCGGCCACCCCAAAACCAGGCCCGCGCGCCGTTGCCCTGGACTGGGTGACCCCGGGGAGCAAAGGCGACGACGCGCCGCTATCCACCGTCGCCACCCGCGATGCGCTGGCCCGGCTGGAGGCCTTGGGTCAAGGCCTTCCCGCAGCAAGCCACCACCGCCTCCATGCCGTGAAAGGGCTCAAGGGCACGACGCTGCGCGTTGCACACGGCCTGCCGCTGGCCGACTACCTGGGCGCGTCGATAGAGCTCAAACCAATTCCAGCAGCGGCAAAAAACCAGCGCTGGACCTCCTGGCTGGCGCTGGTCGAAACCCTGCCCGTGGGCACCGAAGGCTCGCCGACAGAGCGAAATCTGGTCAGAAACCTGCTCCAGTCCTCATGGGACGGGCGCACGCAGCTATCAAAAACAGAGCAAAACCGGTTTTTTGAGGCCCGCTCCATGAGCATTGCCCAAGGCGCGAACCCGAAGCGCCTGCGCGTGATTGGCTGGGTAGAGGACGAAAAAGGCCGCGTGCTGGCGGCGGCGCAATCGCGTTGCCAGGCTGCCACGTCCTAGTCCCGGCAAATTAGCCACAACATATAACTGGTATACAAGCCAAGCTATAACGGGTATACAAGTCA
>DASXRN010000341.1:0-5004 GCA_036506595.1 Polaromonas sp. | reverse complement strand
GCTGCCTCGTCTTCTGGCCCTGCAGCGAAATACAGCGCGTCGCTGTCGCCCAGGCTGACGCCATTGCCGAATTGCAGCCCCCACAGGCCGGGGATAGCGACAAAACTGCCCTCGGTGTTGCGCAAATAGCCCAGGAAGTTGCCGGTGCTGCCGTCAAACGCCGTGATGTAGCCGCCACCGCCGAAGTTGCCCACCAGCACTGCGCCGCCGAAGGCGCCGAAGGAGGCGGGGGCCATGGCTACGCCCCAAGGCGCATTGAGGTGTTTTTCATCCTTGTAGATGCGCACCAGGTTGCCGCTCAGGTCAAACTCCACCAGGCGACCGCGGTCCGGGACGAAGCCGCCGGCTTTCTCGCTGTCTGCGTCCAGCGCGTCTTCCTCCCCAGCAAAGAATTGGCTCAAGTCGCTGGGGTTGACGCGCGATTTGGCGTAGGTCACGAACACCCGGCTGCCGAGCACCAAAATATTGAACGGCACAAAATCGCCGGGCTTGGCCGTGCCACCCGTACCCGTGGCAAATGGGTTTGCAAAGCCCACCGTCGGCACCAGGTTCCATCCGGCATCGAACTGCCTGATCTGCGGGTCGCTGCCGAAATCGGCCACCCACAGCGTGTCCCAGCTGCCGGGCTTGACGGCCGCACCGAAGTAAGCGTGACCCAGGGCCGAGCCGTCAAACACCTTCTGGGCGTTGCCGTTGTTGCGCAGAATGTCGCCGGTGTCCTGGCGCCGCTCGGTCCAGGCCGTGATGAAGCCGTTGTCCGTCACGAAGATGAAGCGCGCCGAGCCTTCCATGGTGATCAGCGCGCCCGTGCTGTCGGGCATGGTCTGGCGGGTGCCGGTGGCGTTGTCGATCGGGACAAAATTGGCCGATGTCAGCGCCGCGCCGTTATAGGTCACGCCGGTGACGTGGCCACCTGTGCCGGCTTCGGGAACGGTCATGCGGGTCAGTTGATCGACCGTGATCTCGCGCAGACTGGCGTCGCTGGAATTGTGAACATCGCCCACGAACTCCCAGGACGAGCCGCCACCGCCGACCCAGAAGTGCCCCCCCGCGCCCGCCGGGCGAATCGCAATGCCCCAGGCATCCACCATGTCGGGCAGGGTGAATTTGGCTTTGAGGCTGGCTGACGAGGCGGCCAGGTTCGCCTGCTCAAACCGGTTCTGCGCCGAGGTGACCGAGCCGACACCGCCGCTGCCTGTGCCGCCTCCGCCGCAAGCGCTCAATACGGCGGCGGAACTGCCGGCCAGGACAAAACTGCGTCTCTTCATTATTGATAGACCTTCTGGATGCAACGAAATTGCTGGCTGGCAGCGCCCGCTCGGCGGGGCTGTGGCTGGTGGGGGCCTGGAGAATTTCAGGCGGCTTTGAGTCTCTTTTGATCGAGGTAATGCGCGGCCAGCAGCCACAGCATGGGCGCCAGGACCAGGAGGATCGACATGATTTGCGCCGCCAAGCCTTCGCGGAAGCTAGCGCACAGGGTTTCGAACATGGTGGGTATGTTGTTTTTATGGAGTAATCGAAATGATAACAGATCGCATTCGCATTGCGAATGACTCGACCGCAGCGACTCTGAGATCGGCGGTGTGGATCAGATGCGCTCTGGCTGTTGAATCTCCAAGCCGTTCGAGCTACCCAGCAGGTCGCCCCGGCTGTTCATCAGTCGTCGAAGACCGCTGACCACGGTGAGAGCGACCAGCGTTGCCATCAACAGGGCCGTAGCGAAAATCGACATGACCTGGTGGTAGGGCAGCACATGGTTCCAGTGCCGGGCAATGCCCAGAAAGGCGGCGAACAGCCAGCCGGTGCCGGAGAGTGCGCCCAGCAGCCCAAGCCGAATCTGGTCGCTCCAGGGCAAGGCGACAAAAGCGGCGCGTTGCAACAGAGGAAAGCCGACTTGGTGCAGCAGGATACCGTTGAGCGTAAGCAGGCTGACCACACTGACCTTGGCCCAGAGTTTGGGGTTGAGCAGGTAGTGGCTGCCTTCCTGCCAATAACCGAGCCCGATCAGCAGCGCTCCGCTGAGCCAGAGGGCAGTCAAGGCCAGGCTAACCACCCCCTGCGTCTCTTTCAGCTGGACGATCATGGCTGGGTTCAGCCGTCGCCGCCGCCAGCGCCAGAGGCGGTGATCCGCCAGCAAGACCGAGCCCAGGGCAATACAGGTGGCCAGCAAGTGGGCGTAGACAACAAGGGGTTTGAGTAGTTCAATCATTGCGCGTAAATGTCAAAAGGAAACGCAATGATAATGATTCTCATTAATAACGTCAATGCAATAGAAATACAACGAGCCAAGGGGGGCACGGGATTTCAATGTTGGGTCAGTGGCACGGTGGGATACGGCACAAGTCTTCTGCTACTGCGACTATGGATCAGACTGATATCCGCGGGTTGCTTACCGTTCTGGGTTTGGTCTTCTTGCGCACGCTCTCCAGCAACGCCTTAATCTCTTCGAACTTCTCTCGACTGATGTCGCTCGGGTATTTCTTTTGTCTCACCCCGCTATTGCCAGTGCTGCCGCTGAGATCGTGAACGGATTCTCACGGCATCGCGCCATCTGCCTGTAGTCGTTTGCAGCGACATCACGGCGTGCTTGTTGGCTGTGGAATAGCACTGTCCTGCAGGGGCCGGATCATTAGATTCAAATCTAAATGCTAATTGTTCTCATTTCTCATGATAAGATTTCCCGGCTCAAACCAATGTAACGAAAGCGTTCACACTCATGAAAAAATTGATCTTTTCCACATTGATTGCCAGTCTTTCCCTCGTTTGCGGACTGAGTCTGGCCGCAGAAACCCCTATCGGCAAACACCAGACTGTCAACGGCATGGAAATTGGTGCGGTCTACCTGCAGCCGGTCAAAATGGACCCCGACGGCATGATGAAAAAGGTGGAGGAGTCCGACATTCACCTCGAAGCCGACATTCACGCGACCAAAAACAACCCCAACGGATTTGCTCAAGGCGACTGGATGCCTTATCTGGTCATCAAATTTGAACTGACCAAGGCAGGGAGCAACTACAAACTCGAAGGTGACTTGATGCCGATGGTGGCCAACGACGGTCCCCACTATGGCGACAACGTCAAGCTGGCGGGGCCAGGCAAATACAAACTGAAGCTCACCGTGTTGCCGCCATCGGCCAACTCGCACGCCCACTTTGGCCGTCACGTCGACAAGGAAACCGGGGTAGGTCCATGGTTCAAACAGTTTGATTTGACTTATGACTTCACCTTTGCAGGTACCGGTAAAAAGGGTGGGTACTGAACCTCAATCAGTTTCGCGGCCCGCATTTATTGCGTGGCCCAGTCCTGGTACAGAAGGCCAAGATGCTGAAAAAACTACTCCCCCTACTATTCGCAAGCTTGCTGGCGACTTTTGTTCCCGTTGCGCTTGCGGCAGAAGACTTGCCGACTTTCAAGCTGTACTGCAACAACGGTGTGTTCAGTCCGCAGAAACTGCAAGTCCCCGCTGGCAAGAAAATCCGGATTGAGATTTACAACACGGGCACTGAAGCCATCGAGTTCGAGAGCCGGCAACTGCGCAAGGAAAAAGCGCTGAGTCCCGGCTCGTCATCGTTTGTGGTGATCTTCCCGCTCGACCCGGGCGAATACAAGTTCTTCGACGACTTTCATGTCCAGGTTGGACAAGGCAGCATTGTTGCCAAATGAGCGTCCTACCGTGATAACGCACTCATAAAACGATGCAAAACTTCGGTCAGATATTGTTCGTCATGTGGCGGGAAACCGTGGAGGCGATGTTGGTTGTGGGGATTTTGCACGCTTGGTTGTCCCACAATCCATCGGGCAAGCGTGGCATCGTCTACCTCTGGTTTGGGGTTGTCGCTGGCCTGGCGGGTGCGTTTCTGCTTGGACTAGGCATAGAGGCGACAAACTCAGTGCTGTCGGATGAAGGGCAGGAGTATTTTCGGGCTGGCATGCTTTTGGTCGCAGCGGGGTTGATCGTACAGATGGTCTTTTGGATGCGACGACATGGCCGGCGCTTGAAACAGGACATGGAGCAATCGCTGAGTGACAGTGCCTTGGGTCAACGCTGGTGGGGGGTGTTTTCTCTGGCGGCCATCGCCGTTGCGCGCGAAGGCAGTGAAACGGTGGTCTTTTTGTCGAGTCTGGCGATGGGCAGCAACGGGTTTGCTTCCGGGCAGTTCTGGCTGGCGCTGGGACTGGGTGTGATACTTGCAGGTGGCACTTTTTACATGCTGCAGCTGGGCGGCAAACTGATTTCCTGGCGAGCATTTTTTCGGGTAACCGAAGTCCTGCTGTTGCTGCTGGGCTGTGCGTTACTGGTCAGCGGTGTGGAAAAGCTGATCGATGTCCAGGCGCTACCGGCCCTCAAAGCGCAAGTCTGGGACAGCTCGGTATTGTTGGATGATGGCACGATCCTTGGCGGGATTGTGTCCGCTTTTACTGGTTATCGCGCGCGTCCGGCGCTGCTGACTCTAATTGTCTTTTTCGGGTATTGGCTGGCTATCCGGTGGTGGATGCGTCCGGCTAAACAGTTGGCACGCACATGACCGCTCTTTCGGCTGCAGTTGGTGATTGGATGCAGCGGCACGGCCGCTGGATTCGACTGCTCCAATGGGTTGTGGTGCTGTTTTATGGCGTTCTGGTGATTGTTCCTGCGCTGCTGCCGCTACCGGATGAGACCTCGCGCGTTTTGACGCATCTGACGGTTTTCGCCCAGTTTGTCTTCTGGGGCATTTGGTGGCCCTTTGTTCTTCTGAGTATGGTGCTTGTGGGACGGGCTTGGTGCGGCGTACTCTGCCCTGAAGGGGCATTGACCGAATGGGTAAGCGGCAAAGGGCGCAACCGGCCCATTCCGCGCTGGATGCGATGGGGTGGCTGGCCGTTTGTGGCTTTTGTTGGTACGACGATTTACGGTCAGATGGTCAGCGTGTATCAGTATCCTAAAGCTGTCCTGTTGGTCCTCGGTGGATCCACATTGGCAGCCATGGCGGTCGGCTATCTTTATGGCCGTGAAAAGCGGGTGTG
>DASXRN010000340.1:0-4302 GCA_036506595.1 Polaromonas sp. | reverse complement strand
TACGAGATCACAGGCTGCTGGGCCACCGTGCTGGCGCCCGGCGCATCCCACAAGCTGCACAGTCATCCCAACAATTTTCTCAGCGGCGTTTACTACCTCCGCACCGGCGAGGGCGCCGACACCATCAACTTCCACGATCCCCGGAAACAGGCCAGCGTCATCCGGCCACCGGTCACCGAACTCACGGCGCAGAACACCGACCAGGTCGTGGTCCGGGTGCGCGAGGGCACGCTGCTCTTGTTCCCCTCTTACCTGGAGCACTCGGTCGATGCCAACAGCAGCGCTGGCGAGAGGATCAGCATCAGCTTCAACCTGATGTTTTCCTCGTTCGCGCAGCAGCTCAGCAAGCCGCTGTGGTGAGCAGCCCGCGCGACAGCAACACCCGGTGGTCAATCTTGATGCAGTGGTCCTGCATTACCAGCAGGCCCGCGGCCTCGGCCTTGGCGGCGGCGGCCGGATGGGCAATCCCCAGCTGCATCCAGACCGCCTGGGCGCCGATGGCGATGGCCTCGTCGACGATGGGGGGAATGTCTTCGCTGTTGCGAAAGCAGTTCACCAGGTCGATTTTTTCGTGCCGCGCCGCTTCGCTGAGCGAGGCATAGGCCTTTTCGCCCAGCACCTCGGTGGCATTCGGGTTGACCGGAATGATGCGGTAGCCGTTGGCCTGCATGTAGCGCGCCACATCAAAACTGGCGCGGTGCGGCTTGGGTGACAGGCCCACCACCGCAATGGTGCGGCAATGCTTGAGGATGTGGGGCATGCGCTCGGCGGTAGAGGTGGGCTTCATGAGCTTCCAATGCTGGCGTTGGGTTGGATTGGATTGGGTGGAATACGTTGGCCGAATTACAGCTTGGCCAACTCGGCCCGCACATCATCGACGGACAACACTTCTGACAACACCACCGGCGCGCGGCCGGGCTTGTAAATCACATACACCGGCACGCCGCTGCGGCCCAGCTGGCCCAGCGCGGCGCTCACGGCCGGGTCGCGGCGCGTCCAGTCGGCGCGCAGCAGGGCGACGTTTTTTGCGTCGAAATCGGCCAGCACCGAGGCATTGGACAGTGTGGTTTTCTTGTTGTACTGGCAGGTCACGCACCAGGCGGCGGTGAAGTCCACCAGCACGCTCCGGCCCTGGGCGGTGAGCTGGTCGACCCGGCCAGGCTCCCAGGCTTGCCAGCGCCCGGAGGCCGAAACAACCGGTACTGCATCCAGAGTTTTGGTGATGTTCGGGCCGATCGTCCATAAACCCAGGACACACAGTGCTATTGAAAAGCTAGCAATCACCATGCGGGCCGCACCGCGCAGGGTAAAGGCCCAAATCGCCAGCGCCATCAGCACCAGCAGGGCCAAGAGCGCGCCCGCGCCGTCAATGCCGCTTTGCTGGCCCAGCACCCAGACCAGCCAGGCCACCGTGGCAAACATCGGAAACGCCATCAGCTGCTTGAACGTCACCATCCATGCACCGGGGCGCGGCAGGGCGCGCGCCACCGCCGGAATGACGCTGACCGCCAGGTAGGGAAAGGCCATGCCCAGGCCAATCGCCGCAAATACCGCCAACGCTTGCACCGCCGGCAGGCCCACGGCATAGCCCAGCGAGGCCCCCATGAAGGGCGCGGTGCAGGGCGAGGCAATGGCCGTGGCCAGCACGCCCGACAGAAAGGCGTTGACCGTGGGGTTTTTCGCATGCAGGCTGGCCACGCGGGCGGGCAGGAAGTTGCCAAATTCGAACAGGCCCGCCAGGTTCAGCCCGAACAGCGTGAACAGCGCCGCCAGCGCGGCCACCACCGCCGGGCTTTGCAGCTGAAAGCCCCAACCCAGTTGTTCGCCCGCCGCGCGCAGGCCCAGAAACAAGGCGCCGAGCGCCAGAAACGACAGCACCACGCCGGCGCTGTAGGCCAAGCCGGTGCTGACGCGCGTGGCCTGGTTTTTCACGTGCACAAAGCCCACCACCTTGATGGCCAGCACCGGAAACACGCAGGGCATGAGGTTCAAAGCCAGGCCGCCCAGCAGCGCGCCCAGCAAGGCGGCCAGCAGGCCAACCGGTGTGGCCGGCGCGCTGGTCTGCACCGGTGCGCTGCCCAGCGCGGCATTGGCCTTGAGGGCGGCTTCGAGCGCGGGCGGCAGCGCGGCGGCAGCGGCCACCGGCGGCCAGCTGCCCTTGACCGGCGCTTCAATGCGGTAAGCCGTCTTGCTCAAGTTGTCGTCCAGGGCCACCACCAGCGGCATCAGCGCGGGGCTTTCAGTGCGCTGGCCAGACAGCGGCAGCTGCGCCGTCCACAACGCACCCTGCCAGGCCTGCTGCCAGGCCCCGGCGGGCTCGATCACGCTGCCGGTCTCGGGGAAAAATGCCAGGTTCTTGCCCTGCAAGGCCGCAGGCAGGCCGCTCAAAGACACTTTGAGGGTTTTGCCGCTGACTTCGACCTGGCTGGCGCCCGTGGGCAGGGCTTTGGGGGCCGCATCAAACGCCGCCTGAAACGCCGCGCCGTTGATCGCGGTGGAGCTTTTAACCGGAATGCGCAGCGTGAACTCGCCCTCCTGCGGAATGCACTCCTTGCGGCAGACCAGCCAGGCGGCCTTGAGCTGGATGTCGAGCTGCGAGCCGCTGAAGCCCGGTGCTACCGTCAGCGGCACGGGCAGCAGCACGGTGTTTTCGTAGCCATAGTTGGCCAGCGTGCCAACCGGTATCTTTTTAGGCGCGGGCCAGGCAATCTCGCCGGCCGTGACGCCCGCAGGCAACTGCCACTCCAGCACGGTCGGCAGGCCGGAGTCGCCGGAATTCTTCCAGTAGGTATGCCACTCGGGCTGGTGCACCAGCTGCAGGCCGACCCAGACCGGTTTGCCGGCCGCCACGCCCTCGGGCGCCCAGGCCAGCAGCTCGGCACGCACCTGCTCGGTGCTGACGACCGCGCCTTTGGCGCTGCCCGTGCCGAGCACATTGTTTTGAAGGTTTTGAGCACTGGCCCCCGTATACAGTGCGCAAGCAGCTATAAAAAACGTAGCAAAAAGTGTAACGAAGAGAGGGCGCTTGAAATTCATGGTCAGGGTGTGAGCAAGGGCGGGGGCAATAGTTCCAGAATGCCACAGGCGAGAAGGCAGCTCCGATAATAGGGCCATGCCGCGCATCGTGATCACTACCCTCAACGCCAAGTACATCCACGCCTCCCTGGGCCTGCGCTACCTGCTCGCCAATATGGATGTGCACGGCGGCGCCGGCCTGCGCGCCCAGACGCAGCTGCGCGAGTTCGTCATCCAGCAGCGCCCCGCGCAAATTGTCGAGGAACTGCTGGCGCTGGAGCCCGAGGTGATCGGCCTCGGCATCTATATCTGGAACGTGGTGGAGACCACCCAGGTGGTGCGCCTGCTCAAAACCTTGCGGCCCGGCATCAAGCTCGTGCTGGGCGGGCCCGAGGTCAGCTTTGAAACCGGTGAGCAGGAAATCTGCCGCCTGGCCGACCATGTGATCACCGGCTGGGGCGATGTGAGCTTTCCCAGGCTGTGCCGCGCTTTGCTCGATGGGCCGAAGCCGCTGATGAAAGTCATCGCCGGCGAGCAGCCCGCGCTGGAAAAGCTGGCCTTGCCCTACAACGAGTACACGGCTGAAGACCTGGCCAAGCGCCTGCTCTACGTCGAGGCCTCGCGCGGCTGTCCCTTCAAGTGCGAGTTTTGCCTGAGTTCGCTCGACAAAACCGCCTGGGCGTTTGAGCTTGAACTGTTCATGGCCGAGATGGACGCGCTGTACCGGCGCGGCGCGCGCAACTTCAAGTTTGTCGACCGCACTTTCAATTTGAAGGTCGATTTTTCGGTGCGCATTCTGCAGTTTTTCCTCGACCGGATCCAAACCACGCCAGACATTTTTGTGCATTTTGAAGTCGTGCCCGACAGCCTGCCGGACCGCCTGAAGGCGCTGATCGTGCAGTTCCCGGCCGGTTCGCTGCAGTTTGAAGTCGGCATTCAGAGCTTTAACCCCGAGGTGCAGCAGCGCATTTCGCGCAGGCAAGACAACGCCAAGACCGCCGACAACCTGCGCTGGCTGGTGGGGCAAAGCCAGGCGCATGTGCATGCCGATTTGATTTTTGGCCTGCCCGGTGAAACGCTGGAAAGCTTTGCCCAAGGCTTTGACAAGCTTTACGAGCTGGCCCCGCACGAAATCCAGTTTGGCATTTTGAAGCGCCTGCGCGGCACGCCGATCACGCGGCACACGGCCGACTTTGCCATGGCCTACGACCCGCAGACACCGTACACGATTCTGCAGAACTCGACGATCGACTTTGCCACCATGCAGCGCATCAACCGCTTTGCGCG
>DASXRN010000339.1:0-5283 GCA_036506595.1 Polaromonas sp. | reverse complement strand
ATGCGCTTTTTTGCCGAACGCATGAAGATGATTGTGGAGCCCACCGGCTGCCTTGGTTTTGCGGCCGCCTGCGAGGCCGGTTTGCCGATTACGGGCAAGCGCGTGGGGGTGATCATCAGCGGCGGCAATGTGGACCTGCGCCGATTTGGCGAGTGGATGGCCGACGCGTGACCGCTTAATTGGCATCAAAGCGCGTGGCGTTCAGCATGGTGTCCAGGCGGGCTGCGGTCAGCTGGTCGACAACCCCATTGAAGCTGGCGGTGCCGTTTGCGTTGCTGCCTGCCATGGCCTTGGTCAGTGCATCAAACAGCTCCAGGTCCACAATGGGGCGCAGCTGGTGATTGGAGGAGGCGACGAAACCGGACAGCCCATTGATGCTTTTCAACGTGGCTTTTTCCGCCTCGGTTTTGCCGTAGGCGATGAAAAACTTTTTGATGCGTTGCTGCGTGGCGGCCGGCAGGTCCTTGCGATAGACCAGCGGGTCGTTGGGAATCAGGGGCGACTCCCAGATGACCTTGATCTGGGCGAACTTGTCGGGCAGTTCGGCCTGAAAACGGGGCAGGTCTTCGGTGTTGTTGGTGCCCATGTCGGCCCGGCCTTCCGCCACCGCAAGGAAGTTCTCGCGGTGCGTGCCGTGCGTGACGCTTTTGAAATGCTTGGCCGGGTCGATCTTGGCCTTCTGGAATACGTAGTAGTAGGGCACCAGGTAACCCGAGGTGGAGTTCTTTGCGCCCAGGCCCAGGGTGTAGACACCCGGCTGGCCGAGGGCATCGGCCACGGCGTTGATGGGGCTGTTTTTGGGCACGATCAACACCGACTTGTAGCCCCGGGTCTTGTCGAGCCTGACCATCTGGGCAAAGATTTGCGCCTGCTCGGTTTCCACCAGGTCGACCGCCAGCTTGTTGTTGATCCACGCGACCTGAATCTTGCCCTCCTTGATGCCGCTGGAAATGTCTGCGTAGTTCTTGGAGGCGACGGCACGCACCGGCGTCTGCAGTTCTTTGGACAATGCGTCCGTCAAGGGTTTCCAGATCTCCAGCGTCTGCTCCACGGTGGCCCCCGCCGCGATGATGCCCAGGGTGATTCCCGGGGTTTCCGTGGCATGGACGAGGGGTAGCGCGCCCAGCAGGGCAAGGCCCAGCGCGAGCGACAGGCTTTTGGCGCGCCGGATCATGCCTTGTCCGCCTTGTCCGCCTTGCCCGCGGCGGCGGCGAAGCGCGACAGCATCACGTCGGGCAGGAAGGGGCGGCGTCCGCGGTCTTCGGCGGCTTCCTTGCGCCGCACCGCGTTGCGCACGATCAGCGAGCCGACAAAGCGGATCGGCTCGGGCGGGAAGCGTCCGAGCGGGCCGCGAAACAGCGGGCTGCGCGTCCATTCGTTGTCCAGTCCCAGCGCCAGCGAAGACAGCAGTTCGCCGCCCATGCGGCTGGGGCCGACCCCATTGCCCGAGTAGCCGAAGCCGTAGAACACGTCGGGGCGACCGCGCAGGCAGCCGAAGAAGGGCAGGCCGGTGACCGAGCGGTCGGAGGCGCCGTTCCAGCTGGCGGCAATCGGCGTGTCGGCCAGTTCCGGGATGAAACTTCGCAGGCGCCCGGTCAGGTCCTCGCGGTAGGGCGAGGGCTGGTTAAACACCGGCAGCATGCGCCCGCCATAGGCAAAGGTGTTGCCGCCCTTGCCGAACATCAGCCGGCCATCGACCGTGCTGCGGTAGTAGTGCACGAAGATGCGCGAATCGAGCACCGAGATGCCAGCGTCGAGCCCGGACGCTGCCAGCTCGGGCGCGGCGGGCCCGGTGATG
Source organism: Polaromonas sp. (assembly GCA_036506595.1). Classification (GTDB taxonomy): domain Bacteria; phylum Pseudomonadota; class Gammaproteobacteria; order Burkholderiales; family Burkholderiaceae_C; genus Polaromonas. The sequence continues at coordinate 3,485 of DASXRN010000339.1, read as the reverse complement.
ACCATGTCGCTGGAGACGATGGCGATGCTGCGCTCGAACTCGCGGAAGCTGCGGGCCATCCAGGCGTTGATCGCAATCACCACGCGGTCGGCCGTCACCTTGCCGTGCGGTGTGCGAACCACGGGGGGCGAGCCCTCTTCGAGGCCCAGCATGGCTGTGTTCTCATGCAGCCGAACGCCGAGCGCCAAAGCCACCCGGCGCAGGCCGCGCACCAGCTTGCCCGGCTGCACCGTGGCCGCCTGCGGCGAGTACCAGCCTTCGAGGTGGGCGCGCGAGCCGGCGCGGCGCTGCAGTTCGTCCTGGGCCACCCGTTGCCAGGAGTGGATGCCGCGGGCTTCCAGTGCGGCGACCACGGCATCGGAGGCGCCAACTTGCGCCTGCGAGGTCGCGGTGAACAGCGTGCCGTGGCGGCGCCATTCGCAATCGATCCCGTACTCGGCACAAAACGCCTCGATGTCGAGCAGCGCCTGCTCGGAAGCGCGCACCAGGCGCACGGCCTCGGCCTCGCCGAACAGGCGCTGCAGCGTAAAAAACTTGGTGGACCAGGTCAGCGCGCAGCCGCCGTTGCGCCCACTGGCGCCGCCGCCGCAGACATCGGCCTCGAGCACGACCACGTCGAGTTCGGGCCTGGCCTTTTTGGCGAGGATGGCGGTCCACAGGCCAGTGAAGCCGCCGCCGATGATGCACAGCTGGGCGCGCGTGTCGCGCACCAGCGCCGGGGCGGGGCCGCCGTTTTCGGCGGCGAGCGCCTGCGACAGCCAGTAGGGACGTTGTTCCATGGATCAGGATCCCAGCAAGGTCAGGGGGTCGTGGTAGGTGTAGTGCAGGTCGTTGGCCACTTCCCGGCAAGTCACCTTGCCGTCCGCCACGTTGAGGCCGTTGCGCAGGTGGGCGTCGTCTTTCAGCGCCTGCTGCCAGCCCTTGTTCGCCAGCGCCAGTACAAAGGGCAGGGTGGCGTTGTTGAGTGCGTAAGTGGAGGTGCGCGGCACGCCGCCCGGCATATTCGCCACGCAGTAATGCACGACGCCGTCGACCACATAGGTCGGGTCCGCGTGGGTGGTGGCGTGCGAGGTCTCAAAGCAGCCGCCCTGGTCGATCGCGACGTCGACCACCACCGAGCCCGGTTTCATGCGTGACAGCATGGCACGTGTGACCAGCTTGGGGGCCGCGGCGCCGGGGATCAGCACACCGCCGATCACGGCGTCGGCCGACAGCACCTGTTCTTCGATGTTGTCGCGGTTCGAGAACAGGGTGGTCACGCGCGCACCGAGCAACCGGTCCATGCGGCGCAGCGCGTCCAGGCTGCGGTCGATGACCACGACCTGGGCTCCCGTACCCACCGCCATTTGCGCCGCGTTGGAACCCACGACGCCGGCGCCCAGGATCACGATCCTGGCCGGTGCCACGCCGGGCACGCCGCCCAGCAGAATGCCGCGCCCGCCATGGACGCGCTCCAGGCTGTGCGCCGCGGCCTGGATCGACATGCGGCCCGCGACTTCCGACATCGGCGCCAGCAGCGGCAAGCCGCCGCCGGCCTGCGTCACGGTCTCGTAGGCGATGCAGACGGCTCCGCTGTCGATCAGCTCCTTGCACTGCTGCGGATCGGGGGCCAGATGCAGGTAGGTGAACAGCAGCTGGCCGGGCCTGAGTTGCGCGCGCTCCTGGGCTTGCGGCTCCTTGACCTTGACGATCATGTCGGCACGCGCGAACACCTCGTCGGCGCCCTGGACGATGCCGGCACCCGCCAACTCGTATTCGGCATCGGTGGCACCCATGCCGGCACCGGCGTTGCGCTCCACGATCACGCGATGGCCCGCCGACGTCAGCTCGCGCACCGACGAGGGCGTCAGGCCGACGCGGTACTCATGGTTTTTGATTTCCTTGGGGATTCCGATCAACATGGTGTTTGTCTCCTTGGGTGATTGGGAGGGGATTAACGGTGGCAAGTCCTGTTACCAGGGCAGTGAATAGGTCTTGCTGTTGCAAAAGCTCTTCATCGCCTCGAGCACGCCTTCCTTGTAGCCCAGGCCCGAATCCTTGATGCCGCCAAACGGTGTCATTTCCAGCCGGTAGCCCGGCACTTCGCGCACATTGATGCTGCCCACATGCAGCTCCTGCACAACGCGGGTGATGATGTCGAGCCGGTTGGTGCATAGTGACGATGAAAGGCCGTAGGCCGTGCCGTTGACGATCTGGATCGCCTCGTCCAGGGTCTTGAAGCGGATCACCGGCGACACCGGGCCGAAGGTCTCTTCCTTGACCACCGTCATCTCGGGCCGTACATGGTCGAGCACGGTGGGCGAGTACAGCGCGCCGCGCCGCACGTTGCCCACCAGCAGCTTGGCGCCTTGGGCGATGGCCTCGTTGACGACCTTCTCGAAATGGATCGCGGCGGGCTCGTCAATGACCGTGCCCATGTCCATGGACGGATCGAACGGGTCGCCGTATTTCAGGGCCTTGGTTTTCTCCACCAGCAGTTCGACGAAGCGGTCGGCCACGCTCTCCTGCACCAGCATGCGCTTGATCGCGGTGCAGCGCTGGCCCGAATTCTTGTAGGAGCCACTCACGGCCAGGGTCGCCGCTTCTTCAAGGTCAGCGTCGTCCATCACGATGATCGGGTCATTGCCGCCGAGCTCGAGGATCTGGCGTTTGTAGACCGCCTTGGCGGCGATGTACTTGCCGATCGCGACGCCGCCGGTGAAGGTGACGAGGTCGACATCGGGGCTGGTCAGCAGCTCGTCGGCAATTTCCGCAGGATCACCCGTCACCACCGACAACATCTGGGGCGGCAGGCCGGCTTCGTACAGGATGTCGGCAATCAGGTAGGCGGCCAGCGGCGTCTTCTCGCTGGGCTTGAGCACGACCCGGTTGTTGGTGGCCACCGCCGGCGCGATCTTGTGGATCACTTGGTTCAAGGGGTGGTTGAACGGCGTGATCGCCGTGATCGCGCCCAGCAGCGGCTCCTTCATCGTGTAGACCTTGCGGCTCTTGCCATGGGCCGTGAGGTCGCAGGAGAACACCTGGCCGTCATCCACCAGGGCCTGGTTGGCGGCAAACAGCATCACGTCGGAGGCGCGGCCCACCTCGTACTGCGTGTCTTTCAGGCACAGGCCCGATTCGAGCGTGATCAGGCGCGCGATCTCGTCGCGGCGGGCGGCCACCAGTTCACCGGCCTTCATCAGGATGCGGTAGCGGTCGTGGCGGGTCAGCTTGGATCGGTAGTCGCGGGCGATGCGCAGGGCGCGCTTCACATCTTCGAGCGTCGCTTTGGGCACGGTGGCGATGACCTCGCCCGTGTAAGGGTGTGTCACTTCGATCACACGCTCGCACGCCACCTTTTCGCCGGCAATGCGCAGCGACTCATGAATGACCGAACGGGGCTTGGCTTGGGCAAGTACAGCGGACATGGTTTCTCCTCGGTGGGTTAGCGGGCCAGATTGAGTCCGAGATCGAAGGCGTCGAAATTGCGCCAGCGCCGGTCCGAG
>DASXRN010000338.1:0-4738 GCA_036506595.1 Polaromonas sp. | reverse complement strand
CGCACTGATGCGCCGCGCCGGTTACCACGTCTGGCTGGTCGCCGACCTGGTGGGCAGCTACGAGCAGCAGCCGCCCGATTTGCTCGCCGAGCTGCAGCGCGACCGCCGCTGGTGCCAAGGCAATCTGCAAAACTCGCGCCTGATTGCCGAGCCCGGCATTCACCCTGTGCACCGCTCCATGTTTGGCACCGGTGCCATGGCTTACCTGTCAGCGCCGCTGTGGCTGGGCTTTCTGACGCTGGGAACGGCGCTGTGGCTGTCGGGTGCGCCCATGGTGGCCGACTGGATGCTTGATCCGGTGAAGCTACCTGGCGAGTTGATGTCGCTCTGGGCCTGGACGCTGTGCATGCTGTTTTTGCCGCGCATTCTGGGCATTGCGGCCGTGCTGATCAACCGGCAGCAGCAAAGCTATGGTGGCACCGCCAGCCTGCTGCGCAGCGCGCTGCTGGAGACGCTGATTGCCCTGCTGCAGGCGCCCATCCGCATGCTGGCGCATTCGCTGTTTGTGGTGATCGCCCTGACCGGCCTGAAACTCGAATGGAAATCGCCCCCGCGCGAGGCTGCGGCCGTGCCCTGGCGCCATGCGCTGGCGCAGCTTGCGCCCATGAGCGGGGTAATTCTGCTGCTGGCAGCGGGCATTGCCATGATTGACGCACGCGCTTTGGTCTGGCTGCTGCCCGTGGGGCTGCCGCTGCTGCTGGCCATTCCGATGACGGTGCTGACCAGCCAGGTGGGCGTGGGCACGGCGATGCGCGCGCAAAACTATTTGCTGATTCCCGAAGAGACCCGCTCACCCGCCGTGCTGCGCCGCGCCTGGCTGCATGCCAGCCGGCTGGCCAAGCCGCGTTTGCGCGTTGCCTGAACGTGGCCTGGGTGCGGGGAATCGGGCTTTAGGGGCGGCGCATGAGCTAGTATTTTGATAGCTGCTTGCACCCATGTTTACTGGGCTAGAGCCTGTTTTTACTTGAAAAAACCGGCTTTTCAGAATTTCGGCATGCCCTTCATGCCGCCCATGCGCTTCATCATCTTCATCATGCCGCTGCCCTTCATCTTTTTCATCATGCCCTGCATTTGCTCAAACTCATTGAGCAGGCGGTTGACTTCCTGAACATGCACGCCGGAGCCGGCGGCAATGCGGCGCTTGCGCGTCGCCTTGATCAGCTCGGGCTTGCGGCGCTCCAGCGGCGTCATGCTCTGGATGATGCCTTCCTTGCGCTTGATGTCTTTTTCGGCTTTGTCCATATCGACCTGGCCGGCCTTGGCGGCCATTTGCGCCGGCAGTTTTTCGAGCAGGCTGGACAGCCCGCCCATGTTTTTCATCTGCTGGAGCTGGCTTAAAAAATCATTGAGGTCAAAACCGTCACCGGACTTGATTTTGGCGGCGAGCTTTTGCGCTGCGGCCATGTCCACCCCGGCGGCCACCTGCTCGACCAGCGCGACAATGTCGCCCATGCCCAGGATGCGGCCGGCATGGCGCTCGGCATCGAACACCTCCAGGCCGTCGATTTTTTCGCTGGTGCCGGAAAACTTGATCGGTGCGCCGGTGATTTGCCGCACGCTGAGCGCCGCACCGCCGCGCGAATCGCCGTCGGTCTTGGTCAGGATGATGCCGGTCAGCGGCAGCGCTTCCTTGAAGGCCTTGGCCGTGTTGACCGCATCCTGGCCCTGCATGGCATCGACCACAAACAGGGTTTCAACCGGATTGAGCAGCGCATGCAACTCCTTGATCTCCTGCATCAGCACTTCGTCAATCGCCAGGCGGCCGGCCGTATCGACCAGCAACACGTCGAAGAAATGCTTGCGCGCGTAGTCGATGGCCGCTCTGGCAATGTCCACCGGCTTCTGGTCGGGCGTGCTGGGAAACCATTCGGCCCCGGCCTGTTTGGTGACGGTCTTGAGCTGCTCGATGGCCGCCGGGCGATACACGTCGCCGGACACCGTCAGCACTTTTTTCTTGCGCTTTTCAATCAGGTGCTTGGCCAGCTTGGCCGTGGTGGTGGTCTTGCCCGCGCCCTGCAGGCCCGCCATCAGGATGACCGCCGGGGGTTGCGCCGCCAGGTTGATGTCGCTGACGCCTTGGCCCATGGTCGCCGCCAGCTCGCGGTTGACAATGCCCACCAGCGCCTGGCCGGGCGAGAGCGAGCCCATCACCTCCTGGCCCAGCGCCTTGTCTTTCACGCGGGCAATGAAGTCGCGCACCACCGGCAGGGCCACGTCGGCTTCGAGCAGCGCCATGCGCACCTCGCGCAGCATGTCTTGCACATTGGATTCGGTGATGCGGGCCTGGCCTCGCATTTCCTTGACGAGGCGGGAGAGTTTGTCGGTAAGGGCTGAGGCCATAGGACGGGCTCCACAAACATGGAGCAGTTAGGTGGGGGTTAAAAAGCGCTTGGGAAGGCGCTTGGGCAAGCGCCAGGGAAGACGGTAAAGGCTAAACTCTAGCCATGATTTTAGCTTTGAGCGCTTGGTGGGGTCTTGCAGCGGCGGTAGGTGCCGCCATCGCCTATGCTGTCCTGGCGTTGCTGAGCGCGCGTTTGGGCTCAAGAGCCACCAGCGGTGTGCTGCTGGCGGCGTGGCTGTTGCACGCCCTTGCGTTGGCCGAAGGCCTCTTGGGACAACCGCCGCGCTTTGGCTTTGCGCCGGCGCTGTCAATGACGGTCTGGCTGGTACTGACGGTCTATGCCATTGAAAGTCGCTTGTTTCCCCAACTGCAGGCGCGCTGGGCATTGGCCGGCCTGGGTACCGGGGCGGTTCTGCTGGCGCTGGTGTTTCCAGGTCGCAGCTACCACCTCATTTCGTCGCCGTGGCTGCCGCTTCACTGGGCGTTCGGGATTGCTTCGTACGGCCTGTTTGCCGCCGCAGTGGTGCATGGTTGGCTCATGACGCGACTCGAGCGCTCCCTCCGTTCAGCGGCCCAGACCGACACCGGCATCCCCCTTTTGACGCTGGAGCGCCTGACTTTTCGCTTTGTCGAGGCGGGTTTCGTCCTGCTATCGGCCACCTTGCTGGTCGGCTGGCTGTTCGCCGACACCTTGTACGGCCCGCCGCTTGCCGAGACCTTGTACGGTCCGCACCTGGGCCTTCTATGGAACCACAAAACGGTTTTTTCCGTGCTGGCCTGGCTGACGTTTGCCGGTTTGCTGATAGGGCGCGCCCGTTTGGGCTGGCGCGGACGCACAGCCTTGCGCGTGCTTTACCTGGGCTCGGGGCTGCTGCTGCTGGGCTACGCAGGCTCGCGCTTTGTGCTTGAAGTCATCTTGAGGCACGCATGAAATACCTGCTGGTCGCAGCCCTCGTGCTGGTGGTTTTCTGGCTCTGGCGCCATAACCGGCAGGCCGAACGCAATGAAGCGGCCCGTGCCCGCCCTCGCAGCCCTGCCGGGCAGGGCGCTGGTGTCACGGAAATAGTGGCTTGCGATGTCTGTCAGGTGCATCTGCCGCGGTCCGAGGCCCTGATCGGCAAAAAGAACAAAAATGGCAAGCAGGGCATTTACTGCAGTGATGCACACCGCCGCCAGGCTGAAGACTAGTGCCTTGCCCCATAAACGTCAGAACAAAATGAAAATGATGGATTTTTGTCCAAGGCAAGGCGCAAACCACAGCCATAGCCTCGCTATGGCGCGGATTTGCAACGTCGCCATGGGCGAAAAGACGCGTTTTCATGTTTCGATATTTATGGGGCAAGGCACTCAATGAGCGCCGAAGCCAGTTCATGGTTTGGCGCCCTGGAGACGACTTCCGGCGCCTGGGAGGCGGAACAACCCAGGCAGGGCTCTTTCGGCCGCCTCTGGCGTGTGTTCATGGCGGCACGCGTCGCGATTGCCGGCGTGCTGGTGGTTTTGCAAGCCGTCATCCATGCCTTGGGCAACACCACCAATCGCTGGTCCATCGCCGTGAGCCTTGCCTACCTGTGCGCCACCGTCGCGGTGCGGCTTTGGGCCAGGCCCCGGCCGCCTGGCAACACCTTTGATGCGCAATGGGTGTCAACGATTGGCCTGGACGTCATCGCCTTCTCCCTGCTCAACTTCCTGCAGTCGAGCGGCATCAACTACACACCGCTGTTTGCCCTGCCGGTGCTGCTGTCGTCGATTCTCGGGCCGATTTTGCTGGCTTTCGGCACGGCCGCCAGCGTCACCCTGCTGCTGCTGGCCGATGCCTGGTCGAGTTCACTGCAATCACCGGGCGATTTCAACGCACGCTTCCTGCAGGCCGGCCTGAGCGGTTCGGGATTTTTTCTGGTGGCGCTGCTGGCCAACCAGTTGGCCCTGCGGCTGGCGCGGGTAGAACAACGGGCCAAGACCAGCCAGTCCGCGGCGCGCATGCAAATCCAGGTCAATGAACTGGTGATTGAAACGCTGGCCGATGGTGTTCTCGTGGTCGACATCAACGGCATTGTGCGCGCGGCGAATCCGGCCTCCAGGCGCTTGCTGGCCATACAGGGGGACCTCAGTAGCACATCCTTCAAGCTGACCACGGAAACCGGCTGGCAACCCTTGCTCCAGCTGATGCATCACACCTTCATGAAGCAGTGGCCGCAGGAAGCGGACATCAGCCTTCTCTATGCAGACCACAACACCCGGCGGTTGCATGTGCGCACGCGCCTGGCCGCGTCGCGAAATGGCACGCATGAAAGTCTCTGCGTGATGTTTCTGGAGGACCTGCGCGAGATGGAGGCACGGGTACGAACCGAGAAAATGGCGGCCATGGGGCGTATGTCGGCGGCGGTGGCCCACGAAATC